>NZ_LT629792.1:1518870-1822644 GCF_900106055.1 Schaalia radingae | reverse complement strand
GGATTGTGTGCGTGGTGCCGGTGAACGGGTTGGTTAGTGTGACGTCCCACGTGGTGGTGAGTGTGACGGTTTGGTGGGGTGATTCGTTTTGCCATGAGTGTGTGTGCACCATGTTGGGGTAGGGGTTTCCTGGGGTGGTGGTGACCAGTGGCGGGGTGTGGTCGTTGAAGTCGAATGTGTAGGTGGAGGCGTGAAGGGTGAGGGTGACGGTGTGGTTGAAGACGGTGAGGGTGTGGGTTTGGGTGGGGGTGGCGGCGTAGATGTTGGAGGGCACTTCGGTGAAGGCGTGTTGGTGTGGTTGGATGGTCAGGCCTGCGCCGCGTAGGGTGATGGTGTTCAGGGCTGTGCGTGCGATGGTGTCGGTTGACGGAGTGGCGGGCTGGTCTGGTTCTTTTCCTTCAGGTTTTTCTGTTGGTGGTGGGGTGCATTTGTCTGCTGGTGTGGCGCCGGCTGTGCCGGTGCCGATCTTGCAGCGCACCTGCCAGCCCGGTACACGAAACCCACCAACCGGCCCCTCAACAACCTCAACCACACCACCAGCACCAGCGGCGTCAACATTCTCCACGCCAGCACCCTCCACACCAGGCACCGACACCACCTGGGTAAAGGTGTGTTTGACAGTCAGCACGTTATTGTCTGCCTTAAGAATGTCTTGATCCCAGCTGTCATTTGTGTCTCCTACAGGTGCACTCATGACAAGAAATGACATTGCTAAAACGGGCTCGACGAGATGGAATGCACTCATGACTGGGGGCTTTCAGGTGATTCGGCGTATAACGACTTGGTGACGAAGGACCGCTCTCTTGCTTGGACTTCTACCTGGAATACCAGTTCTTTGTCAGGGTAGTTAGAAATGGAGTCATTTGAGTAGTTTGTGTATGGCGCTGCTTGGACAAGCATTTCTACGAAGTAGAGATTCTCATCATCTGGATGAGTGAGAACATCGTTGAACTCGGCGACCTCATACCCTATGCCTTCCGCCCATCCTCCTTTTTCGTATTGATCAGCGATTTTCGTTAAGTTGACTTGGCAGAGTTTGCAGTCTGGGCTGCTGACTTTTTTGAGGGTGGTGGTGTTGCCGGTGTTGATGGAGTATGCGAGGAGGTTGAGGTAGTACTCGGCGAAGTAGCGTGCCCCGAACGCGTCCATGTTGGTGGCAGCACTGGGCAGTTGTGGTTCGTGTGGTTCCACCCAGTCCACGGGCCTGCCGAGCTTCCCGTCGGGCAAGACCGGGTACTCGCCCGACATGGGTATGCTGTGGGCTGCATCGCCTGACCCACTTTGATTGGCAGAGACTTCAATGTTGTTGCTTTGCCCGTCTTGTGCCTGGCTACATGCAGCCAGCATGATCATTCCGGCCACTACTGGAACCAGCAGCCTAGTGCGCGCGGCGCGTCGTGATCGTCGTGTCATGTGCACCACACTACGGAACAGTACTGCTGCCCGTACAGACCCAATTCATAATTGTGGATCAAACTCTTTCTGCACCCACCTGTCGACCTGGAAGCCTCTCACTGGATTCATCACGGCTCTACCTCCCGTGAGGTTACTCCTGACCAGTGCAAATGCCTCGTCCGTGGGTGCGATTGCCGGTGACCTGCCCTTCAGATCGACAGACGGGGAAAGAGGGAAGGAGAGGGAGAAGGAAAGTACAGATCTGCCGACGATTCCCAGAATATGGATCGTCAAAGTCGGCCCGAAACATCGAGAAAACTCACTGATGCCGATCTGGAGCGTACTGCGTGTAGCAGTAGATGGGAGTCTCCCTCGTTAATGGGTAGAATTTGGGTGGAACCGAGAGGGAGTGACGGATGAGAAAGCTCGGACTACCTGCGCTGATTGCTGTGACGGCACTCACTGCAGCCGGGTGTGTGGCCGGTAACAGCCCTGCCGAGCCGGAGCAGTCTCTCGCTCAATCCGCCCTTTCGAATCAGTCAACCTTGTCGAACCAATCGGAAATCGAAACCGACAACCCCATCGAAGCTGCCCCCGACCAGTCCCAATCCAGCCATCCAGCCGAGCAGTCTTTCATGACCACCGGAGAATGCGTGGACGTCGTGGCGATTAATGCGCGTGGAACGAATGAGGAGACCGGCGGCGGTGGCCTCACTGATGCCGTAGCGGGCGAGATCGTTGAGAAATGGTCGAAAGACGCGCGTGCCATTGCGCTGGAATATCCCGCAAGTTTTGACGTTAATGCTTCCGTCGAAGACGGGGTTTTAGCTCTGACCGCGATGCTTGAAGATGGCGCAGCTCGGTGCCCGAATCAGAAATACGTGCTCGTGGGTTATTCGCAGGGCGCGATCGTTGTCGCTGAGACGCTGAGCAAGCCTGAAGACCGGCTGATCATGGGCGATGTCGAGCGACTGAGTGAGCCTGCGCGGAAGGCGATTGCTGCCGTCGAGCTATACGGTGATCCTGGTTTTGTTGGGTCGATGCCGTATAACCGCGGCGACTACGATCCGCGTTTTAACGGGATGTTGCCGCGACACTCGCAGGCTTTAGCTGAATTTGCCACCCGGATTCGTGACTTTTGCGTTGCGGAGGATCTATTTTGCCAGGGGAGCCGGCGCACAGGTATTCAGCGCTCGGCTCATTCGCTCTACTGGACGAACGGCATGCAGGCTGAAGGTGCAGCTCACGCGCTGGAGCGCCTTTACCGGAGGGCCGAGTTGGCTGGAGAGGATATCGGTGCCGAAGGCGCAGCGCCTGAGGAAACTGACAGTGGCGACGCCCAAAGTGGAGGGGCAAATAACGGGCACTAAGAGCGCCGTGATGTGGCCTTTTGGCTCTGACATCGAGTGTCGTGACGCTTCCGAGGCCTCTGGCGATTTTGTGTCCGAGGTTTCTTCAGATCTTGGTTGCCACAGTCGCAAAATGGTGCTGTTTCCCTCCCCGCCGCCCTGTCCACCCAAGTGTCGATTTGGCTGCCGTATCCTCCCAATTGACGAGGGTGCCCCACGCATCGTCACTGGCCAGCAGGCATTTGTGGATCGAGATGCGTGGAGAGAACCGTCGGATGGGCCTTGAAATCGACAGTAGGGGAGAGAAGGAGGTGGGAATTGGAGACTATTAACGGCGGAAGAACAGTATCGAGTCCCTGCATTGGCGCAGAGAAGCACATAGAATTGACTACGTTGATCCACTAGTCAAATGGAGGAGACACCGTGATCAAAAAACTCTTCAAGCTCGTTCTTTTTGGCGCTCTCGCAGCGTTCGCCGGCCTCATTGCGATCCAATACGATGGCCCTCGCAACTTCCTGAAAGACCTTGGTGTGCCGCTGTAAGCAACTAATTCGCAGATCGAAGACCTGTCGAATTTGCACGCTTAGTCACGCCGATTAGTCTCTAGGTGCCGAGCTGTACCACCAAGGTAGAGCTCGGCACCTTCATGCAGTTTTCGGCAGTTCTTTCACGAAGCAAGCACATTCAACAGTGCACCACATTCAGGGCATCTGCATTCAACTCGTTGGCACCGATCTCGCGCGGGCGCTCGCGGCCTCCCTCGTCGATTCGGAGAACCAATACGTCGATCAGCGCTTTCCACGCGCGTCCCACGCAACCGGGCTTCGATCCGCGCAGCCGAATGCTCAGGGTGGTGCAAATCGTCCCAAATGAAGCGTTCGAAAACCCAGCCGCGCGCCTCCAAATCTCGCTGCCTCCTGCCCTCAGATTGGTAAGAGTGAGCGATCTGTGAGTGCGACACGCCTCGTTTGCTGCGGCCGTCAAATTCAAGTGCGACCTTCTCGCGCGGAAAAGCAATATCGATGAAGTACACGCTCGCCGAGCGCGCTCCAGCAAGGCTCTCAGCTGGGCGTTGGCGCACTTCAAACTGTGTGCGCACAGCGTGAAGCTTCCGACTGCGAACTATCCACAGCAGCATCGCCTCGCCAATTGATTCGCAGCCCGCATCCGCATGCTGTATGAGCCATCTCGCGCGAGCCACATTGCGATGCTCCCTCGGAAAGCGACTAAGCTGGCGGACCAGAGCAGCTCGCACACGCTCTTCAGCCTTGCGAGACCTGTCCTGATGGTGCTTGTTGAAGTGACTCAGCCGACGCATCCCGTCGCATAGCGTCACGAACGCGTGGCTCGCCGGCATCGTGAGAGCGCACAAAATGAGCGTGTCCTCAAGTGTCGCCACACGTAGCAGCATTCGACGGCGCGACCCCGACACGTCGCTTTCACGCCCGCGGTCGATGCTGGATCCGCGGATTCTGACCGTGCGTATCGGCCCGACAGCTGGTACCTGGTGTCGCATTATTCGGGCAGCTGGGATAGAAATTCTGCTTGCTTCGATGGGGGATCGCCGAGGGTGGCCGCAGCGAATCTCAATCCGAGGCAAGGTCGGGGATTCGTTTCCTGGTCTGCCATGCGTAAGGATGTGAACGTCAGGCGAACGGTCCCAGCACCACAGGCCGTGGAGCAAAGCTGCAGATGGGCCTATGAATGTCGCGTGCGGATGCGTCAGACAGGTGGCCGCAATCCGTGCCAAGGCGGCATCATTGCGGATCTTCCACGTTTCACTCTGGGTAGCGCTGGGATCGATGCGCCACGTGACGCCTCGCTTAACGCGCGCGTAGTACTGACCAGTTTGTTTCTTAAGGGCGCTGAGGCGGCGGTGGCGCGAGGTTGTAGCGAGGTGAAGGTGCTCGATGTAGGTGGTCACTCGGATACCTCCTTTCTAAGGGTGCCCAGTTGTCGAGCACTGACTGTGTGGCGATAGAGCTGGATGCGTGATGGTTGTGTTGGGCGTGCGGACGGTTATGTCGAGTTGCATGGCTGAAAGAGCATGACATGGGGAAGCGGCGTATGCGGCAATAAGAGCGGCAGCTTGTGGATACGGTGGTGGTAGGGGTGATACTTGTGGATAACTCGGCTTGAGCCGGGCGGGTACCCTCGGCCGTGAGGATTCCCTCTGGTCGGTTCGCCTTGGAATATTCCACGATTCCATCGGGACAACTTCTGCAGGGAGGTCGCCGGGCAATCTTTCCGCTTTCCTTCCACTACTCCCTCCCTTCCTTTCTTTCACCCAACTGTCGATCTCGAGGCGCGATTCGACAAGATGTTTTTTAAAACCGCAGGTCAAGAACAGTTTTTATGAAAGGTAGTGCCGAAGATCGTGCTGAAATCGACAGTTGGGTAAGGGTAAGGGTAAGGGTAAGGGTAAGGTAAGGGTAAGAGTAAGAGTAAGAGGAGCAGGGGCGGAGGAAGGGACGGGGTCGATGGGAAGCCCTCCTTGGAAGGTCGCCCGGCAGTCGCCGTAAGCGGCCTGCCGCGAGGCGTCGGAAGTTCCCGTGACTCCATTCCTAACAATCCACTCCGACCGCGCCTCCGTCCAGAATGCGCCTTAGCTCACGCCGTACACAATTGACGTGCCCGCCGCCCACAAACTAAGCTGAAATGCGGTAACCCGAGTACATCGGGTCACCTGACCGCTTGATCACACGATCTGGCGGCGATGCGACACTGATCGCACCAGTGATCAAGACGCAGCGCCACAACCGGTGATACAAGCATCGGGCTCCACAAGGAGGATACCGAGCGGACGGACATCGCCCCCTCGCCCTCGTGCCATCGGAGCTCCGGGCGTCATTCTCTGACCGCACGGGCAGCAGGCCCCACAGCTTGGGTGCACAGCAGAACAAGCTGAGCAGCACGCTAACCGTCGGACATCATGGCGCGCCGGCCCCTGATGGATCAACGCTGCCCAGTCAGGGGACTTGACAATATCGGGCTGACTGAAGCCAGGGTGCCTGCGCTACGCCGGGCACCACACAAGAAAACGCACGACGATGCGTGGCTTGCCCTCGTCAACCGGCAACGATCCGCCGCCGAACTCACGGCAGCGAAATTCAACCGGACACTGGCCCGACAACGGGGCAGCTGCTGACACAGGCAAACACAGTCATCAGAGTGCACAACGACTGGAGAATTTTTCAGTGCCTACAATCCAGCAGCTCGTCCGCAAAGGGCGCAGCTCCAAGCGCGGCAAAGTGAAGACGCCTGCGCTCAAGGGCTCGCCTCAGCGCCGTGGCGTGTGCACCCGTGTGTACACCGCCACCCCGAAGAAGCCGAACTCTGCGCTGCGCAAGGTTGCCCGTGTGCGCCTTTCGTCAGGCATCGAAGTGACGGCTTACATCCCAGGTGAGGGACACAACCTCCAGGAGCACTCCATCGTGCTCGTCCGCGGTGGTCGTGTGAAGGACCTCCCTGGTGTCCGTTACCGTATTGTCCGCGGATCACTTGATACGCAGGGCGTGCGCAACCGCCAGCAGGCTCGTTCACGTTACGGTGCGAAGAAGGAGAAGAAGTAATGCCTCGTAAAGGCCCAGCTCCCAAGCGCCCGCTTGTCGACGATCCGGTTTACGGTTCCAAGATCGTCTCGCAACTGGTCAACCGTGTTCTGCTCGACGGCAAAAAGTCGTTGGCTGAACGCATCGTGTACGGCGCGCTCGAGACAGTGCGTGAGCGTACCGAGCAGGATCCAGTGGTGGTTCTCAAGCGCGCTCTGGACAACATCCGCCCAGCCCTTGAGGTGCGTTCCCGCCGTGTCGGTGGCGCTACCTACCAGGTTCCGGTTGAGGTTCGCCCGGCCCGCGCCACCACTCTGGCTCTGCGCTGGCTGGTTGACTTCTCGCGTCAACGTCGTGAGAAGACCATGACCGAGCGTCTCGCTAACGAAGTTCTCGATGCGTCCAACGGCCTCGGTGCCGCTGTGAAGCGCCGCGAGGACATGCACAAGATGGCCGAATCGAACCGCGCATTCGCCCATTACCGTTGGTGATTTTTCCATTCCCGAGGGCGGCCTCTGACGCCGCTGACAACCATGCTGCGTGAAATAATACTTTTGCCAGCTGTTTAATCCCCAGCGGGGCTCCGCCCTCGTTAATGGGGATCACCGAAAGAACGCACGACGAAGCGAAGGACAACTCCGTGGCACAAGAAGTGCTAACAGACCTGAGGAAGGTCCGCAATATTGGCATCATGGCTCACATTGATGCCGGCAAGACGACCGTGACTGAACGCATCCTGTTCTACACGGGCATTAACTACAAGATCGGTGAAACGCACGACGGTGCGTCAACCACTGACTGGATGGACCAGGAAAAGGAACGTGGCATCACGATTACCTCGGCTGCTGTGACCTGTTTCTGGAAAGGCAACCAGATCAACATCATCGATACCCCTGGCCACGTGGACTTCACGGTGGAAGTTGAGCGCTCACTGCGTGTGCTCGACGGCGCCGTGGCTGTCTTCGATGGTAAGGAAGGTGTGGAGCCTCAGTCAGAAACCGTGTGGCGTCAGGCCGACAAGTACAACGTCCCACGTATCTGCTTCATCAACAAGATGGACAAGCTGGGCGCCGACTTCTACTACTCGGTGCAGACCATCAAGGATCGCCTCAAAGCGAACCCGATCGTCATGCAGCTGCCCATTGGCGCCGAGGATACCTTCGAAGGCAACGTTGACTTGCTGTCAATGAAGGCTTTCCATTACCCGGCAACTGACGCAGACGGTAAGCCCACCCTTGGTGCCATCGTCGAGGAAGGCGAGATTCCCGCCGACCTGCAGGACAAGGCCGAGGAATACCGTGAGGCTCTGATGGAAGCCGCCGCTGAAGGCAACGACGAGCTCATGGAAGCTTACCTGGAAAACGGCGAACTGACCGTTGACCAGATCAAGGAAGGCGTGCGTGCGCTGACCGTTTCAGGCAAGGCCTTCCCGGTCTACTGCGGTACCGCACTGCGCAACATGGGTGTTCAGCCCGTGCTGGACGGTGTGATCAGCTTCCTGCCCTCACCTCTGGATATCGAATCCGTCAGCGGTTTCGAACCTGGTGATGACTCTGAGGTAGAGAACCTCGTTCGTCATCCCGATGAGAACGAGCCTTTCTCAGCGCTGGCATTCAAGATTGCGGCGCACCCGTTCTACGGCAAGCTGACCTTCATCCGCGTCTACTCCGGCAAGATGGAAGCCGGCTCCCAGATCATGAATTCGACCAAGGGTAAGCGTGAGCGTATCTCCAAGATCTTCCAGATGCACTCCAACAAGGAGAACCCGGTTGATCTGGCGCACGCTGGTCACATCTACGCTGTGATCGGTCTGAAAGACACCACCACCGGCGACACGCTGTGTGACCTGAACGATCAGATTGTTCTGGAGTCGATGACCTTCCCGAAGCCCGTTATTCACGTGGCTGTCGAGCCGAAGTCGAAGGCTGACCAGGAAAAGATGGGCGTCGCCATCCAGAAGCTGGCTGAAGAGGACCCGACCTTCACCGTTGAGCTGGACCAGGAAAGTGGCCAGACCATCATCGGTGGTATGGGCGAGCTTCACCTCGACATCATTGTTGACCGTATGCGTCGCGAATTCAAGGTCGAGGCTAACGTCGGCAAGCCGATGGTCGCCTACCGCGAGACGATCCGTAAGACCGTCGAAAAGTTTGAATACACTCACAAGAAGCAGACCGGTGGTTCGGGTCAGTTCGCCCGCGTCATCATCATGCTGGAGCCGCTGCCGAGCGATTCCGAAGAAGAGTACGTCTTCGAGGACAAAGTCACCGGTGGCCGCGTTCCGCGTGAGTACATCCCCTCTGTAAACGCTGGTATTCAGGAAGCCATGCACTCCGGTGTTCTGGCTGGATACCCGATGGTGGATGTCAAAGCCACGCTTCTTGACGGTGCATACCACGAAGTTGACTCGTCTGAAATGGCGTTCAAGATCGCAGGTTCAATGGCCATGCGTGAAGCCGCCAAGAAGGCGAAGCCGGTTCTTCTTGAGCCGATTATGGCCGTCGAGGTGCGTACGCCTGATGAATATCTGGGCGACGTGATCGGCGACCTGAACTCTCGTCGTGGTGCCATCCAGTCAATGGATGAGCAGCATGGTGTGCGTGTTGTTCGCGCGCAAGTTCCGCTGTCGGAAATGTTCGGATACGTTGGCGACCTGCGGTCCAAGACCCAGGGACGCGCCGTGTACTCGATGCAGTTCGACAGCTACGCCGAGGTTCCTCGTAGCGTTTCAGAGGAAATCGTCGGAAAGTCTCGGGGCGAGTGAGTCCCACGGGGTCGGATCAACCCCGATCGGTGTACCGTAGTGCTATTGCCTGTTGCGCTGCGTGATTGCACTGGTCAGATCGGTCAGCGGTGGGGGACCTCGCAGTAGCGGGGTCCCGCGCCGGAACCGATCGGTCGAGACCGGAGCGTCAGTGCAGCGCAAGACGGATAGCGCCGGGATTCCGGTGAGCGAGGTGGCGGGGATCACTGTCAAGGGGCAGTGTGAAAGCTGCAGCGCAGATCCGCACTCCAATTCAATAGAAACCCTGTAGGATCTCACGCCCTGTGGGTGTTAAGCTAACACCTAGCCATAGGCTGAGAACATCTACCCGAGTCCAGGAGGACACAAGTGGCGAAGGCCAAGTTCGAGCGCACCAAGCCGCACGTCAACATCGGTACCATCGGACACGTTGACCACGGCAAGACGACGCTGACAGCAGCAATTACCAAAGTTCTGCACGACAAGTACCCGGAACTGAACGAGTACACGCCGTTCGAGAACGTCGACAACGCTCCTGAAGAGCGCGATCGTGGCATCACGATTAACGTCTCCCACGTGGAGTACCAGACCGAGAAGCGTCACTACGCACACGTTGACGCCCCCGGTCACGCTGACTACATCAAGAACATGATCACCGGTGCAGCCCAGATGGACGGCGCAATTCTGGTGGTCGCAGCAACCGACGGCCCGATGGCTCAGACCCGCGAGCACGTTCTGCTTGCCCGTCAGGTCGGCGTCCCCACCATCCTTGTTGCTCTGAACAAGAGCGATGCCGTGGATGATGAGGAAATGCTGGAGCTCGTTGAGGAAGAATGCCGCGACCTGCTCAACTCTCAGGACTTCGATGGC
Source organism: Schaalia radingae (assembly GCF_900106055.1). NCBI lineage: Bacteria > Bacillati > Actinomycetota > Actinomycetes > Actinomycetales > Actinomycetaceae > Schaalia > Schaalia radingae. The sequence goes on along the minus strand of NZ_LT629792.1, from coordinate 1,812,735 downwards.
GACAACGCCCCGATCATCCGCGTCTCGGCGCTCAAGGCTCTTGAGGGCGACGAGAAGTGGACGAAGGCAATCGAAGAGCTCATGGATGCAGTGGACGAGTACGTCCCGACCCCTGAGCGCGATCTCGACAAGCCGTTCCTGATGCCGATCGAGGACGTCTTCACCATCACCGGCCGTGGCACCGTTGTGACCGGCCGTGTCGAGCGCGGCAAGCTGGCTCTGAACTCTGAAGTCGAGATCCTCGGCATCCGCCCGACCCAGAAGACCACCGTCACCGGTATCGAAATGTTCCACAAGTCCATGGATGAAGCATGGGCAGGCGAGAACTGCGGTCTGTTGCTGCGTGGCACGAAGCGCGAAGATGTCGAGCGCGGCCAGGTTGTGGCCGTCCCCGGCTCCATCACGCCTCACACGAACTTCAAGGGCCAGGTTTACATCCTGAAGAAGGACGAAGGCGGCCGTCACAAGCCGTTCTTCTCCAACTACCGTCCTCAGTTCTACTTCCGTACCACGGACGTCACCGGCGTCATCACGCTGCCCGAGGGCACCGAGATGGTTATGCCTGGCGACACCACAGAAATCACCGTTGAACTGATTCACCCCATCGCAATGGAGCCCGGCCTGGGCTTCGCTATCCGCGAGGGTGGCCACACCGTTGGTTCAGGTCGTGTGACCGAAATCGATAAGTGATTCGGTAGCTGGGTGCAGTTGGCATTGAGCCGACTGTAACTGGCGCTGGCACTCGCGAGGTTCCCCGTTTGGGCCGTTTGAGTCGGTATTGACGAGGGCGCCTGGCGGTGAGCCGAATGAGCTGAGATGGGCTTGGTGGCATCGAAAGATGCTTCCAAGCCCATCTTTTTTGTGCTGCTGTATCTTCTTGCCGTTTCTGTCTTTTTGCGTGCTCTGTTTCAAAGCGCGCCCATTCCTTTGGCGCCCTCTGGCCTGAAGCGTGTTCTGCCTTTTGGTAGCGCCGCCCTTTTCTCGTGCTCTGTCTTTTGGCGGCTCCGGCTCCTAGCTGTAGTCCGTCTCTTAGCCTGCTCCGGCCTTTAGCGTTCTCCGCCCTTTTGTCGGCCCAGTGTGATTCGTGCTTCCCATTGTCTGACCGTGAGATCAATAGCCAAGGGGCGTGTATATGCTTTCTGTCGCTATTACGCGGCGATGGCGCTGTATGCTCCAACGAATTCGGGTCTGGCACCTTTTCGCGCTCCGAACTGTTCCGGCCCCATCTCTTCTTGCGTTCCGAACTGTTCCGGCCTGAGCCGTTCTACTTTGAACTGTTCCGCCTCGAGCTTTTTGCTCCTAGCTGTCTATCTGCCTGTTTCCCACCGGTTGTTTACCCAACTGTCGATCTCGGCAGCATTCCGTTTGAGTAAACGAAGGTGAATTGGCTGTGACCTGCACCGATGCAGTCGCGCCAAGGGATGTCCTTCCATAGGTGTCCTTGAGATCGACAGATGGGTAGAGGTGGGGAAAGGGCAGTGCTGGAAAGAAGTCTCTGCAGAGATTAGGAGTGAAGGCGCGGTGGCGCCGCAAGAACTCCTCCGATCGGCTACGCGAACAATCTTGTAGGTATGCCTATGTGCTAGACCTAACATCTATTGTTTGCGAATGCTTCTCGAAGGAGTTCCGAAAAAACTTCGAACACGGATACTCCGCAGATCTTTTCGTTAAGACTTCCCTCCCTCTACCCGAGTGTCGATTTGAAGGCTGAAAGTTCCGGTCCTGCTTCCCTAGCAGCCCCTTGACCAGCTGTGATGCGAGGAAGTCTCAGCGGAGAATCGTCGATTCGACCCTCAGATCGACAGTTGGGAACTGGGGGATAGGGCAAGTGAGGGACAGGACTAAGTGGGGAGGGCCCGAGCGGAAGAAGGGGCTATGGGGGTGAGGGGATCAAGTGGGGAAGGGGCATGAGGTGGAGATGGGAGCAAGTGAGCGCTGAGAAATGAACCGACGAGCACATTGTGGAAGGGCAGACTGCCGAGTGACAGGCTGCAGAGAGACAGGGTGAGGTGGAAGGATGGCACGCGGGCATAGTGCGGATGGGCAGGCTGGGGTAAGTGAGGGGGTGCACCAGCGATAGTGATACTGGCGACAATTCTTGGCAGCAGGGTGACAGAATGTGCCTCCGTGGGCCCGTAGCAAGGCATAAAAGCTGGATAGCAGGCTAGTTGTCAGGTGATTCACATCGGTTTTTGCCTGAGCGGACTTGAACCAACGAGGGGTTTTCTGTCAAACTAATCAGGTTGCCCCGCGAGGGTGGGGCTCATCCAGACCAACATCTGGCCGGGCTTTATAGCCCGAGTTCTTTAGATAAGACAACGGTCCGTCCCTCACCCGAGGGAAACCGCGTACGAATGTGTCGCGAATTGCGACACGCCCGAATGCGGGGACCGGTGACGAAGCTGTACGAGAAGAGGTAGACGGCATGGCGGGACAGAAGATCCGCATCCGGCTTAAGTCCTATGACCACGAGGTCATCGACAGCTCCGCGCGCAAGATTGTGGAGACCGTGCAACGCGCGGGCGCCACGGTCGTGGGCCCGGTGCCACTGCCGACCGAAAAGAACGTGTTCGTCGTCATTCGGTCGCCCCACAAATACAAGGACAGCCGCGAGCACTTTGAGATGCGCACACACAAGCGGCTCATCGACATCATCGACCCGACTCCGAAGGCCGTCGACTCGCTTATGCGTCTTGACTTGCCTGCGGACGTCAATATTGAGATCAAGCTCTGAGGACATCTGCAATGACAACTGATACCAAGCAGAAGGCCAGCACGCCCATGACGGCGCTGTTGGGCCGCAAGCTCGGCATGACCCAGGTATGGGACGCCGAAGGGCGTCTTGTCCCGCTCACTGTCGTGCAGGTCGGCACCAACGTCGTCACACAGGTGCGTACCGAAGAGGTTGACGGTTACTCTGCGATTCAAATCGGTTACGGCAAGATTGACCCCCGCAAGGTGACAAAGCCTCTCGCGGGACACTTTGCCAAGGCAGGCGTGGAACCACGTCGCCACCTAGCCGAAGTTCGCACAACCGAGGCCGATAACTACGCAGCGGGGCAGGAACTCGACGCAACCGTGTTTGAAGCGGGACAGCATGTTGACGTTTCCGGAAACACCAAGGGCAAGGGATTTGCCGGTGTGATGAAGCGTCACGGCTTTGCAGGTGTGGGAGCCTCTCACGGCGCCCACCGCAATCACCGCAAGCCAGGCTCCATTGGTGCCTGTGCAACACCTGGTCGCATTTTTAAGGGACAGCGCATGGCCGGCCGTATGGGCAATGCGCGCCGCACAATTCAGAATCTGACGATCCAGGCTGTGGACGCCGAAAAGGGCCTCCTGCTCATTACCGGCGCAATCCCCGGCCCGAAGAACGGTATCGTCCTGGTTCGCACGTCCGTGAAGGGTGCGTGACATGACTGATAACCAAACCACGCGCACGATCGATGTGCTCGACCGTGAGGGCAAGAAGGTCGACACGATCGACCTGCCCGGTGAAATTTTTGACGTGCCGGCGAACATTCCGCTGATGCATCAAGTCGTCGTGGCGCAGCTTGCTGCGGCCCGACAGGGAACACACGCGACCAAGACCCGTGGCATGGTTTCCGGCGGCGGCAAGAAGCCGTACCGCCAGAAGGGAACCGGTAACGCTCGTCAGGGCTCCATCCGCGCACCGCAGTTCACCGGTGGCGGAGTGGTTCACGGACCTCAGCCGCGTAACTACGCACAACGCACCCCGAAGAAAATGAAGGTCGGCGCTCTGCGCTGCGCACTGTCCGATCGCGCTCGTAACGATCGCATTCACGTTGTGACTTCATTGTTCGAGGGCGACAAGCCGTCCACCAAGACAGCTCTGAAAGCTCTGCGGACAATCGTTGCTGGCAACGACAACGTCCTGGTGGTCCTTGAACGCGGTGAAGATCTGACGGCACTGAGCCTGCGCAACCTGCAGGAAACTCACATTCTGTGGGTTGATCAGCTCAACACCTATGACGTCCTCGACAACGACGATGTCATCTTCACCAAGGGCGCCCTCGAGACTTTCCTCGGTACTAAGGAGGAGACCAAGTGAGCGCACTCGAATCCACCAAGAACCCGCGCGACATCATCTTGAAGCCTGTCGTGACTGAGAAGTCATCGATCCTGATGGATCAGGGCAAGTACACATTTGAAGTTGATCCTCGCGCCAACAAGACCGAGATCAAGATTGCTGTCGAGGCAATCTTTGGTGTCAAGGTTGCCTCTGTCGCGACCCAGAACCGTAAGGGTAAGGAATACCGGACCCGCAACGGAATCGGAAAGCGCAAGGACGTCAAGCGAGCAATCGTGACCGTTCGCGAAGGCACCATCGACATCTTCGGCGATCAGGCCTGAAGGCAGCCGGAGAGGTAGAGGAACATTATGGGAATCCGCAAATACAAGCCCACAACGCCGGGCCGTCGCGGCTCAAGTGTGTCGGACTTTGCTGAAATCACGCGTTCTACGCCAGAAAAGTCGCTGCTGCGTCCGCTGAGCAAGACCGGTGGTCGTAACGCGCACGGCCGCGTGACCTCGCGTCACCGCGGTGGTGGCCACAAGCGCGCCTACCGCGTGATCGACTTCCGTCGCCATGACAAGGACGGCATCCCCGCCGTTGTGGCTCACATCGAATACGATCCGAACCGCACCTCGCGCATCGCACTGCTGCACTACGAGGACGGAGCCAAGCGTTACATCCTGGCACCAGCCAACCTGTATCAGGGTGACCGCGTGGAAGCAGGCCCACAGGCTGATATCAAGCCAGGTAACTGCCTGCCGCTGCGTAACATCCCTCTCGGTACCGTCGTGCACGCAGTTGAGCTGCAGCCCGGTGGCGGCGCGCAAATCGCGCGTTCCGCTGGAGCGTCTGTGCAGCTCGTTGCCAAAGAAGGCCGCTTCGCGCAACTGCGTATGCCTTCCGGTGAAATCCGCAACGTTGACGCTGCATGCCGTGCAACTGTTGGCGAGGTCGGCAACTCCGATCACTCCAACATCAATTGGGGTAAAGCAGGCCGTATGCGTTGGAAGGGCAAGCGCCCCCACGTTCGCGGTGTTGTGATGAACCCGGTCGACCACCCGCATGGTGGTGGTGAGGGCCGTACCTCTGGTGGTCGCCATCCGGTGTCACCGTGGGGCAAGCCCGAGGGCCGTACCCGTCGTCCGAACAAGGCCAGCGACAAGCTTATCGTGCGCCGTCGCCGGACCGGCAAGAAGCGCTGATAAGGAGCTGAAAATATGCCGCGTAGTTTGAAGAAGGGCCCCTTCGTCGACGACCACCTGCTCAAGAAAGTCGACAAGGCCAACGAAACCAATTCAAAAGCCGTCATCAAGACATGGTCACGCCGCTCAGTGATCACCCCAGACTTCCTGGGCCTCACATTTGCGGTGCATGACGGCCGCAAGCACGTCCCGGTGTTCGTCACCGAGGCGATGGTGGGTCACAAGCTGGGAGAATTCGCTCCCACTCGTACCTTCCGAGGCCATGACAAGGACGATCGCAAAGGACGTCGGCGCTGAGCCGGCCCTAGGGAAGAAAAGGCAGGATTTCATGGAAGCCAAGGCGCAGGCGCGTTACGTTCGCGTCACGCCCCAGAAGGCACGCCGCGTGGTGAACGAAGTTCGCAACAAGCGTGTCCTGGAGGCAGCCGACATTCTGCGGTTCGCTCCGCAGGCCGTCGCAACCGATGTCCAGAAGGTGCTTCACAGCGCTGTCGCCAACTCCAAATTCAAGGCTGAGCTGGCAGGGGAGGCTTTTGACGAAGCCGACCTGCTGGTCCTCGAAGCCTTTGTGGACGAAGGCCCGACTATGAAGCGTTTCCGCCCCCGCGCACAAGGACGCGCCGGACGGATCCTCAAGCGCACCAGCCACATCACCATTGTGGTGGGCACCAAGGACGATAAGCAGAAGGGAGACCAGTAATGGGGCAGAAGGTTAACCCAACCGGGTTCCGTCTGGGAATCACCACCGATCACCGGTCCCGCTGGTTCTCCGACTCAACCACCAAAGGCCAGAGCTACGCAGATTACGTAGCCGAAGACGTTGCTATTCGTCGCGCTTTGTCTGAAAGCCTTGAGCGCGCCGGCATTTCGAAAGTTGACATCGAGCGCACCCGCGACCGCGTGCGCGTCGACCTGCATACCGCGCGTCCCGGCATTGTGATCGGACGTCGTGGCGTCGAGGCAGATCGCCTGCGTCAATCTCTCGAGAAGCTGACTGGCAAGCAGGTCCAGCTCAACATCCTCGAGGTTCGCAACCCCGATCTGGACGCACAGCTGGTTGCTCAGGGCATCGCCGAGCAACTCGCAGCACGTGTCTCGTTCCGTCGCGCCATGCGTAAGGGCATCCAGTCCGCACAGCGTGCAGGCGCCAAGGGCATTCGTGTCCAGGTGTCCGGCCGTCTGGGTGGAGCCGAAATGTCTCGCTCCGAGTTCTACCGTGAAGGCCGTGTGCCGTTGCACACCCTGCGCGCGAACATCGACTACGGCTTTTTTGAAGCTCGTACCACCTTTGGTCGCATTGGCGTCAAGGTGTGGATCTACAAGGGCGACATGACCGAGCGCGAATTTGCTCGCCAGCAGGCTGAGCAGCAGAACCGCGGCGGACGCCGCGGTGATCGTCGCGGACCCCGTCGCGGCGGCCGTGGAGGCCAGGGACGCGGTGGACGTCAGCGCAACCAGGAACGCGCAAGCGAAAACACGCAGCCAGAAAAGGCTCAGACTGAGCCCCAGGCCGAACAGCCGGCTGCCGATCAAGGAACGGAGGCCTGAGTCTTATGCTCATTCCCCGTCGGACCAAGTTCCGCAAGCAGCATCGTCCACACCGCACTGGTGTGGCTAAAGGCGGCACCGAGCTGGCCTTCGGCGACTACGGCATCCAGGCTCTTGAAGGCGCCTATGTCACGAACCGTCAAATCGAGGCAGCTCGTATTGCAGTGACCCGTCACGTGAAGCGTGGCGGCAAGGTGTGGATCAACATCTTCCCTGACCGCCCGCTGACCAAGAAGCCCGCAGAAACCCGTATGGGTTCCGGTAAAGGCGCTCCTGAATGGTGGGTCGCCCCCGTCAAGCCGGGCCGCATTATGTTCGAACTGGGCGGCGTTTCCGAGGAGCTCGCTCGCGAAGCTCTGAGCCGTGCCCAGCACAAACTTCCAATGAAGACCCGATTTGTGGTCCGAGAGGGTGGTGAACTCTGATGGCCGACAAAGGTCTGACGACCGCCGACCTGGATGCAATGGACGCAGCACAGCTGTCCAAGGAGCTCGAGAAAGCTAAGGCTGAACTGTTCAACCTGCGCTTTTCCCAAGCCGTCGGTTCTCTCGAGGACCATGGACGCATGAAGGTAGTTCGTCGCAACATTGCCCGGATCTACACCATTAGCCGTGAGCGGGAGCTCGGCTTCCGCACAGCCCCCACTACGAAGGAGTGAGTCGCATGTCCGAGACCACTAATGAGGCTGTCGCACGTAATTTCCGTAAGGTTCGTCGTGGCTACGTGACCAGCGACAAGATGGATAAAACCGTCGTCGTTGAGCTCGAAGACCGCATGAAGCACGCACTTTACGGCAAAGTCATGCGTAAGAGGAAAAAGGTTAAGGCCCACGACGAGAACAACGAGTGCCACGTCGGTGACCTCGTTCGCATCATGGAGACCCGCCCGCTGTCAGCCACCAAGCGCTGGCGCGTCGCGGAGATCATCGAAAAGGCGAAGTAATTCGTCCTCATAGACCATCATCCGTTCGGTCAGGCTCTAGTGGCGCAACCGCGCTGCGATGAGAACCGGCACGACGACAGGAGTCACACACAATGATCCAGCAGGAGTCGCGACTGAAAGTCGCTGATAACACAGGTGCAAAGGAGATCCTGACCATCCGTGTTCTCGGCGGTTCGGGTCGACGCTACGCCGGAATTGGCGACACGATTGTCGCCACCGTCAAAGACGCTATCCCAGGCGGCAACGTCAAGAAGGGCGAAGTCGTTAAGGCGGTCGTCGTACGTACGCGTAAGGAAACGCGTCGTTCCGACGGTTCCTACATTCGATTCGATGAAAATGCCGCAGTGATTCTCAACAGCAATGGGGAGCCACGCGGGACGCGTATTTTCGGACCTGTCGGCAGGGAGCTGCGCGACAGGAAGTTCATGCGCATCATTTCACTTGCCCCGGAGGTGCTCTGATGGCAGCGAAGATTCGTAAAGGCGACCTCGTCGAGGTTGTCCGTGGACGCACGTCAGACGAGGCCAAGCTCGCCAAGCGCAACGAGCGCCGCGAAGCTGAGGGCCTTGAACCCCTCAAGCCAGGTGACAAGGGCCGCCAGGGTCGCGTCATCAAGGTGTTCCCGAAGGAACAGAAGGTCCTGGTCGAGGGTGTCAACCTGAAGACACGTCATGTGCGCCAGGGACAGTCCCAGAACTCAAGTGGCGGCATTGAAACAGTGGAAGCACCGATTTCACTGTCCAAGGTCGCTCTGGTTGATCCCGACACAAAGCAGCGCGTTCGCGTGGGCTTCAGGGAAGACCAGGTTGAGCGTGACGGTCGTACCCGCACCGTGCGTGTTCGCGTGACCCGTGGTCGCGTGGCAGCAGGTATCGAGCAGGGCAAGGAGATCTGATCATGGCCCCGCGTCTGAAAGAAAAGTACAACTCAGAGATTCGTCAAGCGCTGCGTGACGAGTTCAAGCACAGCAACGTCATGGAGGTGGGCGGTCTCACCAAGATCGTCGTCAACATGGGCGTTGGTGAAGCCGCTCGTGACTCGAAGGCACTTGAAGGAGCACTGCGCGACTTGACGGCAATCACCGGCCAGAAGCCTGTGACGACCAAGGCCAAGAAGTCCATCGCACAGTTCAAACTGCGTGAAGGCCAGCCCATCGGCGCACACGTCACCTTGCGTGGCGATCGCATGTGGGAGTTCCTTGACCGTCTTCTGTCGACCGCTCTGCCCCGTATCCGCGACTTCCGCGGACTGTCATCGAAGCAATTTGACGGCAACGGCAATTACACCTTCGGTCTGTCGGAACAGTCCATGTTCCACGAGATCGATCAGGACAGCATCGACCGCGTGCGCGGCATGGACATCACAATCGTGACCTCAGCCCGCACCGATGAGGAGGGCCGTGCACTGCTACGTCACCTCGGCTTCCCCTTTAAGGAGGACTGACCATGGCTAAGACGTCTCTCAAGATCAAAGCCGCGCGCGCCCCGAAGTTCGGTGTCCGTGGCTACACCCGGTGCAGCCGGTGCGGACGCCCGCGCTCGGTCTACCGCAAGTTCGGACTGTGTCGAGTCTGCCTGCGTGAGCTCGCCCTTCGTGGCGAACTCCCAGGCGTGACAAAGAGCAGCTGGTAAGCACTACGTCGTAGGTCCCGGGGACCCCGGTGGAAACCGCGACGAGGAAGGGGAATTAGTCCCCATGACAATGACTGATCCCATCGCAGACATGCTGACGCGTCTGCGTAACGCAAACTCGGCTCAGCACGAGTCGGTCTCCATGCCGTACTCCAAGCTGAAGGCCGCCATTGCGAACATCCTGGTGGAAGAGGGCTACATTGCCTCGACCTCCGTCGAGGATGCTCGCGTTGGCAAAACACTGATCCTCAATCTCAAGTACGGCTCCAAGCGTGAGCGTGCAATTGAAGGTCTGCAACGCGTGTCCAAGCCAGGCCTGCGCGTTTATGCGAAGTCGACGAACTTGCCGAAGGTCCGCGGCGGACTGGGTGTGGCTATTCTGTCCACATCTTCCGGTCTGCTGACCGACCGTCAGGCATCCGACAAGGGTGTAGGTGGGGAAGTCCTCGCCTACGTCTGGTGAGAGGGGGAACCGACAATGTCACGAATCGGTAAGAGCCCAATCGCAATCCCGTCGGGAGTTGACGTCGACATCAAGAGCGCCACAGTCACGGTGAAAGGCCCCAAGGGCGAACTGAGCCATGAGCTTCCTCATCTGATCTCAGCACGCGTCGAGGACGGCCAGATCATCGTCGAGCGTGCGGATGACGGCCGCGAAGCCCGTTCACTGCACGGACTGAGCCGTTCACTGATCAACAACATGGTTGTGGGCGTGACCCAGGGCTTCAGCAAACAGCTCGAGATCACCGGCACCGGTTACCGCGTAGTCGCCAAGGGCAAGGACTTGGAATTCTCGCTGGGATTCTCCCACACCGTTCCGTTCAAGGCCCCTGAAGGCATTGACTTCACGGTTGACTCACAAACGAAGTTCACGGTCTCAGGCATCGATAAGCAACTCGTCGGTGAAACTGCAGCGCGGATTCGTAAGATCAAGAAGCCTGAACCGTACAAGGGCAAGGGTATTCACTACGTGGGTGAAACGATCCGCCGCAAGGTCGGAAAGGCTGGTAAGTGATGGGCTACTCCGTCAAAGGCAAAGGCAAAGTTGTTGCGCGTAAGCGTCGCCATCAGCGTCTTCGCAAGAAGATCAGCGGCACAGCCGAGTGCCCGCGCTTGGTCGTGACCCGTTCGAACCGCCACATGGTCGCACAGGTCATCGACGATACGGTTGGCAACACCCTCGTGTCCGCTTCCACGATGGAAGACGAATTTGCTTCGGCAGAAGGCTCGAAGGTGGACAAGGCTCACCGTGTAGGCGAACTGATCGCAGAGCGCGCCAAAGCTGCTGGCATCTCCGCAGTGGTCTTCGACCGCGCAGGATACAAGTATCACGGCCGCGTCGCGGCTGTCGCAGAGGCCGCCCGTGAGGGCGGATTGAACCTCTGAAAGCGACTGAGGGAAAGAGAGATCAACTGATGGCTGCAGCGCAGCGAAGCAGAAACGGTCAGGAATCCTCCGGGCGCAACGAACGTGACAGCGAGCGTCGCGATCGCCGCCAGGGGCGTAACACTGACCGTCGCGACAACCGTCGCAACGAAGACAAGAACCAATACATCGAGCGTGTCGTCACGATCAACCGCGTATCCAAGGTGGTCAAGGGTGGACGTCGCTTCAGCTTCACCGCTCTGGTAGTGGTGGGCGATGGCGAAGGCACCGTCGGCGTCGGCTACGGAAAGGCCAAGGAAGTTCCCCAGGCTATTTCCAAGGGCGTTGAAGAAGCTAAGAAGTCCTTCTTCCACGTGCCCATGATCCGCCGCACGATCACTCACCTGGTCCAGGGCGAAGATGCAGCCGGAATCGTGCTGCTGCGTCCCGCAACACCAGGTACCGGCGTTATTGCCGGCGGCCCTGTGCGCGCCGTCCTCGAGGCAGCTGGCGTACAGGACGTGCTGACCAAGTCGCTCGGATCCGACAATGCACTTAACATCGTCCGAGCAACGGTGGCAGCTCTGAAGCAGCTGGAAACACCTGAAGCAGTGGCCGCACGTCGCGGACTTCCGGTGGAGCGTGTTGCTCCGTCCGGCATGTTGCGCGCACAGGCAGAAGGCGAAGCGGAAAAGAAAGCTCAGGCCGAGCAGAAGGAAGCCGCCAAAGCCTCCGCAGGGGTGAGTGAATAATGGCAAAACTCAAGATCACGCAGGTTCGATCAACGATCGGCGCCAAGCAGAACATGAAAGAGACCATGCGTACCCTTGGGCTGCGCAAGATCCGCCAAAGCGTTGTGCGTGAGGATTCCGAGTCAGTTCGCGGAATGATCAACACAGTGCGACACCTGATTACAGTGGAGGAGGCTGACTGATCATGGCGAAATCAACGTCGAACAAGACGACTGAGGAAGCCCCCGCAGGCATCCTCAAGCTGCACGACCTGCGTCCCGCCAGGGGAGCCAATAAGGCCAAGATCCGTGTGGGTCGTGGTGAAGGCTCCAAGGGTAAAACCGCCGGCCGCGGCACGAAGGGCACCAAGGCCCGCCGTTCCGTCCCAGCTGGCTTCGAGGGCGGCGCCAAGCCGATTCACGTGCGTCTTCCTCAGCTGCGCGGATTCAAGAATCCGTTCCGCGTGGAATACCAGGTGGTTAACGTCGGCAAGCTGCAGGAACTGTTCCCCGAGGGCGGCTCCGTTTCATCGGAAGACCTGGCTCAAAAGGGAGCTGTTCGTGACGGACACCCGGTCAAGGTCCTCGGAGGCGGAGAAGTGACCAGCGCATTCACCCTGGATGTGGATGCATGCTCACAATCGGCTCAGGACAAGATCACGCAGGCTGGTGGCACCGTCACGGTGCGATAAGTCTGAAACACGGTGGGGGTGGTTTGTTAGCCAAACCACCCCCATAGTGTCGCAGGTCGATCACATGGGCGCAGATGGCGCGTCATCGGGTCGCCCTCGGCAATGAACTAACGAAAAACCGCGGTGTAGCCAATCCAATTGACGTGAGACGTGCTAACTCGGGTAGGCTAGGCACGGTGAGTAAAGTTGTGATTGCGTCAAGCTGTCACACCATCAACCTAGGAAGAGGAAGCCGTGTTAAGTGCCTTCACACAGGCGTTCCGCACTCCTGACCTGCGTCGGAAGTTGCTGTTCTCCTTGATGATCATGGCGGTATTCCGCCTCGGAGCATTTATCCCGACCCCAGGCGTCAACACTGTCAACGTGCAGAAGTGCCTGGCAACTCAGGAAGAAGGATCCCTGCTCGGGCTCGTCGACCTGTTCTCAGGCGGCGCGTTGCTCCAGCTGTCGATCTTCGCGCTCGGCATCATGCCGTACATTACGGCGTCGATCATCGTCCAGCTTCTGCGAGTTGTCATTCCTCGATTCGATGACCTGCACAAGGAAGGTCAGACGGGTCAGGCCAAGCTCACGCAATACACGCGGTACGGCACAATCTTCCTCGGCGTACTGCAGTCGACCACCATGGTGTACATGGCGCGCTCGGGCAACATGTTCCCCGGCTGCCAGCACGACATCATAGCTGACCGGTCCATCCCCATGTACCTCGTGATGATCGTTGTTATGACCGCGGGTACCGCCGTCATCATGTGGCTGGGTGAATTGATCACTGAGCGTGGCATCGGCAATGGCATGTCACTGCTGATCTTCACGTCGATCACCGCTCGTATGCCTGCTCAGTTGTTCTCGATCGGACAAGGTGGCGGCTGGGGCAAAGTTGCCGCAATTGTCGGCATGATCCTCGTAGTCGCACTTGCCATTGTCTACATCGAGCAATCACAGCGCCGAATCCCCGTTCAGTACGCCAAGCGCATGATCGGCCGCCGCATGTACGGCGGTTCCTCGACATACATCCCGCTGAAGATCAATATGTCGGGCGTTATCCCCGTCATCTTCGCGTCATCGATCCTGGCTATGCCGGTGATGATGGCGAACTTTGGCTCACCAGAATCGACGTGGGTGCAGTGGGTGCGTTCAAACTTCAACCACCAGTCATGGCTCTACCTCGTGCTGTACGCCCTGATGATCCTCGGCTTCGCATTCTTCTACACTTCCATCACCTTCAACCCGGACGAGGTTGCCGACAACATGAAACGCTACGGCGGTTTCATCGTGGGGTACCGTGCTGGACGCCCGACCGCTGAATTCCTGCGTTACGTCATGAACCGCATTACCACGGCGGGTGCGTTCTACCTGATGATTGTCGCCCTTGTACCGTCGCTGATGATGATCCCACTCGGTCTGCAGAATGGACAGATGCCGTTCGGTGGTACCACGCTGCTGATTATGGTCGGCGTCGGCCTGCAGACCGTGAAAGAAATCAACACTCAGCTCGAACAGCATCATTACGAGGGATTCCTTCGATGACAGCTATTATCCTGCTCGGTCCTCCTGGAGCGGGCAAAGGAACTCAAGCAAGCATAATTGCATGCAAACTCGGCATCCCGGCCATTTCAACAGGGGAAATTTTCCGCGCCAACATTGCCGAACAGACGGAACTCGGCATCCTCGCACAGTCCTACATGGATCGCGGCGAACTTGTTCCCGACTCGGTCATCAACCCGATGGTGCATGCTCGCCTGAAGGCGCCTGATGCCGCTGAGGGCTTCCTGCTCGATGGCTATCCGCGCACTGTTGAGCAGGCACATGCTTTGCGTGACACGCTCGCTGACCTGGGAACCGAACTTGACGTGGTGATCGAGCTTCAGGCGGATGAAGATCAGGTTGTGCACCGCATGCTCAAGCGCGCAACCGAACAGCACCGCTCAGACGACACTGAGCCGGTTATCCGTCATCGCCTGGCGGTTTACCATACGCAAACTGAGCCGGTCGCCACGTACTATGTCGATCAGGATCTGCTCGAAGCAGTCGATGCGAACGGGTCGGTCGAAGAAGTCAGCGAACGCATTTTTGCCATTCTCGATTCACTGAACGGTGCCGGCTCCGGGAGCGGTGCTGACTCAGCGGACGGTGCCGGCGCGGATGAGGTGACGGGCGGCCAGGCCACCCTCGACGATCCTCGTGATCCGTGGTTCGAAGCCCACCAAAACGGTGAAGGAGAGTGCTGCGGGGCGGAAGAATTCCCCGAAGATGACCCAGCTGAGGCTTCGGAGCCTGCCAGCTCCAGCTCGTCTGACCAGGGCGGCGCTGCTGCCTCGGCAAATGCGGATGCTTCGGTCTCAGAAGGTCGCTGAGGACGATGGGTCACGCGCGTATTGAGCTGAAAACCAGGGATCAGATTCTGCAGATGCGTCGCGCAGGTTTGATCGTGGCGGATATCCACGCAGCACTGCGCCGCGCGGCTCAACCAGGCGTCACATTGACGGAACTGGACCGCATCAGTGCCGAAGTGATTTCCCAGGCGGGAGCGACCTCGAATTTCCTGAACTACTTCGGTTACCCGGCGACGGTCTGTATCAGCGTCAATGACACTGTTGTGCACGGCATTCCGAATGATGATGTCCTGCGCAACGGCGACATCGTCTCCTTCGACTGCGGAGCCTACGTGACGCACCACGGCCGCGGCTGGCACGGTGATGCCGCGTTCTCCATGATTGTGGGCGATGAACAGGCCGCATCTCAGCGCCGGCGTGAACTCAACGAAGTGACGCGCGCTGCTATGTGGCGTGCGATCGCATCGTTGGCTTCAGCTCGCCGCGTCAGCGCGGTGGGACAAGCTGTTGAAGACACCTGCGAGGATTACCGGGACACGTTCGGGTGGGAAGCACAGATCGTTGAAGAATTCGGCGGACACGGCATCGGAACGGCGATGCATCAACCGCCCGACGTGTTGAACTACCGTGCGACCGGGATCAGCCCGCGTCTGAAGCCAGGTATGGTGCTGGCGGTCGAACCCATCCTCGTGTCGGGCAATCCTGCGACGCGCACCGAAGCTGACGGGTGGACCGTGCACACACTGGATCACAGCGATGCCGCGCACTGGGAGCACTCCGTTGCCATCATGGACGAGGGCATTTCAGTCCTGACTGCGCCAGACGGTGGGGTAGAGGGCCTGGCTCCTTACCGAGTAACCCCCATTTCACTGGACTGATACACGCAGCCTGCGTATTTCTGATTGCTGTGTGATCGGCGCTCCAGGCGTCGCCCTCCTCAATATGGAAGGCAACTCGAGTCCGGCGCGTGAGGGATATCCCACTGAATGGGCTTCACCGGCGTTGCATCCTCCTCTAGAATGGACAGTCGGGCTGACTTTCTTGCCGATTGGCGAGGGAAACGCCCGCCACGGTTTCGGCCGTGAGCCCTACTGACAAACGTAGAGGATAGACGGAGGACATGGCGAAGAAAGACGGAGTTATTGAGGTCGAAGGCACCGTTATTGAGGCGTTGCCGAACGCGATGTTTCGTGTTGAGCTCACCAACGGTCACGAAGTTCTGGGATACATCTCAGGAAAGATGCGTCAGCACTACATTCGTATCCTGCCTGAAGACCGCGTAGTCGTCGAGCTCAGCCCGTATGACCTTGAAAAGGGTCGAATCGTCTACCGATACAAGTAAACCGACACAACAAGCGTCGCCTGGCGACGTGGAGGTGCACCATGAAGGTCAAGCCTAGTGTCAAGAAGATCTGTGACAAGTGCAAGGTGATTCGTCGCCACGGCAACGTCATGGTTATTTGCGACAACCCCAGGCACAAGCAGCGTCAAGGCTGAAAGCCGTAGCTGCTCAGTGGCAGTGAGCCACTGGCGGGCGATTTGCCCACAGCACACCGTCGACCGCGCAAGCGGGACCCCTGGTTCGGAGGCCGGGGCTGATTGATGGATCAGAGACGGGGTGACGACCTCCGAAAACCATGTGGAGAAAAGTCATGGCACGTATTGCCGGCGTTGACCTCCCCCGTGAAAAGCGGATGGAGATTGCGCTTACTTACATTTACGGTGTGGGACGCACCCGCGCCAAGGAAACACTTGAAGCAACCGGGGTCAGCCCCGACCTTCGCGTACGCGACGCCAGTGAAGAAGATATGGTCAAGCTGCGCGACTACATCGAGGCCAACTTTAAGGTCGAAGGCGACTTGCGTCGTGAGGTCCAAGCCGATATCCGCCGCAAGATCGAGATCGGATGCTACCAGGGCATGCGCCACCGTTTTGGCCTGCCTGTTCATGGTCAGCGGACGAAGACAAATGCGCGTACCCGTAAAGGACCCAAGCGCACCGTGGCTGGCAAGAAGAAAGCCACCAAGTAACTCATAGAGCTGGGTGATGAAACCTGGCCCCCTCGACTTCAAAAGGAAAATCAATGGCTGTCAAGTCTACTCGCTCATCTTCGGCGCGTAAGCCGCGTCGTAAAGAGCGCAAGAACGTCACGCACGGCAAGGCGTTCATCAAGTCGACGTTCAATAACACGATCGTCTCCATCACCGATCCCACCGGCGCTGTCCTGTCATGGTCATCGTCCGGTCAGGTCGGTTTCAAGGGCTCACGTAAGTCCACCCCGTTCGCCGCTCAGCTTGCCGCTGAGGCTGCAGCACGTCGCGCGCAGGAACAGGGCATGAAGAAGGTTGACGTTTTCGTCAAGGGCCCGGGCTCCGGCCGCGAAACGGCGATTCGTTCGCTGCAGGCCGCTGGTCTTGAGGTTGGATCCATTCAGGATGTCACTCCGCAGGCTCACAACGGTGCACGTCCCCCGAAACGTCGCCGCGTCTGAAAGACCCGTGTGAGGGACGAGGGCGACCCGTCCGCGTCCCACGTCACGATGTTCCCACACAAGTGGGAACCATCTGCACCCTGTTTTTTCCGTCACTGTTCGCGTGACGGGACCACAAATCCGACATCATATAGCGGTTGTCGGAAAGAAAGGACCAAGACGTGCTCATTGCAGAACGCCCCATCCTCTCAGAGGAGAAGGTGAGCGATTACCGCTCCCGTTTCACTCTTGAGCCACTCGAGCCTGGGTTTGGATACACACTGGGTAACTCCCTGCGCCGTACATTGCTGTCGTCCATTCCGGGCGCAGCGGTCACCTCGATCCGCATTGACGGTGTGCCACACGAATTCCACACGGTGGAAGGCGTGAAGGAAGACGTCGCTGAGATCATCCTGAACATCAAAGACATCGTTCTGTCCTCTGAAGAGGATGAGCCTGTCGTGATGTACCTGCGCAAGGCTGGCCCCGGTGAGGTCGTCGCAGGGGATATCACTCCTCCTGCAGGCGTGGAAATCCACAACCCTGACCTTCATCTGGCAACGCTCAATGAGAAGGGCAAGCTCGAGATTGAACTGACGGTTGAGCGTGGCCGTGGCTACGTTTCCGCTGCTCAGAACAAGGATCCGCAAGCTGAGATCTCCCGCATCCCGATCGATTCGATCTACTCGCCGGTGCTCAAAGTGACATACAAGGTGGAGGCCACCCGTGTCGAGCAACGCACCGACTTTGATCGTCTGATCATCGATGTGGAAACCAAGCCAGCTATCAGTCCGCGCGATGCTCTCGCGTCAGCCGGAAGCACCCTGGTGGAGCTCTTCGGCCTCATGCGTGAACTGAACGAGGAAGCAGAAGGCATCGAAGTGGGCCCATCGACTACCGATGAGACCCTTGCGCAAGACCTGGCCTTGCCGATCGAAAGCCTGAACCTGCAGTCCCGTTCGTACAACGCGCTGCGTCGACGCGGCATCCTCACCGTGGGTGAACTCGTTGCCCACTCTGAGGCTGACCTGCTGGATATCCGCAACTTCGGAACCAAGTCCATCGAGGAGATCAAGGAAGCCTTGGCATCCTTGGGTATGACCCTCAAGGATGCAGTCATGCCTGAACGCGCCGGCGGAGAAGACGCCGGAAACGTTCAGTTCAGTGACGACCAGTCTTTCTGATCGAATCCACTTTGCGTCCGTGCCGCCTCCAGCGGCCGTCATCGATGGACGAGGACGCCCAAACAAACTGTGTAGGAGAAACTCATGCCCACCCCTAAGAAGGGCCCACGTTTGGGTGGCAGCCCAGCGCACCAGAAGCTGCTGTTGGCTAACCTTGCTGCTCAACTGATCGAACACCGTGCGATCACCACGACCGAGGCCAAGGCCCGCGCGCTGCAGCCGTACGTTGAAAAGCTGGTCACTAAGGCAAAGCGCGGCGACATTCACGCTCGCCGTACGGTTGCCCGCAAGATCCCGAACAAGGATGTCCTGTACATGCTGTTCGACGAGGTCGTTCCGGCCATGGATCCAGAGCGCAACGGTGGCTACACCCGCATCACCAAGCTGGGGCCGCGCCGCGGCGACAATGCTCCGATGGCTCGTATTGAGCTTGTCATGGAGAAAGTCGAGAAGAAGGCTGTCGTTGCCGACGCTGAGCGTACCGCTTCGAAGGCTGCTGCAAAGTCCGGTAAGGATTCCAAGGCGACCGGCAAGGCTGACGAAAAGGCCGAGACCGAAGCTGAAGCAGCAGAAACAGCCGAGCCGGCTGCTGACGAAGCCGCTTCACAGGAGTCAGCTGACGACAAAGCTGAAACCGAAGCTGAGGAAGCTGCCAAGTAGTCATGCACCGTCGTGACCTGCTGATCTGACTGGCACTGCGCTGATTGAGCGGTGACCAGTCCAGCGGATGGCTGATCGGAAGCTGGGTAAACCCCGTGTGGGTTTACCCAGCTTCCGTGTATTCGCGCGGTTGGTGTGCCGGCCGTGTCGGATGCTCTTTAGGTGGAGCCCGTGTGCACTCGCCCCTCGTTCCCCAACTGTCGATCTCACTGGGGCCGCGCAGCACGAACCCGACCCGAAATTGCTGTGACCAGCACGGATGTGTTGCAGGCCAGTCGGTGACCCCGCAGAGTTCACGCGAGTTCGACAGTTGGGGACATGCAGGGGAGGGGTAGAGCCGCGGATGGGTCGCCCTCGTCAATGAACAGGAAGCTGGCGTGGGGCGGACAGCTCGTTGGAAACCCGAGGTGAGAGCAAGCCATTATGCTAAGAACATGTCTGAAGAGATGACCCTCGCTGTCGACTGCGGCGGGGGCGGAATCAAAGCCTCAGTGCTCGACTCGCGCGGAACGCTGACCGCATCGCCGGTGCGCACGCCCACGCCCTACCCGCTCCCTCCCGAACTGCTCGTCAAGACCACACAGGACCTTGCCGCGCAACTGCCTGCCGCCACGCGCGTCACGATGGGAATGCCTGGCATGCTGCGCCACGGAGTGGTCATCACGACTCCGCACTACATCACGCGTGACGGCCCGCGATCACGGATCCTGCCTGAACTGGTCGAGCAATGGGCCAACTTCGACATGGGACGGGCACTTGAAGCTGCTCTGGGCATGCCGACACTGGTGCTCAACGACGCTGAAGTGGCCGGCGCAGGTGTCATCACGGGCACGGGCCTCGAAATGATCGTGACCCTGGGGACCGGGCTGGGAAACGCGGTTTTCGATTCAGGTGTGCTCGCGCCGCACGTGGAAGTATCGCAGGGATTTGTGCGATGGGGACTGACCTATGACGACTACATTGGCGAGCATGAACGCCTCCGGCTGGGAGACGCGCACTGGTCTCGACGAGTGCGCCGAGTGATCGACGGCCTGCGCCCGATGTACGTGTGGGATCGCCTGTACCTGGGTGGTGGAAACTCGAAACGCGTCACGGCGATGAACCGGGCCAAACTCGGTGACGACGTGGTGATCGTTCCCAATGACGCCGGCATCATCGGCGGTGTTCGCGCATGGACACTGTGAGGGCGCGGCTTGACCTGGCATACGACGGCACCTTCTTCCACGGCTGGGCCGCACAGCCCGGACTACGCACCGTGGAAGGTGAACTGGTTCGAGCCCTGTCGCTGATCGCCCGCCAGGAAGTGGCGGTGACTGTGGCGGGACGCACCGATGCGGGAGTGCACGCAGATCATCAGGTGGCTCACGTCGACCTGCCGGCGCAGGTGTGGGACAGCCTTCCGGGAAGGTCCTCGCGCACACCCGAAGATGCGCTGGTTGACCGTCTGGCCTCTCTGCTTACCCGCGCGCACGGTGATTTCATGAAGGCGCACGGGCTGGTGTCGCCGAGAGGGTACTGCGACGTTGCGCTTCTGAGTTCTCATCGCGTGCCGGAAACCTTCGATGCGCGTTTCAGCGCTGTGGGGCGTCACTATGTGTACCGGCTGCTTGACCAGCGCGCGGACAGTGACCCCTTTTCCGGGCGACGCATCTGGACGGTTCCTGCACGCCAGACGCTTAATTTGGAAGCCATGGCTGAAGCTGCTTCCAGCGTCATCGGTGAGCATGATTTTCTGTCCTTTTGCAAGCCGCGTGAGGGCGCGACCACGATCCGTACGCTCCGCCAGCTGGACGTCGTGGCAGCGGGGGAAACGTCGCCGATCCTGGTGCGCGTCCATGCTGACGCTTTTTGCCACTCAATGGTGCGATCCCTGGTGGGAGCACTGATTGACGTGGGGACAGGCCGCCGCTCGCCGGCGTGGATGAGACATCTGCTGGATGAGCGTTCGCGTGAGGCAGCCGCTCCGCTGGCTCCGGCGCATGGCTTGACTTTGGCGCACGTGGACTATCCGCCTGCCGATCAGTGGGCACAGCGCGCGCAGCAGACCCGCGCGGTCCGCTCTTTGGGCTGCTGCTAGGTGGACTGTTTTGCTGCCGTGTTGCAGATGACCGGCTTCGTTGGGATTCAGGATGGACGAGGGCGGCTCGGGCTTCCTGAGTCGGGCCCGTCGGAGTGGAGGATGGTGGTGCCTAATTTTTGTGAATGCGCTTGGCACTGGTGCGCCACGTGGGTGTGGTACTGACGCGCGTGTGGTGAGGCTCGCGAGCTGTGTGCTCAGCTTTGGGCGTTGAAATCGAGTCGATGAGCTGGCTGACAGCGGTTGCCGTCATGTCCTGCAGTGGCCACATCACCGTGGTCAGGCCCATGGAATTGTCTTCGTGCGCATTGTGATCGCCGAAGCCGATGATGGACAGATCGTTGGGGACATGCTTACCCAGGTCGCGTGCAGCGGAGAAGACGCCCGGTGCCTGTGTGTCATCAGCGCACCATACTGAATCAATGTCGGGGTGGGCGGTGAGCATGCGCATGCAGGCCTCGTACGAGTCGTGAGCACTCCAGGTGGGCAGGGAAAGAAACTCTGCGCGGTCCTGGAAATGCTCGAGGACAGGTACCTGACGGAAGTGGTTGATGTTGGGGCCTGCAAGGTACAGGGCCCGTGACGTGTCCGTGGCGTCGAGGTCGCTGAGGATTTCCCGGACTCCTGTTCCTTCATCAATGCTGACGAGGCCCACTCCGCCGAAATGGTTCGAGGTTTCAATCATCGACATCCACATCACTGGAATGTCGAGCTGGCTGAGCAGGGGACCAACGAACTGCTGGGTGGAGGTGGTCTCGCAGATTGCACCTGCCAGTTGAATATCGGAGAGCACCGATTGAATGAAACGGCGGTTGGCGGCATCGCCCTCAGGTTGGAAGAGCGGCAGAAGAAGGTAGCCGCGACGTTGAACCTCAATCATGGCTGTGGTCAGTACTTTGTGGACGACCGGCACGAACGGGTCTTCCGGCAGTTCAGCCATGATCAAAGCGATGATGTTGGTGGATCCTCGCCTCAGTGATCGTGCCGCAGCGTTGGGGACGTAGTTCATTTCACGGGCGACGTTCGTGACGTGCTCGATCGTAGCTGGTGCAATCTTGACTTCGTGCCCGTGGCCGTTGAGTATAAGAGAGACGGTGGATGGTGCGACGCCTGCTTTCCGAGCGACATCAGCCCGAGTTGTCCGTGTCATGGTGAATTCCTTCAAGAAAAAGTACCGCGAAGTCAGCCAGAGCGACGCAGCTCTGAGCGGTAACACAGTAACTATATCGTGTTAGTTCTGGAAAAGATATTTGGGTATTGGCCCTTTCGTGGATGTGCTGTATGAAGCTGGATTGACGTGGCCTGGCCGGAGTGTGGACTATCGTCTGGATATGCAGGGCGTCGATGCGTACAGCTGGCCGAACGCGCGGGAATTGCATCTGATTTTGAGGTGCCAGAGTGCGTGGTGTGAGGTTTCTTACATTTGTGATCGACGGTGAGAAACGGTGGGTGGGTGCGGGGTGTGCCGCGCACGATATTTCCGATCGAAAACGTGCGGAAACGTGATGAGCGTTAAAGTCTGACGTACCGGTTTTGTCGCCGGTCGTAATCAAAGTGAGACCTCTGGCGTTAGTGAAAACCGTAAAAATGTCTTATTCTTTCACTGTCACCTAACACGAGATAGTTAGAGAGACGTCAACCGGCACGCAGCCGGCTGGCTTTCTTCTCGACCAATGGAGGTCTTTAAATGAGATTGACACGAGCAACACGCGGCGCCCTTGGGGTGCTTGCCGTTTCATGCCTGTCATTAACAGCGTGTGGAGGCGGAGCTGAAGAGAGCGGAACATCATCAGCCAGTGGCATCCCAACGCCCGACGTTGCCTGCGACATTCCAGAAGGCAACGTTGACGGCAGCGTTGTTGACACTTCGAAAGTGGAAGGCGAAATCACCTTCCAGACACAGGGCCTGCAAACCGATTTCGCCGACTTCTTCCAAGCCAAGATCAAGGAATTCGAAGAGGCAAACCCGGGGACCACCATCAAATGGACCGACCAGGGCGGAGGTACAGACTTCGACCAGGCCATCACATCCCAGGCAACAAACTGCAAGATGGCAGACGTCGTCAACGTGGCATCGTCATCCATCCTGGCGCTGTCCAAAGCCAATTTGCTGATGGACTTTGACGTCAAAGCACCCCAGATCGGTGACAAGTTCGTTGAAACCATCTGGAACTCAACGAACCTCGGCGCTCAGGATCATCACACCGCGCTGCCCTGGTACTTCGGCCCCTACATCACCACATACAACAAGGACGTCTTCCAACGTTCCGGACTGGATCCGGAAAAGGCGCCCTCGACAATGGACGACCTGCTGGACGCGGCAGCCAAGGTGGGGGCAGCCGGAAACGGCGACTATGGCATCTACGGATCACCAGACTGGTACCTGGTTGCGCAGCTGCATGGAATGGGCGTGCAACTGCTCAACGATGACCACACTGAGTTTGACTTCGCAGATAATGCAGATGCAGTCCGATACGTCACCAAGATGGCGGAACTGTACAAGACCAACGCCATCCCGAAAGACTCCCTGACCGGCGAGCCCGACCCGTCCAAGGCCTATTCCAATGGAAACCTCGCATTCGGCACTCCGAACGCCTCGTTCCTGAAAGCCATTAAAGACAACAACCCGCAGGTCTACGAAGCAACAGGTGTCGGCCCGTTCCCAACAAACGAAGGTATCAAACCTGTCTATGAAGGCCAGTACGTCGGCATCTCCGTGACCACCCAGAACGCGCCGCTGGCGATGAAATGGGCCGAGTTCATCACGAACGCCGAAAACGAATACGCCTGGGCACATGACGGTGGAGCAATCGTCTTCCCGGCTGCTACCGAGGCACTCGACAAGATCATGGAAAACCCGCCGGAGGTTGCACAGGATCCTGTCTTCAAGGCTGCATACGAACAGGCCGCAAATGCCGCTAAAGACGCAGAAGCATACTTGGACGTCTTCTACGTCACCGGTTCAGTTCAGAAAGCGCTGGTCGACAACGTCAACCAGGCCATCCGCGGCGAAGTCAGCCCAGAGGATGCACTGAAGACTGCTCAAGAACAAATGAACCAGCTGCTGGACGATCTGAACTCCTAATTATCCGGAACCAGCGAAGCGTGTGTGGGCTTATTCAGGTCAATACATGACCACCATGAATAAGCCCACACCGCCTGACGCGGTCCACTTTTACGAACGAAGCGTACCCAGAGTGATGGAGGATAGCACTCATGGCGACTCAGAAGAAGACAAGCGCGCGTAGTCTCAATGGCGCAGCACGGTTCCGAAAATGGTGGGTGCCGTGGCTGTGGGTCACAATCCCCGTGCTGTGTATTATCACTTTCTATATCTACCCATTCATCAACACGGTCGTGACGTCCTTCACCAAGACGAAACCACTTGGCAGGCTCGGACGCTTCAACGGAATTGACAATTACGCGCACATTTTCTCCGACCCGGTGTTCTGGGAAGCCACACGCAACTCCGTGATCTACGCGCTGTGCGTTGTTCCCCTGATGGTGCTGCTGCCGCTGCTGCTGGCACTGCTGGTGCGCCAACACGTGCCGGGAATCGGCTTCTTCCGTGCCATCTACTACGTGCCGGCGATCTGCTCGCTTGTCGTCATCTCACTGGCGTGGCGATACATCCTGGACCAGAAAGGCCCGCTGAACTCCTTTTTCGAAGGTATCGGGCTGATCCAGTCGCCCATTCCCTTCCTGTCCAACGAGTGGCTGATCCTCATCTGCGCAATGATCATCACCTTGTGGCAGGGGTTGCCGTACTACATGATCCTGTATCTGGCTGCATTAACCAACGTTGATCAGTCCTTATACGAAGCAGCCGAAATTGACGGTGCAGGCAGCGTCCGCCGCTTCCTGACGGTCACCGTGCCGGGCGTGCGGGTCATGATGTACCTGGTCGGTGTCCTGTCGACGATCGGATCACTGAAAATCTTCACCGAGGTATATCTGCTGGGCGGAACGAACTCGCCCACACAGACCCTGACCATGTATATCCGTAACCGAATCATGGACCCAACGTTTGGATCACTGGGACAAGGCGACGCCGCTTCGGTGTTCCTGTTCCTGATCACATTCGGATTCATCATTGCCTCACAGAGGCTGCAGAACAAGGCGGAAGCATAATGACTCATTCACCCACGCACACACCTGTCGCGACTGCGCCTCACACCAGCAAACTCAGCGAGTACCGCCACCGCCGCAAACTTGAACGCCAGGGCCGCCAGGTCGCATCCCGGCAAATACGCGGGTGGCGCCTCGTTGGACGCTACGCGGTCCTCATCATTGTGGCGTGCCTGCTGGTCGGCCCACTCTTGCTGCCTCTGCTTGTCGCATTCAAAGCCCCAGGTGAGCCCGTCTTCGGCCAGGGGGCAACGCTCTTTCCGCAGGACTGGTCGCTGGAATCCTTTGCGCGCCTGTTTGAGCGCACCAACATTTTGCTGTCCATCCGTAACTCGGCAATTGTGGCAGCGCTGCTGGTGACATCCAACATGGTGCTCTCATGCCTGGGCGGCTACATGTTGTCCAGGCGCGGATGGACAGGGCGAAACATCATGTACTTCGTGGTGTTGTCGGCAATGATCTTTCCGCTTGAATCCATCATGCTGTCGCTGTTCTCAATGATGGTGCACGTCGGACTGTACGATCATCTGCTGGGAGTGTGGCTGCCAATTCTTATTGGCCCATTCCAGATCCTTCTGATGCGCGCGGCCTTCATGGGAATCCCAGACGAGATCGAAGACGCAGCACTGATCGATGGTGCAGGCGAGTTGCGTCGTTTCTGGACGATCTTTCTGCCCCAGGTTCGCGGCACCCTAACGGTTGTCGGCCTGACAAGCTTTATCGGCGCGTGGTCTGACTTCCTGCTGCCACTGATCATGCTGCCCAGCCCGAAGAATCAGACACTCATGGTGACCCTGTCAGCCATTCAGAATTCCCCGCAGGGCACGAGCTACCAGTTGGTTCTGGCCGGAGCGGTCGTCGCCCTCGTGCCGGTCGTTGTGGTCTTCATGTTTTCTCAGAAGTACTTCTTCCGCGGCATTGAAGCAGGCGGCCTGAAGTTCTGAACTGCATCTGACCCGGTTCGTCCCGGAAGGGATGCTGCGGCGGACGCGGATCTGCCGGGCTCGTTGAGCAGGCCGGTTCGCACTCAAGCTGCACGTGAATCACAGGTTCACGTGCAGCTTCTTCTTTCCGCCACGATCGAGGCAGCCCGCGCGTGGGCGACGACATCTGCGGCCCTTCGTGCGAGCCTTTGCGATACGTCGTGTTGAGTGTTCCCCGGGGTGTGCGGGCACGGACTTTCCTGCCCCGCCCCATGTGTCGTTTACGACGAACCATGGACGAGGGCGACTACGGTCGCAATCGGCTGGCCTGCATGAACGCTCCGAGGGGTCTCCCACTGTCGGGCGAGCGCGCCTCGAGATCGACAGGAGGGGCACATGGACGGTGCGGGCGGTCAGCGTCGCATCTGCAGCACGCTTCTTCCCGCTCCCCAGGTTCGAATTCGGCGGCGCTACGCTGTGCTGCAACAGCATGGGGCCCGTATCGACGCTGGTCAGCGCGTAGGTGGCGGTGCCTACCCTGCTAAAGGCGCGTCGAGTTCGAACCTGGGGGGATGAAAGAAATGGGGGAGAAAGGCGAGAGAGGAAAAGCAACCATGGGTGCCGCACGGCGCATGGATACGACGAAACACGGGGCGGAAGAAGGCCCTCGTTTAAGAAGAGGTGCTTGCTTAAACGGGGGCCTGACCGTTCACAGTCGAAGCCGAAGACGGCTCCGATGTGCGGCCAACCTATGGTCTGACAGCAAAGGAACGCCTGCGTGCAGCGTAGATGCTGACCGCTCCTGCCCCGAGAACCATCAGAGAAAACGGAATCACCTGTGCTGATGCGCCCGATTGCGCCAGGAAGCTCCCTGAATTGGAGCTTGATTTGCGCTGTTGATCGGGCGACACGCCGGTGGTCGCAGGAAGGGATTGCGCAGAGCCATCGCTTTGTGATGACTGGGCTCTCTGGGTGTCAGCAGACTGAGGATCGGTCTGCGTGCCCTGGTTGGCAGTCGGAGACTCGCCGACCCAGTACAGCAGGCGAGCCTGACCGCCACCGATATTGGACAGCGTCACCGTTAAATCAGAATCTGCGCTGCGAGACTGCGTCAATGGCGCGGGCTGAGCTTCAAAAGTGTTCGGATCAACCATCATGAGTTTCGCGTTGTCAAAAGGTTTCTCCACATGCAGTGTGACGTCCTGAGCGGTTTGCGCATATGAGCCGTCATCGGTTCGGGTGCTCAAGCCGTAAGAAGGCCAACGCGTTGTGCCGGTCAGAGCATTGACCACCATGAAAGCGCGCGGATCCTGAGTGGTCTTGCCAAAGATCTCCTCGGTCTTCGCGGCATCAAGCCCGGGCAGCTTCTCAAAGTAACCGACCACAACATCGCCCGGTTTACCGTCATTGACCGTTCCGGTATTGGTGACGTCCATTCCGGTGATGCCTACCGCCTTATTGGCGGCCTTGCCGTCGCCCTCGCCAAATGCTCCCAGTGCGTAACCCGATACGTTGGGTGCCTGAGGACGGTCCGCGTATTCACCGGCGTTGATGCCAACGTATGTTGAGTTCAGAGCAACTGCGTACTTGCCCAGCCCAGTCAGGTCCTTGAAAATTCTGCTGAATTCGTAGAAGGAGCGGGTAGGCGCGCCATCCTGATCGATGATCGAGGAGCGATCGTAGCCGTTGTATTCCATACGGAACAGCCCAAACCACTTTTGACCGGTGGCAAGACCGAGCGAAGGGACGACGGCTTTTTGAGACTCGGACACGTTGGCGTCCCAGTTGTAGTCCAGATACTGGCCGTACAGGATCGGGCTTGTACCGTCACCAGTAAGACCGGCGAGGGCGGCCTGACGCTGAGTCTTCCACATATTGTTGCCCAGCATGTCGTGAACAACGCTCGAGGGTGCCGACCCCCAGTTGGATCCGTAGTAATAGGTATCCCACGACAGCAGATCAGGCTGAGCGTTTTGCACGTAATACTCCATGTTTGCCGGCTGGCCCCAGTCAGCTGCGTTGTACTGGTTGGAGTGCACGACGGCTCCCGGGATGTTCTCTTTTGACCATTCGAACCATCGGCCGAATGCGTCAGACTCGGCGTGGCTGAAGCCGCCCTCGTCACCGTACTGAATGTCGATCAGGGTGTCGGCGTAGGGCTTCATCGCATCGGTGAGGAAAATGTGAGGCTCGCCGGCGTCCTGAATGCCGTTGCCGCCAGCTGGAGCCTTGGCGAATGCCCAGGGGGTTCCCTCGCCAATCTGTTCCATCACGGGAGTGTTGAACAAAGGCATGTCATAGAACATCGGGAATGCGCCGCCGGTCAGACGTGATTCGCGTGCGTCGAATGCGCCGCGACCGTAGCCTTCGGAGGGAATCCAGGCTGGCAGCATCACGCCGTATTGCAGCGCCAGAGTCTGAGCGCGGTTCACGCCCCACTTTCCGTCGCCGGGGTCAAAACCGCGATAAATGTCAGAGTGCTCGTTGGGTGCAATCTCGGGAGGCGTATGACCGGCGGGCAGACCCCACACCTCGGCTTCGTACACCGACATGCCTGTTGCCTGGTTACCGGGATTTCCTGGCTGCTGCTGCGGCTCAGTAGCGGTGTTGAGCCACACGCGGATGTGTTTTGCCTGGTGGTACTGGTTGAAGTCCCAGTACCACAGTCCGCCAGAATCACGGGTCAGTGAGGCATGCGTGATGATGGTCTGCCACGGGGCGCCGTCATCGGCTTGAACAGCAATCGCAACGGAAGAGCCGCCGTGCCAGCCGGGCGCATTGGCGGGCATCTGCGGCCAGCCCCATGCGCTCACGCGGTGCACGTAGCGCGGCTGGTCAAGATCGAGTTGGAAACCAGTGGTGTTGTCGCTCCACTCGTCGCTCTTCTTCAGAGGGGAAACTGTCCACCCGGTGGCCATGTTCTGATCGGTCAGCGCACTGATTTCCGCTTCACTGCCTCCATTGATGGTGGCGGCGGCATCGATCAGGACATTCCCGCGGAAATCGGTGTTGTGTTTCGTGACGTTGACAACGTAGGTAGCGCGTTGCCCTCCTGCTGTGATGGTCGCCGTGAAGGCGTTCATGCCTTCGCGCACCACGAGGTTGGATACGCGTCCGTCGCTGTCCGCCGGTAAACCGTTAACGCTGACGGAAGCAGTGGGATCAGCAGGACGGACGCGGATTGAAATCTGATCCGTGTGATAGTAGGCGTGTGCGATGTATGTATGAGTGGCCGGATCGAATGTGACAGGTTCGCCTGGCTCCCCAAAGGGAAGCTGGTCAACGAAGAAATCGGCGGCAAGGTTGTCACCGCTTCCTTCGCCCGGATCAGTGAACTGAGGCTGGCAGGGGATCAACTTGAGATCGGATCCTGACATGCCTTTCTTGTCCTCTGCCACTGCGCGCAGACCCACCAATGAAAAGGCCTGTGCTTTCGTGGGCGGAAATGAAATGGTCTGGGGATCGTTGACTCCTTTGAGTGCTCCGCGTGACAGGAGTGTGCCTGCCTCCATGGTGGAACTGTCCAGTCCCTGTTTCCAGGCGTTGAAGGCTTCGTCACCGCCTTGCCGCGGATTTGTCGGGGCAGATTCGAATGAATACAGCTGGAATGAACCGGGCGCATTTCCGGCTCCTTCGACTGCGCCATATGTGGGGCGCGCAGTGTATTGAACGCCGCACAGCTCCTGGTCAGGTCTGGGATTGGCGAAGGCCAGTGCGTGCGGGAAGTCTTCCTCGGTGCCTTTCCACTGGGATGTCCAAAATGACACGTCCTGGGCAGCTTTCCCTGAATCGTCATCTACCAGTGCAGATATCGGCCCGTTTGGAGCAACTTCGCCCTGAGTTTCTTCAGACGTTGCCCACAACATGGTGGGATGATACGGAGCCAGCGATGAGTCCGGGGCAGCGTATGTCGGCACTGATCCCACCACACTGATTCCCGCGCACAAGGCAGGCACCGTGAAAAGGGCGGCGATCCGATGCGTCTTTGCCATAACGGTCTTCCTTAAATCGGTGAATAAAAACGCATATCAGGCTCAGCGCAGAACCTGATACAAATCACTACGCAAACGGTCACAACCACTGTGCTCGTCACGTAGGCCACAATACTAACACGTGTCAGTTGTGGTGGGTAATCCCGATGGACAGTGCGCCACCGTCAGCCAAGACCATTGGTGTGGCAGCAGTGTGCGCCGCCGGCCGCCCTCGTCGGGCATGAAAATCTGAACGAAGCGCGCGCCGGGCAACGCGGTGGGCCACGTGCAATGAGGAATTGCCCACAGTGAGGGAATAACTTTGACCAGGGTGCCTCCAGGTCGATAGACTTAACGACGCTGTGCGTTAGCGCTACTTGGGGCTTTTCCCACTCGCCCGGTATGTGCCAACGACTCGCGCGAACCGAATCGCAATGCGAGCAAGCGTTCCACCAATAAGTGGTGGTGATGTTTGCTCTTAGATCGAAAGAATTGAAGGTTACGCCCGTGCGCACCTATTCACCCAAGCCGGGGGACACTGAGAAGAAGTGGTACGTCATTGACGCTACCGGTGTCGTCCTTGGTCGTTTGGCGTCTCAAGTCGCCGCCCTCCTTCGTGGGAAGCATAAGCCGACGTTCGCTCCGCATATGGATCAAGGCGATTACGTCGTCGTCATCAACGCGGACAAAGTCGTGCTGACTGGTAACAAGCTGGACCAGAAGATGGCCTACCATCACTCGGGTTATCCGGGTGGCCTGCGGGCTACCAGCTACCGCCAAATGCTTGCCGAACATCCGGAGCGCGTCGTGGAAATTGCCGTTAAAGGCATGCTTCCTCACAACTCACTCGGCCGTCAGCAACTGCGCAAGCTGCATGTGTACGCAGGCAGCGAGCATCCGCATGCCGGCCAGACGCCAGAGAAATTCGAAATCACCCAGGTCGCCCAGTGAGCGCGTCGCGCTTCTGAGCCCACGAACTGCACTGAGGAGAACTGTGGCTGACACCACGCAGATCGAAGAGCTGGACGAAGAAACCGTCCCCAGCTCATACACAACTGAAACCGCAACAGCACCTCAAGGCGCTGGCCAATCCGTGACCGCACCTGGCGCGGGACTTGGTCGCCGCAAGGAAGCTGTTGCTCGAGTCCGTCTGATTCCCGGCACCGGCCAGTGGAAGGTCAACGGACGCACACTGGAGGACTACTTCCCGAATAAGCTGCACCAGCAGCTCGTGAAGTCTCCTTTCACACTGCTCGACCTTGACGGCCGTTTCGACGTCATCGCCCGCATCAACGGCGGTGGCATCTCCGGCCAGGCAGGCGCTCTGCGACTGGGCATTGCGCGTGCTCTCAACGAGATCGACCGCGAAGCAAACCGTCCGGCTTTGAAGAAGGCTGGCTTCCTGACCCGTGACGCACGCGCCACGGAGCGTAAGAAGGCCGGCTTGAAGAAGGCCCGTAAGGCGCCTCAGTACTCGAAGCGTTAATCGGTTTTCTTTCCTGCTGATCGGGTTCGAGGGGGTCCGCGCGAGTCGCCGTTTAATCGGGTGCGTGAAGCGATCCGAAGGAACCTGAGCTGGTTCGGTGCACGTGCATGGTGCGAGCGTTGAAGATGAAACGTGTAGCGCAAGGCACGGAGCTGAGCCAGTGAGCACAAAGTCATCACCGAAGGGGTGAGGTGGGCACGAGAGTGCCTGTCTCACCCCTTTCGTGCTGGTTCCGAATGACTCGTGAGCAACTGTGCAAAAAGTTCGAATATCACGGGCAAACTCGAACAGGACCGTGAATCAACCAGAGGTTCGCGTCGCGACGGATTAGGCTGTGTGCAGATAATGCTCGTGCGGTGACCCAGCAAGAAGTGAGCTGCCGCCCGTGAAAAGAACGAAACAGGAGCAATGTGATGCCGCGACTATTTGGAACTGATGGGGTGCGCGGGCTGGCCAACGGCGAGCTCACCGCACAGCTTGCTTTGGAACTGGGTGAAGCAGCGGCTCGGCATATTGCTGGTGGTCCGAAGAAAAATGGCGACAAGCCTCGAGCGATAATTGGCCGTGATACGCGTATTTCCGGCGAATTCCTCGATCACGCAATTTCGGCTGGCTTGGCGGCATCAGGTATGGACGTCACGCGCATTGGCGTGGTGTCCACGCCGACAGTGGCACATCTGACAGCGGCAGAAAATGTTGACCTCGGCGTCATGATTTCCGCCTCACACAATCCCATGCCGGATAACGGCATTAAGTTTTTTGCCCGGGGCGGCTTCAAACTGGCTGACTCGGTCGAAGACGGCATTGAGAAACTTCTCGGCGCGGACTGGGATCGCCCAACAGGCGCGGCAGTCGGTGAGGTCCACTACGACGATGATTGGGCCAAGCACTCCTACATTGAGCACCTCGTCACCTCTGTCGGCTCTGATCTGCATGGCGTGCGAATCGCAGTGGACTGCGCGAATGGCGGCGCCTCTGACATCGGGCCACAGGCCCTGCGTGAGGCCGGCGCCGACGTCGTGGTCATGAACTCATCACCTGACGGGCGCAACATTAACGATAACTGCGGTTCAACGCATCCCGAGCAGATTCAGGCGGTGACCGTTGCATCAGGTGCGGACTTCGGCGTCGCCTATGATGGCGATGCTGACAGATGTCTAGCCATTGATCGTCGTGGCAATTTGATTGACGGCGACAAGATAATGGGCGCCCTTGCCCTCGCCATGCACGAGGCGGGCGAACTTGACCACGACACACTGGTCGTCACCATCATGTCGAACCTTGGCCTGAAACTTGCAATGGAGAAAGCTGGTATCACCACTGTTCAGACGGCAGTGGGTGACCGCTATGTCCTCGAAGCAATGATTGAGGGCGGGTTCGCGTTGGGTGGTGAGCAGTCCGGACATGTCATCGCGCGCCATCATGCCACGACGGGGGATGGTGTTTTGACGTCAATGTTGCTGGCTCGCCTCGTGCATGAAAGCGGTCGCGATCTGGCTGATCTGACCGCGCCGATCGAACGCTTGCCACAGACTTTGATCAACGTGTCCGGCGTGGACAAGGCTCGCCTCCATGACGATCAGGCGTTGGCCGACGAGGTTGCCGCTGCTGAGAAGACGTTGGGGGAGACGGGTCGCGTGGTGATGCGCCCATCCGGTACCGAACCGCTCGTCCGTGTCATGGTTGAAGCGGCCAGTGAGGATGAGGCTGACAGGATTGCGCAGCACCTGGCCGATGTGGTGCGTGATCGCCTCGCACTGTAGACGGCCCTGAGATGTAACGGTCTTCAGGCCTGGAGGAGCAGCTGGTTGAGCGGTGCTGGAGCGAGAGCACTGGTTCTGCTGCCTTAGGCTGACTAAGCTGGACTAACTGCGCTGGAGAATCGGTGGTCGTCCGACCGTAATGAACTGAAGGTGCGGGGGTAGCCGTGCCAGATTCGTAGCGCTGCCACTTCGGGCGCTGCATCACGCGCTAGCCATCTGCGCATCGGGGCGCGTCTGAGTGCCGTCAGTGGCGCAGCCTCATTTCTTACCGCTGTCCCTGTCTGCCTCGCCCGCCCCGTCCCCCAGGTTCGAATTCGGCGTCCGTCTTATTGCCGAGGGCGACTTGCCTCGGCGCTGAGCTGCATCAATAGCTGCAGTATCTGTCCGTGCCTGGCCAAATGCGTGCCGAGTTCGAACCTGGGGAACTGGGGGAGGACGGTACGGATGGTAGAGCTCGACTGGCTCAGATCCTAACCGGAGCGAGGGGGTGCTATTCCTTGCGCAAATGAAGGGATTCGACCCGGTGATCGGCGCCCTTGGTGAAAATCAGCGTGGCGCGTTCGCGTGTCGGCAAAATGTTCTCGTACAGGTTCGGCAAGTTGATAGCGTGCCACACCATCCGAGCAGTGGCCTCTGCTTCAGAATCACTCAAGCCCGCATAGGTGCGGAAGAAGGAATCCTCACGTTGGAAGGAGGTCGAACGAAGCTGCGCGAATCGGTCGACGTACCACTGCTCAATGTCATCCTCACGCGCGTCCACGTAGATGGAGAAATCAAAGTAGTCTGATACCGCTAAACCGAGGCCGCCAGGATGGGTACGAGGCGGCTGTAACACGTTCAGCCCTTCAACGATCAAGACTTCCGGATGCTCGATCGTGGTGAACTTATCGGGACGAATATCGTATGTGACATGCGAATAAACAGGAACCTGCAGAGGGGAAATGCCCGCCTTCACCGACGCGACAAAGTTCAGCAGCGCTCCGCGGTCGTACGATTCAGGGAATCCCTTACGTGCCAGGATTCCTCGCTCTTCCAAGACCGCGTTGGGCAAAAGGAAGCCATCTGTGGCCACCAGGTCGACCCGAGGCGTGTGCGGTGATCGCGACAACAGGAGCTGCAACAGGCGAGCAACAGTGGATTTGCCAACCGCAACCGACCCAGCGATACCGATGACGAAAGGTGTCACAGGCGCATCCTCTTCGAGGAAGTCGGCCCGTGCGCGTGCCCGCAGATACCGTCCTTGTATGTAGACCTGCAACAGCGCGCACAACGGCCGGTAAATGGCGTCAACCTCGTTCATGTCGATGGGATCGCCCAAGGATGCCAGCTGTGAGATGTCCTCGTCGGTCAGCGGCAGGGGCGTGCGCGCGGCCAGTTTTTTCCAGTGCTCACGGCTAAACGATGAAAATGGGCCTTGTGCTCGGGCGGACTCGTCATTAAAGATCACGGCGCCATTGTCCCCTAATACAGCGGTCCAATGCAGGGATTTGACGTGAATGTGGCGGTCTGTGAGCAATCTTGGATGCGCTGGTCGCGTGGCTCCGATCACGAGGACCCGATGGTCATGCCCCGCGAGCGCTCACAACTGCCTGTCCCCTTGCGTCCGTCTTGCACCCACATACCTGACGGCCAGCTGGAGCAAGACGACGCGGGCCGATCCCCACTGCCATGCATCCCACTCATGGCACGCGAGTCGACGCCACGGGCGTCAAAAACTCCCGATCGCCCCCTGCGTGTGTTGAAATGTCTAATATGTGTGGAATTGTTGGATACGTGGGGGAAGTCCCCTCCCAGCGCCCGCTTGACGTTGTCATGAAGGGCCTGGCAAATCTGGAATACCGCGGGTACGACTCAGCTGGAGTCGCACTCGGATCGGCCGACCGGCCCAAACCCACAGTCATCCGCGCGGTCGGAAAATTGTCCCAGTTGCGTGCGCAGATTGACAGTCAGCGTCCCGACGATGCTATTGAGGCGATCGGCCACACCCGCTGGGCAACACATGGCCAGCCGAGCGTTGCCAACGCACACCCGCATACATCCGCGGATGGGAAAGTCGCCCTCGTCCATAACGGAATTATCGAAAACGCCGACGCATTACGAACGCAGCTTGCCGCAGCGGGCGAAACCTTTGAATCCGACACCGACACCGAAGTCGTCGCGCACCTCATCGGGCGTCTGTACTCCGGATTGCCCATTGACGAGGGAGGTGTCGGCACCTCGGCTGACCGCGTGGCAAGTACATCCACCGCGCCGCGCTGGTCGGAAGATCTGACAGGCGTACCGGCAGAACAACGCGATGGTGCGCAACGCCTCGTGGGCGCCATGCGCGCGGCAACTGAGCAGATCAGCGGCACGTTCACTTTGCTGGCGATCTGTGATGATGCACCGGGCGTGATCGTGGCGGCACGACGCTCATCGCCTCTGGTGATCGGACTCGGTGAAGGGGAGAACTTCCTCGGCTCCGACGTGCTTGCTTTCAGCGAATTCACTACTGATGTCATCGAAGTGGGGCAGGACCAGCTCGCCCTTGTCACCGCGCAGCACGTGACGATTATTGACCAGGATGGCGCTGTTACCGAGCCGAAGAAGCTGGAAGGTGACTACTCGCGTCGACCGGTGACAAAAGAAGGCTTTGGCACGTTCATGGAAAAGGAAATCCATGAAGAACCCGGAGCGGTTGAGCAGACACTGGCCGGGCGGATGGATGCCTCAGGCAAACTGTCGTTGGACGAACTGCGCATTCCGGAAAGCGTACTGCGCAGCGTGGACAAGATGATCATTGTTGCCTGTGGCAGTGCCGCTCACGCCGGGCAGGTGGCGCGATATGCGATCGAACATTGGTGCCGCATCCCCGTGGAAGTCGAGCTGGCTCACGAGTTCCGTTATCGCGACCCGGTTGTGTCCGAAAAGACGCTTGTTGTCGCCATTTCTCAGTCGGGGGAAACGATGGATACCATCATGGCGATTCGTCACGCCCGCGAGCAGGGCGCCCGCGTGATCGCACTGGTCAACACGCCTGGCTCCACGATTTCTCGTGAATCAGACGCTGTGCTGCTGACACATGCCGGCCCGGAGATCGCGGTTGCCTCCACGAAGGCGTACACCGCGCAGATCGCAGCGACGTATATTTTGGGGCTGTATCTGGCGCAGGTGCGCGGCAACAAGTACCCCGATGAAATCGCAGATTACATGGACAAGCTCTTTGCGATTCCCTCGAAAATCAGCACGATCATCAGCGGCTGGGACCAGATTCGCGACGTTGCGCGTTCGTTGACCGATGTCGAATCGATGATCTATCTGGGCCGCCACGTCGGTTTCCCCACCGCCCTTGAAGGTGCGCTGAAACTGAAGGAACTGTGCTACATCCACGCCGAAGGGTTCGCCGCCGGCGAGCTCAAGCATGGCCCGATTTCACTGATTGAAGATGGGCAGATCGTGGTGGTGGTTCTGCCCACGCCTCGCCGCCCCGAACTGCACCGCAAAGTGGTCTCCAATATTCAGGAGGTGCGCGCTCGCGGCGCTCGGACATTGGTGGTGGCCGAGCAAGATGACCATTCGGCTGACGAATGTGCAGATGTGATCTTCCGGATCCCGCCCGCTCCCACGTTGTACGCACCACTTCTGACGGTGATCCCACTCCAGATTCTGGCCTGTGAACTCGCAGGCGCGAAGGGGCTGGATGTCGATCAGCCGCGCAACCTGGCCAAGTCAGTGACCGTTGAATGATGCATGACGCTGATGACGTGACAGCCTATACACCTGAGGTTGTGCGCGAAGCTGAAGCGGTGCATGTGGATCGTGCCTGCCGCGAGGATGACCCCGACCGGCTCATGCGCAAGGCAGCTCGCGGCGTGGCTGATGCAGTGCTGGAGATGTGTCCGGCTGACGG
Organism: Schaalia radingae; assembly: GCF_900106055.1. NCBI lineage: Bacteria > Bacillati > Actinomycetota > Actinomycetes > Actinomycetales > Actinomycetaceae > Schaalia > Schaalia radingae. The sequence continues at coordinate 1,775,705 of NZ_LT629792.1, read as the reverse complement.
GGCAACGGTGCGGGTCACAGCGTTGGTTGGCGGCGGAGACAACGGTGGAGATGCCCTGTATGCCCTGTCTTATGTGGCCTTGCCAGAAAGCGTTGGCGCGGCGGTCGCCCTCGTCATATCGGACCACCCACACCCTCGTGCCCTTGAAACAGCACGCCAGGCCGGTGCGCGCATAATTTCCGCATCGATGGACGAGGGGGACCTATGCGCGGATCTACCGCCAACCGACATCTGGATCGACGGGTTGTGCGGAACGGGACTGAAGGGTGCGTTGCGCGAACCGCTCGCTCGACTCGTGGACGCCGTCAATGAACAGGTGCAGAAAACTGGTGCGCTCGTCGTGGCGGTGGATGTGCCAACAGGGGTGGGGAGCGCTGATGGAGCGTGTCCGACCCATGCAGTTCATGCGACGCGAACTGTCACGATGGGTGCGCTGAAGACTCCACTGGTACTGCCTCCTGCGTGCTACCGCGCAGGAAGTATTGACGTGGTGGATCTGGGCCTTGCCGCTGATCTGGAACAAGCTGGCAGTGGCGGCAGGGGACTTGCTGGGGACCTTTCGCAAGCCGATAGGGCTGCTCGGCCTGACGAGTACACTCAAGGCGAATTCGATGCCCGACCACACGCGACGGTGCGTGTGCTGACATGCGCGGATGCTCGAAGATGCATGCGCGCCCCTGGCCGCCTCGATCACAAGTACACACGCGGTGTTGTGAGCATCTGCAGCGGATCCGAAACCTACCCGGGAGCCGGAGTGCTCGCCGTCAGCGGCGCACATGGCGTGGGTGTTGGGATGATTCGCCTTGATTCGACCGCCTCGGTGCGTACCCTTGCCCTGATGAGGTTTCCCGACATCGTGTGCGGCACCGGATGCGCGCAGTCAGTAGTTGTCGGATGCGGAATCGATGACGAGCGCTTGAGCCATGCCCGAGATGTCATCATTGACACGCTGAACCAGCACCTGCCGACGGTCATTGACGCGTCAGCATTACCTCTGGTGGTGGAGCTGAGTGAGACATGTGACATGTCCTCAGCAGTGCTCACACCCCATGCGGGGGAGGCAGCGACATTGCTTGATGCGCTGACTGACCGTTCGCCCAGCCGTACTGACATCGACTCCTGCCCTGCTCATTGGGCAGCTGAGCTGGCGCGCGCGAGTGGGGCGACCGTCGTTCTCAAAGGCGCAACAACGGTAATCTGTGCGATTGACGAGGGCGGTCTACCGCTGCTTGCGGTCAACGCTGAATCGTGTGGCTGGACCGGTGTGGCCGGCTCAGGAGATGTTCTGGCTGGCGTGATCGGTGCAGTGCTGGCTAATCCCCAGTGTGCGGTCGATACAGCGGCTCGCCGCGTAGGAGCAGTGGGCGCTGCGGTGTGGCTGCACGCGCAGGCAGGGATCCAAGCAAGCGGTGCGCGCAGCACGCGTACCAGTCCATCCGACACGCGCAGCGATGCCGAGGACGTCGCTAAACTCCGCGAGGCCAAGAACCCGAGCAGACCGATCGGCCAGGACCGCGCACACCATGGGGTGATCAGCACATTCGGTGGGGGACATCCAATCGGTGCAGCCGACATTGCTGCGGCAATCAGCCCCCTCGTCGGCACTGTACTGCAACGGACGACGGCCTCGTGAACAGCTCTTATAACGCAGCGCACAGTCGCGTGAATATGTACCGGCGACCAGCAGTGCAATACTAAAGGCGTGTTGTTGAACGAATCAGTCGGTGAATGTGACTCCATCGCAGTGGAAGAGTACCCCTCCCGCGCTGTCATCGACCTGGGTGCCATCGAGCATAACGCTGCCGTTTTGCGCCAGGATGGTCCCACGTGTCAACACATGGCGATCGTGAAGGCAGATGCCTACGGGCACGGGCTCGCTCAGGTCACATTGGCAGCAGCCCGCGTTGGATTCACCTGGTTTGGCGCAGCCCAGCTGGCAGAGGCGCGGCGCGTGCGAGCCGTCCTCGACCGGGCAGGATACTCGCGCGACGACGTCCATATTCTGACGTGGCTCGGCCCCAGCGACACCACGTGGCGCGGCGCGATAGATGATGACATTGACGTGTCCGTGTCGGTAGTGTCCACACTCGCCCGTCTGGCAGCCAGTGCCCGGGAGGCCGGCAAGACTGCACGCGTCCACGTCAAGATCGACACCGGAATGTCCCGAGCCGGAGCCACCCTGTCAACGCTGCCGGCCCTGGCGTCAGCATTGGCGATGAGTGTCCAGGACCAGACGGTTGATGTCGTTGCAGCCTGGACACATCTGGCTCGCGCCGATGAAGACTCCCCGGAAGGACTGAGCGCCACTGCCACTCAGCTGGACCGCTTCGACGCCGGCCTGGAGATTCTGGCCGACGCCGGGATCCACCCACGTATCCGCCACGTCGGTGCAACCTCCGCGATCCTGTGGCATGAACGCGCATGCTTCGACATGGTGCGCGACGGTATCGGCCTGTATGGTCTGAGCCCCAACCCCGCTCAGCGCACCGCTCGCGACCTCCACTTCAGGCCTGCCATGCGCCTGGAAGCAAACCTCGAGATGATCAAGATTGTCGAGGGGGATCAGGCCGTCTCCTATGGAGGTACATGGACAACACCTGGGCCACGATGGCTCGGTTTAGTGCCGATCGGCTACGGCGATGGAGTACCTCGCGCAGCTTCGAATGCGGGGCCAGTCAGCGTGATCACCCCGACGGGCACCATCCGTACCCACGCGGTCGGCCGGATCTGCATGGACCAGTTCATGATCGACCTTGGACCGGTGAGCGACGCTGAAAACGCCCAGCCTGGCGAACAAGGACCCGATCTTGGCCAATACCATGAGCCACCCGCACCGGTTGGCAGTCGAGTCATTCTGTTTGGAAACCCGGATGACCCCGACACGCCGGACGTTCCACTTGCCGACGAGTGGGCTCAGGTTGCAGACACCATCAACTATGAAATCGTGACGCGTATCGGGCCGCGTGTACCCCGCGTGTATATCCCGGCCACTGCACGCCCGTAACGAAAGATCGTGGAGATGACTCAGATTCAGGAATCGACAATTCACGTCACCAGCGCCGACCATACGCGAGCCATTGGCAAAGCGTTGGCCAGCACACTGCGCGCAGGCGACGTCATCATGCTCAACGGCCCATTGGGTGCGGGAAAAACCACGCTGACGCAGGGGATTGGGCAGGGACTGAATGTGCGTGGCCACGTCACGTCTCCGACATTTACCGTCAGCCGTATCCACCCGCCGTTGGACGAGGGCGGGCTCGCCCTCGTCCATGCTGATGCCTACCGCATCACCGACCTGGATGATCTGGAAACCGTAGACTTGGACTCCACTGCGCACGACACGGTCACGGTTATCGAGTGGGGCGAAGGCAAGACCGAGCAGTTGTCGGATGATCGGCTGGAAATCGTGATCGAACGCGCCGAAGGAACCGCTGCCGGCGGTGACGATGAGGGCACAGATGCTCACTTAGGCCGTCACACAGACGCTCACGCCGGCGGTCAGGCCGGTGAGGCAGATATCCACGCCGACGCTCAGACGCATCACGACGTGATCAATCTGGAAGATATCGACAGTGGCGAACGCACGCTGACCTTCATTTTGCATGGAACCCGCTGGGCTGGCGTACTCGATGACCTGGATGAAAAGGCTCGGGCGCTCGCAGGACTGGACGCGCCCACCACTGACTTACACGACGAAGTAGGATCCCACCGTGACTGACCTTTGTATTGACACCTCCGGCGCTACCACCATCGCGCTTGTCCGCGAGGGTGAACCAACGCTGTATGCCTCCAATGACTCTGCTCGCCACCATGCCGAATCCATTGCGCCACTCATCCACCAGGTGCTAGCCGAAGCAGGTATCGAAGGGCCTTTAAACTCGGATGATATCGATGCCGCTATCGTGGGAACCGGTCCGGCACCCTTCACAGGTTTGCGAGCCGGCTTGGTCAGTGCACGCACCATTGCGCGCGCAGCCGGCATCCCGCTGTACGGTGTGTGCTCCCTGGACATGATTGCCCGAGCCGGCCTGGACCTTTTGCCACCAGATCAGCGTGTGATCGTGGCGACGGATGCTCGCCGTCATGAAATGTACTGGGCACAGTACGAAGCTCAAGGTCCCGACGATGTAGCCACCATCACCGAGCCGACGGTGGGGCCAGTGCGCACGTTGGCGAACGAACTGCAGGCCAGCGCCTCCATGCTGGTGACCACCGGAACACTTCCGTCTTTCGCTGAGGAAGCTCTTTCAGCCGTCCAGACAGTGCCTGTGACTCCCTTCGATGTGTCCGTGGCCAGCCGAATTGTCCGCTCCCGCCTCGAACGCGGCTTAGAGGACACACTGGACACGCAGCCCCTGTACCTGCGCCGCCCCGACATCCACGGACAGCGTCCCGAACGCATGTAAATGGCCAATTCGCCTGACAGTGCGCCCGCGCACGACACCAGTGAGCAGATCCCCCTCGTCAATTTTCGACCCATGGGCGAGGGCGACGCTGCCATCATGGAAACCCTCGAACGCGACATTTTTGCCGAAGACCCGTGGACCAGCACCATGATCGAACAGGAACTGCGTGCACCCGGACGGTTGTACCTGCTCGCTCAGGCTGGCGGATCTGAGAAGTCTGCGGCGGAACCCGTGGGATACGGCGGAGTGCGGATTGGTCCTGACGCCGACATCATGACGATCGGTGTGACCCGCGCGTGGCGCGGCCGAGGGATTGGGCGCGAACTGCTCAATCGGCTCATGGAGGGCGCCTGGTCGGCTGGTGCTGAACGAATTTTCCTGGAAGTACGTTCGTCGAACGTCGCTGCCCAGCGCCTTTATGAGAATGCAGGGTTCGATGCAATGGGACGAGTCCCTCGCTACTTCCATCACCCGCTCGAAGATGCCATCACGATGCGCGCACTCGCCGCTAACCGGGACTTCCGTCATATTTGAAAGTTATGGGTTGCCTAATTGCGTGGTTCGCAGTGGGCGCCACACGGTCGCTGCTGTGGTGACAACGCGGAAACGGCCGGTAGCGCGAGGCGACGCAGGCGCGAAAATAAGCCAAAAACGTCCTCCTCAAGGTAGGAAGGGCGGAAAAATGGGTGGCGGTTTGGGCGTGATGGCCGTGTCAGGTCGATAGGCTAAAGCCATGGCCACGAAAACTGTTGTGACGAAGAAGCGACATGCGTGGACCACGTCAGTGTTCATGAAACAACTGATGGCGGTCTCCGGTCTGGTCTTCGTAATATTCTTGCTGTTCCACTCGTACGGCAACCTGAAAATGTTCCTCGGTCAAGAGGCGTACGATCACTACGCCCACTGGCTGAAGGGTGAAGCGTTCGTTCCAATCTTCCCTTACGGCGGATTTATCTGGGTATTCCGCGCTGCAATGATCCTCTTCCTGGTCATTCACGTTGCATCCGCCGCTCACGTCTGGCTGCGTTCACGCCGAGCACGCCCCACACGCTACGTCGTCAAGAAAGACGCGGCAGTTGCGTATGCGGCACGCACCATGCGCGTGACGGCAGTATTGCTGCTGATCGGCATCGTCTTCCACATCCTGCATTTCACGATGGGTGTGGTGCGCACCGGCTTCGCCCTCGAGAGCACGCCTTATGAGCGAATGGTTGCGACCTTCCAGAATCCGTTGATGGTATTGGTGTATGTCGTGTTCGTAGGCGCTGCCTGCCTGCACGTCAGCCACGGCTTCTGGTCGGCATTTCAAACCCTGGGGTGGGTGCGCTCCAACACCCGCAAAGTCATGGTGATTCTGTCAGGGCTCATTGGCGGCCTCATCTTTGTCATGTTCATGGCTCCTCCGGTTGCCATCGCGGTTGGCATGATCTCCTAGTAGGTAAGGCACAGATACAAAATGAGTGAGACATTAATAGCAGGCTTGTATCGCGAGGGCGACGCCATTGCCGACACGAAAGCGCCTCTGGACGTGCCGTTGTCACAATGCTGGGAGCAGCGGAAATTCTCCGCAGCCCTCGTCAACCCTGCAAACCGACGCAAACTTCACGTCATCATCGTGGGAACCGGTCTGGCGGGCGGCGCCGCTGCCGCGTCGCTGGGCGAAATGGGCTACCACGTCGACGTGTTCTTCTATCAGGATTCCGCCCGTCGAGCACACTCCATTGCTGCTCAAGGTGGCATCAACGCGGCAAAGAACTACCGCAACGACAACGACTCGGTCTACAGGCTGTTCTACGACACGGTCAAGGGTGGTGACTACCGCGCCCGTGAAACAAACGTGTATCGACTGGCAGAAGTCAGCGCCAACATCATTGACCAGTGTGTCGCGCAGGGCGTGCCGTTCGCACGCGAGTACGGCGGTCTTCTGGACAACCGCTCCTTCGGTGGTGTGCAGGTATCCCGTACGTTCTACGCACGTGGCCAGACAGGTCAGCAGCTGCTGATCGGTGCCTACCAGGCGCTGGAGCGTCAGGTTGCGGCAGGAACCGTCATCGAGCACTCACGTCATGAAATGGTCGAACTGATCGTCTCTGACGGCAAGGCTCGTGGCATCGTCGCTCGCGATATGACCACCGGCGAGCTGGAACCGTACGTGGCTGACGCAGTCGTGTTGGCGACCGGCGGATACGGCAACGTGTTCTTCCTGTCAACCAACGCAATGGGCTGCAATGCAACCGCCATCTGGCGTGCACACCGTAAGGGCGCATACTTCGCGAACCCGTGCTTCACGCAGATCCACCCGACCTGTATTCCTCAGCATGGCGATCAGCAATCCAAGCTGACACTGATGAGTGAATCCCTGCGAAACGACGGTCGCATCTGGGTGCCGAAAAAGAAGGAAGACTGCAAGAAGGATCCTCGCGAGATTCCGGAGGAAGATCGCGACTACTACCTCGAACGCATCTACCCCTCATTCGGTAACCTCGTTCCCCGCGATATCGCGTCGCGCCAGGCGAAGAACATGTGCGACGAAGGTCGCGGTGTCGGACCTGAGATTCAAGGCGTGGCCCGTGGCGTGTACCTGGACTTTTCAGAAGCCATCGAGCGTATGGGGCGCGAAGCCGTCAGCGCCAAGTACGGCAACCTGTTCGACATGTACGAGCGCATCACCGGTGACAACCCGTACGACGTTCCGATGCGTATTTACCCGGCAGTGCACTACACCATGGGCGGCCTGTGGGTTGACTACGACCTCGAGTCGAACCTCGATGGTCTGTACGTGGCAGGTGAAGCGAACTTCTCCGACCACGGTGCTAACCGACTGGGTGCATCGGCACTGATGCAGGGCTTGTCAGATGGCTACTTCGTTCTGCCCAACACCATCAACGACTACCTGGCGCACGCTTTCGGCCTGCCGAAGCTTGACGAGGCCAGCCCGGACGTTGTGGCAGCGATGAAGGAAGCACAGGACAAGATCGATCGCCTGATGGCAGTGGGAGGCAACCGCTCGGTGGACTCCTTCCACAAGGAACTCGGCCACATCATGTGGGAATACTGCGGCATGGAGCGTACCGAGGAAGGCCTGCGCAAGGCGATCGATATGATCCGTAAGTTGCGCCAGGACTTCTGGGCAAACGTGCGTGTGCCCGGACGGTCAGTCGGAGAACTCAACCAGTCCCTGGAGCGCGCCGGTCGCGTCGCTGACTTCATGGAGCTGGGCGAGCTCATGTGCGTGGATGCGTTGCACCGCGAGGAATCGTGTGGCGGCCACTTCCGCGCAGAGTCCCAGACACCCGAGGGCGAGGCACTTCGTCACGACGACAAGTTCCTGTACGTCGCCGCTTGGGAGTGGACCGGTGAGGGGCAGCCCCCAATCCTGCACAAGGAAGATCTGATCTACAACAACATCGAGCTGAAACAGCGGAGCTACAAGTGAACCTGACATTAAGAATCTGGCGCCAAAACGGGCCCGAGGACCCCGGTGCCATGCACGAGTACGAAGTCCGCGGAGTATCCGAGGAATCCTCATTCCTCGAAATGCTCGACATTCTCAACGAAGAACTCTTCGAACGCGGGGAAGAACCGATTGCATTTGACTCGGACTGCCGTGAAGGCATCTGCGGTCAGTGCGGCCTGGTCATCAACGGCATCGCTCACGGACCCGAGGTGACGACCACATGTCAGCTGCACATGCGTCACTTCAACGATGGCGACACCATCACCATCGAGCCGTGGCGTGCCAACGGTTTCCCGGTTATTCGCGACCTGGTCGTGAACCGTTCTGCTTTCGACCGCATCATCCAGGCTGGCGGCTACATTTCCGTCAACACGGGTGCTGCGCCGGATGCGCACGCCACGCCGATCCCGAAGCAGGATGCAGACAAGGCGTTCGAAGCTGCTGCCTGCATTGGCTGCGGTGCGTGTGTGGCTGCATGCCCGAATGCATCGGCCATGTTGTTCACCTCCGCGAAGGTCACGCACTTGAACCTGCTGCCGCAAGGTAAGCCGGAGAACCTCAAGCGCGTCAACGCGATGCTTAACCAGATGGACGCTGAAGGCTTTGGCGCTTGCACCAACATCGGCGAGTGCGCGGCTGTCTGCCCGAAGCAGATCCCGTTGGATGTGATCTCCACGCTGAACCGTCAGCTCGGAAAGGCACTGTTCAAGGGGTTGTAAACTTCGAGGACCTGTCACCCATGGGGCAGTAGCCCCGACAGGTGCCAGAGTCTTGCAGTTGGGGGCGGGAGCCAAGTGAAAACTTGGCTCCCGCCCTTCATGCTGCCGCCCTCGATCCTGTCACCTACGCTGACGCTGCTGTCTGTGCTTTCCCTTCTGTGCGCGCAAAGCCTGCGTGACCTCGGACCCAACTATGCTGCTGGGTCCAACCATGCTGCCGAACTCAACCCTGCTGCGTCAGTGCCGCACCCTCCCGTACCCCGAGGTTCGAATTCGGCGCGGTTTGAATCGGTGTGATCGAAGCAGGAAGCTTGTGACCAGCGCTTTTATCGTGATCAGCCTCGTCGAGTCGCCCTCGTCGATGCCGAATTCGAACCTGGGGGACTGGGACGGGACTGGGACGGGACTGGGACGGGACTGGGGTGAGATACGACTGGGTCGGGATGGGTACGAACGCTGGCATTTGTACTGGACTGGCTCTAGAACAGGGGGACGTGTAATTGGGCTCGGGGCCCTAGGACTTGGACTGGGGCAGGGCTCGGGGCTTGTGTCTGGGGCTTGAGGCGCGGGTGGATGCGGTTCGTCACCGGGTGGTGTCGCGGCCGCAGGGAACACGCATAATACAATCGACGCATTGGCAGTGCCGGTGACGCATGCGAACGGAGGTGTTGGCGATGCCGATATTCCTATCAGCGGGCGGGCGCCAACACACACGCATCGGCAGGAAAGCGCGGCGCCCTTTACCTGATCCGCTTGCACTTCGCACCGATCCGAAGACCGCCGCCGGTACGACCAGCGCTGCCGACCCTGACGGTTCTTCCAGCATTACCAGCACAACAAGCGCGGACAGTGCCGAGGGAGGTGAGCAACTCCGAGGTAGCACAGACTCCGAGATGCCGGCCTCCTATCCGCCGCAACCTTGGGATGACCCGACCTGTGAACGGCCTGGTCCATTTCCCCTTCGGCCTGTCTCACCTAAAGAAAGCGATTCGACCGGCAGTGACAGTGCGTACGCGGATCACAAACGCTTCCCGGCGCACACTTCCCATTCGGCAGGTGCAACCATCGCAACGGTGACGACACGCGTGGGAATTTGCCTGCTGGCCAGCATCCTTGTCGCGGTAGCGTTGGCATGGGACAGTCCCACCATCAGTGCGCTGCGTGCACAGGTGGAAAACACGCCAGCAGCCGCGAGCCAGTCGGCCAGTGACGATAACGTCGAGCCGGCGCGAGCAGTCGACGTGACAGCCAACCAGTCGCAATCGGCTGAAAACATGCCCATCGCGCACGACCCGTTCGACCACCCTGCAGTGGCTACAACTGCTGCGAGCTGGCAGGTGATGGATGCCCAAACCGGCGACCTGATCGCGGCCGAACAGATTGATCGCGCCGTCAGTGCTGCCAGTACTCAGAAGCTCTTCACCGTTGAATACGCCGTGAGTAGGCTCTCCCTCGACGATGTTCTCAGTGTCGATGAGGAAACACTTTTGATGCCGCCCGACAACTCCTCACTCGCTGGAATCGTGCCGGGCGAGTACACGTTGCGCGAACTGCTCACGGGGTTGCTGCTGCCCTCAGGCAATGACGCGGCATATGCAATAGCCGTGGGAACCGGCCGCGACCTGCTTAATAATGAACAGGCTGCGCCACAGGACGCCCTCGCTTCCTACGTCGAGGGGCTGGCGCAATTCCTAGCGGACCACGGCTACAACGATACGCACATCTCCGAGCCCTCAGGTCTGAACACCGTTGACCGATCGACTGTGCGGGACGTTTCGCGCGTGGTGACCGCACTCATGACCAAACAGTGGTTCCGCGATATTGTCGCAATGCCCGCAGCGTCAGTTCAGACCTCCACGGGCGAGTATCAATGGAAAAACACGAACTACTTCCTGGACCCCGACAAGCCGCAGTACGATCCGCATGTGTACGGAGTCAAAACCGGCTCAATCCCGGACCTGTTCAACATCGTCACCGCCTATCGAGCAGATAGTTCCGACGAGTATCTTCTTTTCGTCTACGGGTCAGCCACGGATGAGGACCGATACGCGGATACGAGGCTGCTCATTGACACTTTCATCACCGACAAATAGAGCTTCGTCGGCCACCCTCGTCGCTGTTGAGGTGTGCAAAATCGTCATCAGGGCGCGCAGGGGCTACAATCGCGTCTGTGACTGGCGAATCTGAACCCCTCATTCTTGGAATCGAATCGACATGCGACGAAACCGGTGTGGCACTGGTACGCGGAACTGAGCTGCTGATCGACCGCACCGCCACATCGATGGACGAATACGCTCGGTACGGCGGAATCATCCCCGAAATTGCGTCACGCGCACACCTGGAATCTTTCATTCCGACCCTCGACAGTGCATTGCACGAGGGAGGCGCCTCGCTATCCGATGTAGATGCCATTGCCGTCAGTGCAGGTCCAGGACTGGTTGGATCTCTGACAGTGGGAATCTGCGCGGCAAAATCGCTGGCATTGGCACTCGATAAGCCACTGTACGGAGTCAACCATGTCATCGGGCATATGGCGGTAGACGGGCTGGCTGAAGGTCCTCTGCCGGAGCGCTTTATCGGTCTTGTTGTCTCGGGCGGACACTCCAACATCCTGCTCGTCGAGAACTGGGTCGATGGCGTGCGTGAACTCGGAGGCACACTGGACGACGCTGCAGGTGAGGCTTTTGACAAGGTTGGCCGTCTGCTCGGGCTGCCCTACCCTGGAGGGCCGCACGTGGATCGCCTGTCTCAGCAAGGAGACCGCGACGCCATTCGTTTTCCACGAGGCCTCCACGCCGTTAAAGACAAGGACCGTTACCGCTACGATTTCAGTTTCTCAGGGTTGAAGACCGCAGTCGCCCGATACGTCGAGGGAGAGAAGGCTCGCGGCGCTGAGCTTCGGGCAGAAGATATCTGTGCCGGCTTTTCCGAAGCGGTCAATGACTCGCTGACCGCCAAAACGGTGAGGGCATGCCTCGATACGGGGTGCGACACCATTGTGATCGGCGGAGGTTTCTCAGCCAACTCGCGGCTTCGCCAGCTGATCCAGGAGCGCGCCGAGGGCGCGGGGCTGACTGTGCGTATGCCTCCCATGCGTTTTTGCACTGACAACGGGGCGCAGATCGCGGCACTGGGAGCTCGTCTCGTTGCCGGTGGTGCGGCGCCATCGGACTGGGACTTTTCACCGGATTCTGCGATGCCGTTGACTCAGACGTGGATGGCGCCGACAAACGCCGACATGGCAGTGGTCTCCGAGTACGAATGTTGTTCACCTAACCGGTGATGCGAGGCAGAAGGTCGCCCTCGGCAATGCTGACAGCAGCACGCCGAGAGGCGAAAAACACTACTTCTTGGAGTCTCGGTCCGTGCTCGGAGCACCCTTGGAGCGGGTGTTGAGGAACTCGAGCGGGTTAAGCGGGCGGCCGGCACGCATCTCGGCGAGCAGCAGCTCGGTGACCGCTTCGCGAGAGTTGTGCCGTGCATTCTCAGCGACGATGCGTTGACGCTGGTAGGACGCTCCGAGTTTGAGGATCTTCTCAATACTTGCCAACTCGTCAGCGCATTTGAGGTCTTTCGCCACAGGCTCCAGATCGTTCAGCATGCGAACGACCGTGTCGGTGACCAATTCTTCGTTGCCATGCGCATCCAAAATGAGGATCGCTTCCATCCCGTAACGCGCTGAACGCCACTTGTTCTCAGCGACAAACCACTCCGGCATAGGCTCGATCTGCTCCCCGGCGTCGAGTTTGCGTGAATACCATTCGACCAGGCAGTGTGTCAGTGCTGCAAGGGCTGCGACCTCCGTCGCGTTGGTGGCGGCATCGAAGACGCGGTTCTCCACGGTGCCGAGCTTGGGGGAGGGGCGCACGTCCCAGCGCACCTCATCAAAACCATCGATGATGCCGGTGCGAATCATGTCTGCGGCGTACTTTTCCAGCTGGTCCCACTGTTCGAACTGTTGAGGGATGCCGGCCGTGGGAAGTTGCTGGAAAACCATCGCGCGGTTCGAGGCGTACCCGGTGTCGCGTCCTGACCAGAAGGGCGAGGATGCTGCGAGTGACTGCATATGTCCCAGGCGCGAGGCGAGGGCTGATTGAAGCGGGAGCACTTTGTCTCGCGACTCGACGCCGACGTGGACGTGGATGCCGTACAGGAGCATCTGACGACCCCAGTACTGTGTGCGTTCAACCAGCTCTGCGTAGCGCTCTGAGTCAGTGACGCGCTGGAAGGCTGGAGAGGCGAACGGGTGGGTTCCGGCGCTGCCGAGTTCGATGCGCAGGCGGTCCGTGACCGGTCGGAGAAGCTCGATCGTCTCGGTGATGTCGCGCATGCATTCACCGACCGTGTGCCGGGCTCCGGATGTGATCTCGATGGTGTTGAGCAGCATCTCGCGTTGAATGTGGGGGTGAAGTTTGCCGTCGACCTGAGCTTCGGGTGCGTCCAGAATGGCGTTGGCAGCCTGGCGCAGATCGTTGGAATCCTTGTCAATGAGCTGGAGTTCCCATTCAACGCCAATGGTGGATCGTTCGGACGAGGAGAACGTGAGGTGCATGTTCTCGGCCTTTCGGTGGATGAAACGCGTGGGCGGGTGGTGGCTGGTGCGGCTGGTTTTGGTTGAAGGGATGTCCGTGCGCACCGGCTGTTGTGCTCGCGCTCATGCGAATTAGTAACTGGATCATTGTCTCAGTCTGAAAGGCTGCGCGCGCGACAACTCGGCGAATTTCGTCAATCGCGATCGGGCGCGTGGGCGGGTCGATGTTGAGCAGCTGGCTGCTTGGCGCGGTTGCGGCAATTGCATTCAGGCAGGGGCTGCTCGCGTTCGGCGACTCCTCGATCCGTTGATACTACGCTTGTTTCTTCTTGCGCCACCTTCCTCCCCATCCCCGAGGTTCGAATTCGACGGGATTTTCGAGGTGAATGAAGAGGGTGGATGGCTGTGACCTGCGGTTTCGTCCGGAAATACCTGAGAATGCGTGAATAACTGCATCGAATTCGAAGCTCGGGGATGAAGTGAAGAGGTCAGTAGGGCAGGAGTGACAGTTGAAAGACGGCAGTGCGCCCGCTTGTCCACAGGTCTGCCTCGTCGATGGTCGGATTCCACAGATGCTTGCGACCGCTGAACATCCGTGCCCGTACTCTCGCATACTGGCTCAATCGACGAGGGGGGAGCGGGCAACGCGGCGGCCTCAGAATGCGCGAATGTGAAAGGAAGGGCTCGATGGAGTCAGCCAACGGCGGCCACGGTCCACCAACGCTGCGGTGGGTTGCACGGTACATGGCCAAGACGTCGAGACGGCAGCGCCCGAAGCAGGTAGCGGCAGAAACTGGGCGCTTACTGATTCAGATCGTGCGCGGAATTTACCTGTCGACCGCCGTTTTCGATGGCATTGCAGAGCCGTGGAAAATACGGCGAATCATTGAGCTGTCGCGGATCATTGCAGCAGCCATGACCTACCGAGATGCAGTCGTGATTGGAGAATCGGCTGCACTGGTGCACGGCTTGTATACATATGAACTCAGCGGCGATGTCCATCTGCTGGTGCCCACACGACCTGGAAAAGCTGTTCCGACCATGCGAACGATTCGATTGGAATCGTGCAGGACCCAGGGAGGGGTGATCTACTGGTGGGAGCAGCGCAGTGGCGAATCGGTGACAGCGTCGCTGGCACGCGAAGGTTCGCAGCGGCAGACGGTCCATGTGAAAATGGCGCGGATCCGACGGCACTCCTCGCGGTCCTTCATGAGCGAAAGACCGCGTCAGCTGGACCTTCAGATGGGGCGTGCGCTGCCAAGTGGCCACCGTCGCTCGCCTCGGTGCGTGATTTTGCGGTGCACATCGGTGAACGCAACAGCCCTGACGGCAGCTCTCACGGCGCCTCTGCCGTGCGCATTCGCGATGATGTGCGGTGCGCTGAATCGGACGTCGGGGTTCAAGCGGAGCGTCGAGCACCGTTCGCGCAAGCAGGAAGGCCGTGTGCGTGAGACGTGGCTACGAGCGATTCGACAGCTTCCGAAAGGGTTTCGCCGCAGACGCTGGGCCGAGTGGATATGCAGGCATAGTGATGCCGGATGCGAATCAACTGGTGAAGCGGCCCTTATGTGGGTGTTGAAATCTGGCGGCTGTACGGGTCTGACCACCCAAGTACGCTCACCTGCCGATCGACTCGGCGGATGCTTCTACATTGACGTGGCACTCGAAAAAGCCAAAGTCGCCATTGAGTTCGACGGCTATACCAAGTACGGAGACAACCGCTTTGAAGTATCAGATTCCTATGCTCAGCAAATGCGGCGCCAGCACATCCTCGAAAAACGAGGGTGGATCGTCGTGCGTGTGACCTGGTCGGATCTCTTCCACCCCGACCATGTAATCGGCAAAGTATGGGCCGCTGTGGAGCAACGGTCTCGGCTATACGAGACAGTGAAACGAGGTGGACGCCCCAGGCGTCAGGTGAGCAATGACGCGGTCAGAGCCTAGAGGAATGACGCGGTTAGAAGCTAAAGGAATGACGCGGTTAGAACCTAATGAGAAGTGCGGTTTCCTGCATGATCGAGTCGACGGGTGAGGATTGCACGGTGAGTGTCGCCAAGCCGTGTTGCGAAAACGGTCATCTCACCGCCATCCGAGTCGGAAGAAAGCGCCGAGGCTAAAGCGCGCTGCATTGCTCCGGTATCGATTGAAGCACCGCGCTTCTTGATTTCAACCGAGCTGGGGTCGAATTCGCGAAGCGCCTTCTTGATGGCTTTCATTCGCAGAGGAACCACCGAGCACACCTCAAACCGTGTCCACCATTCGGCAGCGGGTAGCGAGTCTGCGGTGAGGTAAGCAATCGAACCGGAAATGAGGTGTGCACCGAATTGCTCGGCCAACGTGGCGATTCCTCCGGACCGGATCACTGCAGGATCGGGCTCAGTGAGCATCGAGCCAAGGACACCGACAGGTGCCTGCGCAACGCGTGCAGCGCAGTTTCCGCGGGCTCCCTCGTCAATCAGCGTCGAAAACACTGTGCCGGAAGCAGCGCTCCGCATGACACAAGCGGAGCGGCCCGCTGGCAGCCCCATCGCGGGGGAGTAGAGCAGTGCTTCGACCAGTTCCCCGTCGACGCTGGTCCACTGCGCATGCCAGGTTGGCGGCAGCGTGGCATGCTCGATTCCCGGAGCAACTTTGATGGCGACACGACCGATTGTCTTGGCCCAGGAAATCGCCTGTGACAAGGGCGGAGACCACTGTTCCGGATCGTAAATGCGTTGCGAACCGCGTGCAGCGCCGGTCCTCCTGGAGGGGTCAACGAAGAGAGCATCCACGCCGTCTGTGCGCAGTGTGTCGATATCGAGCGCCGTCACGTCAGCAACCCGCACGCGTGCAGTGGGGTAACTCGAGAGATTGGCGGTGGCCATGGCTGCGGTCGTTGCGTCCAGTTCGACGGCTTCAACTCCTAATCCCGCTTGGGCGAAGGCTCGCGAATCCGAACCGATCCCGCACCCAAGGTCCGCCACTGCATGCGCCCCTGCCTGTACAAATGCCGCCGCGTGGCGTTCGGCAATGACACCGCGCGTGGCCTGTTCGAGCCCGTCACGAGTAAAAAACATATCGGCTGCTGCTTCACCGAATTTCGCTTTGCCCTGGATTCGTAGGCTCGTCAAAGTCAGTGCCGCTGCGATCAGATCCGGCGCGTATCCTCGGGATCGAAGCTTGGCATTGAGCGTGTTGAGGTGCGGCTGAGCGGTGCGCACGGTGAGGCCTTCAGGCAGGAAACCTGTGATCTCGGAGAGGAGTTTCTTGCCGTCCCCGCTGATCAACTCGCCGAAAACTTGCGATGCATCCGAATAAACCACGCTCCTATCCTGACATGTATAAAGGGCAGAACGAGTGCCGCCCTCACTGGCGTGGCTCACCAATGCTGGAGCGCGAGACGTTGTTGCCTGTGCGAATGCGCGCTGAGGAGTAAGTTTCACTGGCAAATGCGACGAGATACGTGTCTTCCTGGGCTCTGACGTGCCAACTTATGCCGTATTAGGTTGGGTGTAGCGCACTCGCGAATACCCTCAGCTCTTCATCCCCGACGCCCGATCCCGAGGTTCGATCTCAACGACACACCCTGTGGCCCGACGTCCCCCTTAAGTCCCGAGGTTCGATTTCGGTGATCTACGAGGGGGACGCTGCTTCGTGACAAGTCTCTGACCAGCGGATTTGTTAAGCCGTGTGTCTGTTGTGCCGATGAAACAGTGCCGAGTTCGAACCTGGGGAACAGGGGGGTGCCCCTATGTTGTGTGTCAAGCTGCCAGGGCGGTGTCGGGGACGTCGTAGAGGGTGCCGTCTCGGAGCATGGCGTACAGGACTGTGAGTCTGCGGTGGGCGAGGGCGATGATGGCTTGGTTGTGTCGTTTGCCTTGTGCTCGTTTGCGGTCGTAGTAGGTGCGGCTGACCGGGTCGGTGCGGATCACGGCGAAAGCTGACAGGAACAGGGCACGTTTGAGGCGTTTGTTGCCTGAGTGGCTGACTCGTTCAGACTTGATCGATGACCCGGACTGTCGGGTGGTCGGTGCCAGGCCAGCGTAGGAGGCCAGGGCGGCGGAGCTGGTAAATGTCTTGCCGGAGAGCTCGGCGATGATCATGGCGGCGGTCCTGAGACCGATGCCGGGCATGGATCTCAGGACCAGGTAAAGAGGGTGGGTGGCCACGATCTTCTCTACCTCGGTTGCAACATCGGCGCGTTGAGCGTGCAGACTCAACAGTTGGCGAGCCAGGTGCGGTATGACAAGGCCCGCGGCTTCGGTGCCGGTGACTGTCACCGACTGCTTCGCTAGCGCGGTAAGAATATCCTCGGTCCATGCTGTGTGGCGGCGAGCTCCGTGCTTTTTGAGTTTCGCATCGATTCTCGCTCGCCCGGCTTTGCGTAGAGCCTGCGGGGTTGGCCAGGTAGCGAGCACTTCGAGGATTGCGTCATGTTCCAGGCGTGGTCCGAGAACTCTTTCCAGTTCAGGGTGGATTTGGGTGAACAGCCCGCGGATCCGGTTGGAGACTTGATTGACCTGCTGTGAGAGGTCAAGGTCGAAACCGGTGAGCATCGCCAGTCCTGCCTCGTCCTGGTCGGTCTTGGTGAGCTGTCGCAGGATGTGGGGAAGGCTGCGGGCTGCGTCAGCGATAATGAACGCATCCTTTTCATCAGTCTTCGCCTCGCCCGGGTATAGGTCAGCGATCCGGCGCATGGTCAGCCCCGGCAGGTAGGCGACCTCGATGCCCATATGTTGGGCGACCGCGATGGCGAGAGCGCCGATTGTTGCCGGCTGATCCACGACCACCAGCACAGAGCCTTTCGCTGACAGATTCGTGTAGATATCAGTGAGTTTTTGTTCGTTGTTGGGCAGGGTCTTATTCCATAACACCTGCCCGGAATCGGTTAGTGCGCAGGCCCAGTGGTCGGTCTTGCCGACGTCCAGTCCTAGAAAAATGTCTGGTCGGTCAGTTCTCATGGCAGTTGTCCTCTCGGTTTGCACCATAAGTCGGCCGAGCCTAGACAGCACGCCTCACATCCACGTTACGACAGGCATCCATCCTTGGTGCCGAGCCCCTAATCAGCGATCACATGCTGGCAACCGACCCTGGTGGCAACACCCCCCCGGATCATTGGATAGACAGGGGCAAGACACCATGCCAGGGCGGCTGGCCGACAATCCCAATCAACACCCGCCAATCAGGACCTGTCAACAAGGTAACGGGCATTCGTGACTCCCGTCGCGAAGAAGACTAGCGAGTCTCTGACGCTGCCACATTGCGCTACCCGACGTGCCGGAGCAGGTCGTGCCCTTGCTATCGAAGCCACGAACATGTGGATAGGTTGATCTGAGATTACGCGCGGCTCTGGCGAAGACGGCCCTCTCCGGCACCTCACCACCAACATGCTAGAAATACATGGGGCGGTCAGTATTCGCTCGACGCTCCTGCTCGTTCAGGCCTTCTCTGCTAAGTATAGCTGGTGGAGGAGGCTCATGGGTTTGATGACTGCGAGGCAGGCCTTGCGTCGACGCCCGGCGAGGTTGCCTATACGGCGTCTAAGACGCCGCGAAATTCAAGCGCTGCGGGAGCGGGAAATGAGCTGCGATGTCTCATCGAAATTTCGGGGAGAGGGCAGTTTGCCACGCTACTCGGCATCGGCTGTACTCGGGCCCAGAGTCCGTGCTCCTGCAGGTTGGCCGAGCGGATGCGCATGATGGATGGTGACCCGTTCCGGACACATTCTCATCGGGAGTCGTGGATCCCGCAGTTTAGTAGACCTGAGGTGACGCCCTAGGATTCTGGCGTTGCCTTGCTATCGAGCTCGCTGTCAATTCTAATGGGTTGCGTCGATCTGCCCTCGGTGATGAGCCGATGGAGCCAATAGACGTCGATGATAACGATGGCCGCGTTCATGATGACCATTGACCAAACGCCCAAGAGCAGATTATAGATGGCGGCGATGCCGCTTCCAACTAGGTTCCAGAATCGGAACTTCTTCTGGTTGGGCAGGACGAGCGACATGACGACAAGGAATGAGCCAAGCCACCCGAAGGCTTCGAGTATTGTTTGTTGATCCATCGAGAATCCTTTAACGACGATGTTTGGACTTGTTCACATCAGCGTTAGATGTGGAACAACTTGTTGACAAGATAGCACACGTGGGCAATACTTGTAGAACAACTTGAAAATTGGAGGTAGGCAATGAGGACTATTGATTGGGTTGATGGGCATATCGAGCTCATCGATCAGACCAAACTTCCAGGCGAACTCGAAGTTCGTACTGTGACGGAGCTCGACGATTTGATCAACGACATCAAGCGACTTGCTGTGCGAGGCGCGCCGGCTCTTGGAGTTGCTGGCGGTATGGGAGTCGCTCTTATCGCGCAGCAAGGATTGAAAGGTGCGGAGCTTGAGGACGCCTCCCGTAGGCTCGCAAACGCACGCCCAACCGCAGTCAATCTCTCGTGGGGGGTGAGGCGCGTGATGGAATACGCGAACGAGGGTAAAGACAGGATCCTTGAAGAAGCGCTCGCGATTCGCGATGAGGATATTGCCTCGTGTTATTCCATGGGGCAGTACGGCGCGGATCTTATAGAAGAGCTGCTTGGAGAAGGTCAACACGCGATCATGACCGTTTGTAACACGGGAGGGTTGGCGTGCGTGGAGCGCGGTACGGCCCTCGGCGTCATTCAAACCATGTTTGAGCGTGGCACGCTCAAGGAGGCACTCCCTGTTGAGACGCGACCGCTCCTTCAGGGTTCGCGCCTGACGGCGTGGGAGCTCGAGCAGATGGGCGCTCCGTATCGCCTTATTGTCGATTCCGCGGGACCGTTTCTTCTCAGAAGAGGCTTCGCTCAGGCGTTCTTCGCGGGCGCGGACCGGATTACGGCAAATGGCGACACCGCCAACAAGATCGGAACCTACTCCCTGTCTCTAGGGGCGAAGGCAATGAACCTCCCTGTGATCGTGGTGGCTCCTGAATCCACCATTGACATGGAGACGAAGACGGGTGCTGATATTGAAATCGAAGATCGCGGGACCGAGGAGGTTGTGAACTTCCACGGGGTACGCACTGCTCCAGAGGAGACTCAGGCGATTAATCCCGCTTTTGACGTCACCCCGCACGAGAACATTACGGCCATTGTGACTGATCGCAGAGTGATACGCGTTGATCGAGGAGAGTCTCCCTCGACGGTTCCCCTAGGCCCCATTCGCACACGATCAAACTAATTAGGAGGAAATCGTGGTTACTTCAAAGGCGAAGTACAAGCTGGCGGCACTCGTCGGCACAGCGGCGCTTGCACTGTCACTGGCAGCATGCAGCGAAGAAGGTGAAGCTGGTTCGGGAGGCGATGGAGGCGGATCGGGCGGTCCGACCTACATCTACCTGACAAATGATCCTATTGGAGTGAACAAGTTTCTAGAGTCGGGCAAGATCGGCGTTGAGCAAGCGGCGGAGCAGAACGGCGGAACAGCTAAGGTTTATGAAGGTAGTTCTGAGCAGACCTCGATCCGTCAAAACATGGATCAGGCTGTTTCGGAGAGCCCTGATTACATCGTGACGATTACGTTCTCGTACACCGACGTGGCATTCGAGTACGCTGAGCGTTACCCCGATCAGAAGTTCATCCATATTGATGACTGCCCCGACGAGCCGTACCCGCCAAACATGTATTGCGCGGTCTTCCGCGAACACGAGGCGGCCTACCTGCTCGGTTACGAGGCCGGTCTGCTCACGGAAACCAACAATATCGGGTCTGTCGGTGCCGTCGATATTCCATTCATCCACCGTTACACTGATGCGTTCGCTCAGGGGGCAAAGGATGCAAACCCGGACGTTGCCGATCAGCAACTATTCATCGGAGGCGATAGCCCGTTCTCAGATCCGGCGCGTGCCAAGGAACAGGCAGCTGCGCTTGTGGCTCAAGACGTGGATCATATCTTCGCGGTGGCTTCAGGCTCCAACGGTGGAGTCTTTGAGGCTACAGGCGAGGGCGGTGTGACAGGCTACGGCGTTGACGTCAACCAGTGTCCGCTCACTCCTGGCGGTGTAGGTGACGGCACTCTGAAGTTGATGGATACTCTTATTCCGCAACTAATTGCCGACATCGATGCCGGCACCGCCGACCAATTTAGTTCCTTCGGGCTTGCAGAGGGTGGCATGGACATCGTGTCTCTCGCACCTGGTGCTGAGGATTCACAATGCACGGTCATGGAGCACCCGGAGGTCGTTGAGCAGCTTGCAACGATAAAGCAGCAGATCATCGACGGCGAAATCACGCCGCCGGATGCTACCGGCAAGTTCAACTAAATCCATCGGGAGGGGTCGAAACACTTCTCGACCCCTCCCTTGTCTATAAAGAAAGGAGGGTTGCAGTGTTAGATGTTGAGATGAGGGGCATTACAAAGCAGTTCCCCGGGGTCCTCGCGAATGATGACGTGACTTTTTCAGTCAAGAAGGGAGAGATCCATGCGCTCATGGGGGAAAATGGCGCCGGCAAGTCAGTCTTAATGTCAATTCTTTCAGGCCTCTACACTCCCGATGAGGGCTCTATCTTCCTCGAAGGAAAGGAAGTGCACTTTTCGAGCCCGCTCGATGCGATCAGGGCTGGAATCGGAATGGTGTTCCAAGAATTCCAGATGTTTCCCTCAATGTCCGTCGCCGAGAATGTGGTATTTCGTAAGGAGCCGACCAAGGGTGTGCTGATCGACCGGGAGGAAGCGATCAAGATCGTTGAAGATTTTGCGACACGCTTCGGGCTTGATGTGGATCCGCGCGTGCGCGTTGCAAATGCGCCGGTGGGTCTGCTCCAACGCGCAGAGATCATCAAGGTTCTCTACCGCGGTGCGAAGGTGCTAATTCTGGACGAACCAACCGCGGTATTGACACCACAGGAGACGGATCAGCTTTTTGGCGTGCTACGCCATCTTAAGCAACAGGGACAGACAATCATTCTCATTACGCATAAGCTGCGCGAGGTGATGGATATTTCGGATCGCGTGACTGTTTTGCGTGACGGACGTGTGGTTGCCCGGATGAAGACGTCTGAGGCGACACCCGAATCAGTGACTCAGGCGATGACTGGTCGTGATGTTGATCTGACTCAAGCTCCTTCGCAGTTTGACCCTGGCCGGCCTGTCCTGAAAGTTGAAAATCTCAGCGTTCGCGATTCTCAAAAACAAGCGAAGGTTAAGGACTTGTCGCTAACAGTGCGTCAGGGTGAAATTCTTGGTATCGCGGGTGTCGCTGGCAATGGCCAGACAGAACTTGCAAGTGCAATCGCAGGTTTGACGCCAGTGGAGCACGGCTCGATCTCCGTCATGGACAAAGAAGTCACAAACGCATCTGTTCGAACGCGGCGTGAGGCGGGTTTGGCGTACATCCCCGAGGATCGACAGGGAGTGGGCGCGGCGACGACGGCCTCAGCAGAGGAAAACCTCGCCATGGGACACCACTACGGCGAGGAGCTCACAAAGCGGAAGGGGATCATCGATCTTCCCGCGCGAAAGTCGTTTGCGCGGAGACTCATCGACAAATTTTCGGTGAAGATTGCCAATGAAAATGTCGCTGTAGGGACTCTGTCGGGTGGAAACTTACAGAAGATTCTCATTGCGCGTGAGATGGAGCACGAATCTCCACTACTAGTTGCGGAACAACCAACCAGAGGTGTCGATATCGGTGCAATTGAGTTCATTCATTCTACATTGACCGATTACCGCGATTCCGGTGGCGGAATCCTTCTGATTAGTGCCGAACTGAGCGAAATTCTCTCATTGTCGACCCGCGTAGCCGTGATGTACGAGGGTGAAATCGTTGCCCAAATGCCTGTCAGTGAGGCGACTGAGAGCAAGCTTGGCCTATTGATGGCCGGAGGGACGGTGTCAGATGAGGAATAACGGTAATGCATTTGTACGTTGGCTGACCGGCCCAATTCCGCTGTCAATCGTGTTGGCCTTTGTCGTTGGCGCTATCTTCATCCTCTTGGCTGGGTACTCCCCGGTTGAGGCATACTTAACGATGGCTGAAGGATCAATTCTTTCTCCGTCGGGAATTACCAATACAATCCAGCGTGCGATCCCGCTTGTCGGTATGGCGATGGCAACAGCTGTCGCGTTTCGATCCGGCATCTTGAACATCGGTACCGAAGGTCAGATGATCATGGGTGGCTTGGTCGGCGGCATAGTTGCGCTATATATGCCGGGACCCGGAATTATCGTTATGATATGCGCAATTCTAGGAGGAATCGCGGGGGGCGCTCTGTGGGCGTTGGTGTCGGCGGTACTACAGTTCTGGCCTGGGGTGCCAATTCTTATCACCTCGCTCCTACTGTCCTACCCGGCAAGATTCTTCTCCTCTTGGATGATCCGATACCCCTTGAAGGATCAGACGTCACAGATGGTAGCGACCGAACAAATCCGGCTCGACGTGCAGATTCCGATGTTGTTGCCATTAAACTCTGGGCTCGGTCAATCGGTATCTAACGGTCTGGGTCGAGGCAACTTGGTTTCAACGATCGGTAGTTCAATCAATTGGTCTTTCGTCATCATCCTGCTGGTTGTTGTCGGGATGGCCTACGTTAATAGGAACACCATCTTCGGCTACGAATCGGGGATCAATGGAATAAATCCCAGATTCATCGAATATGGTGGCGGTCACGAACGGAAACTGACACTCCAGGTCATGACGCTCTCTGGTGGCATCGCCGGTCTTGTTGGAGTACTTCTGACGATCGGAGCGCCAGAGACGCGATTGATTGACGGAGCCTTGCTGTCTTCGGGCTATGCCTGGACAGGGCTCATGGTCGCATTGCTTGCGATGTATCGTCCGTTTGCCGTCCTTGCTGCTGGAGCATTCTTCGGCGCGATCATGGCGGGCGCAAGTGCGATGAGTCGCGGACTAGGTATGTCGCCGCAGATCGCCTCCGTGATCCAAGGTGTCGTAATTATCCTGATCGTATTCAGGGTCACTTTGCCGAATTTCAAGAAGCGTCGAAGAAGTATCGCTCGTGAGCACGCGTCCGATCATGCAGATGCATTGCAACCTACGGATGAAACGGTTGCCGTTGCAGAAGGGAATGCGAATTAATGTTTGATGCAGCGCTGATAGATTCAATCGTTCGGGCGTTAATTCCGATCCTTTTCGCCGCGCTCGGTGGATTGATTTGTGACAAGGCGGGGATCTTCAATATCGCGTTGGAGGGCCAGCTCTTGGTAGGAGCGTTCTTTGCGGTTGCCACGTCCTACTTCACCGGGAGTGCGCTCCTAGGTGCGCTTGGTGCGATGACCGCATCGGGAATCTTCACACTTATTTTGGCGTACGGAAGCGTCAATCGAGGGGCAGAGCCGATCGTCGTGGGCGTCGCAATGAATATTCTCGCAACAGGAATCACATCGTTCCTGTTGGTTGGCCTTTTCAACACCTCGGGAACATTCGTTGATCCGCGAATCGTCGGACTGGAGACCTATCGCATCCCGTTGCTCGCGGATATTCCGTGGGTTGGCAACGCACTGTTCAATCAAACAATTCTTGGATATCTGGCGTTCATTCTCGTTTTCGTCTTCTGGATTGTAATCTTCCGAACGCCCGCAGGACTCAGACTCCGCGGTGTAGGTGAGAAACCACTTGCCGCTCAAACGCTCGGCGTCAATCCAGTTACGTACAAGTATGCGGCAGTTATCCTGTCGGGGCTCCTGTGTGGCCTAGGAGGCGCGCAGCTCTCGTTGGGTAATGTGGTGCAGTTTTCTGAAGAGATGTCAGCTGGTCGTGGCTGGATCGCGGTCGTTTCCGTCATGCTTGCACGTTCACACCCGATTGGTGTCCTCGGCGCGGCAACACTATTCGGTGCTGCCGAGGCGATCGGTTTTCGTGCGCAGGGTGTTGGGATTCCGACCCAAGTCACAGATGCTGCTCCATATGTTGTGACACTACTGGCACTCTTGCTGACCACTTTCAACTTTAGGAAGACAAGAGAGGAAGCAGACCATGAATCCGTTGACTCGTGACGAGGTAGCCAAACTACTCGATCTTACCGAGCTAGACCAAGAAGGCGGCCTACACCGGCAGACATTTATCGATGATAACTCCACCGCGATCTACTACCTCGTTGGTGGCGACCAGTGGTCAGAACTCCACAGGCTCAGCGGTTCAGAGGTCTACCACTGGTATGCGGGAGCGCCTCTACTCCTGGTCCAGATTGATGACTTGGGTCGCAGGTCAGAGGTAATTCTCGGCATGGATCTGAGGGCGGGCCAGAGGCCCCAGCACGTGGTGGAGGCAGGCGTCTGGCAGGGCTCGATGTCGTTGGGCGAATGGACACTACTGGGTACAACCATGGCACCGGGTTTCACATGGGACGGTTTTGAACTGGCAAGTGAGGAGATGTTGACCGCGCATGGAATAGAAACATTACACGCCAAACTACACGAAGGACAGTGACATGAACTCGCGGCCCATTTACTCGCAAACGGGTACGGCTTTGACTCCGCCGGCAATGAGAACTCCGAACCTCGGAGCTGCGGCAGATGTCGCGGCAGAATTAAGGAACCGCATTTACGCGGGTGAGTGGGAGCCGGGGGAAGCACTGGCGTCCGAGCCGACGCTAGCTTCTGAGTTGGGCGTCTCGCGGAACACCTTGCGGTCGGCGTTACAGGAGTTAGCGGCTCAGGGCCTCGTGATCCGTCGGCACGGCTCGGGAACATTCGTGACGGATGCCCAGGCTGTTATGGCTTCAAACCTGTCGGAGTTGACATCGATGTCGCAAACAATCGCTAACGCCGGGATGGATCCCACAATACGCTACACGGACAAATGCGTTCGGACGCCCACCGAAGATGAGAGAGACGTTCTCCGGCTTGGCGACGGGGAAAGAGTTATTGAGACTCGACGTGAGGTCGAAGCTGACGGAGCAATGGTCGCGGTTTCTTTCGAGGTTATTCGAGCCGGAATCTTTCCTGCAGAGTTCGATGTCGAGGAAATGCATGGGTCGATTTTCACCCTTTGCGACCTCGTGGGTCATTCGATCAAATACGCATCGACGGACGTGCACGCTGTGGTTGGAAGCGACTTTGGACTCTCGATGGAGGCCCGTGATGAGTCTTTCTTGGGGCTTCATCAGTTGCATTTTGATAGAACTCACCTTCCTATCCTGTACGCGCGGTCATTCTTTCGCGAGGGAAGGTTCCAGTTTTCGATGATGAGGGTTCGGAATTGAACCAATGAAAAGAGGGAGAAATGATACATAAGACACCTGAGGGGCTGATAGATCGGTTAATTATTCATGCCTGCTCTGCTGTGTCGTCTGGACTAGTGCTGGGCTCGGGGGGAAATATCTCGGCCCGGTTACCTGGATCGAACGAGTACTTCATTACGAAGTCGGGTACATGGCTCGGTGAACTGACGCGGGACTCATTTGCGAAAATGACTGTTGGTGACACTGGCCCGTTCGAGACCCGACCTTCGAGTGAATGGAAGCTACACGACAGGATCTACGAAGCGCGCGACGACGTGAACTCGGTATTTCATTTACATCCGCAAAATACCGTCCTGCTGAGCGCACTCGGACACAAGATTAGATTCTTTACACTGGACGACGCGCTTTACGTGAAGTCAGTAGGCGTTGTCCCGTATTACCCAAATGGCTCAGATGAGCTCGCCGATGAGTCTGCTCGCCAGATGACAGAACACAACTGTGTGGTCTTATCGCACCACGGAAGCTGCACTGTGGGCGAAGACCCCGAGATGGCGTTCCGCCGCGCGTCATTGCTCGAACAGGCAGCCAGGAATACCTTCCAAGCGATGCTGCTTGGCGATAGTAAAACCAAATTCCCAGAAGGAGTGGAGCTGATTCACGCATGAAAGAACTACAGAACAAGGTCGTCCTCATTACTGGTGCCGACGGCAAGCTAGGCACAGGGATTTCTTATGAGGTTGCCAGGGCCGGCGCAACTGTCATAGTCCATTCACTTGTTGAAAATGACCAAGGCAACAAGCTAGCCGAGAACTTGCGCGAACTTGGCGCCACTGTGGGGCAGGTGACAGGCGACGTTTGCTCGGAGGCGGATGCCAAGGCCATGGTTGACGATGTTGCGCAGCATTTTGGGCAGATCGACGTTCTCGTCAACAATGCGGGTATCCAGCCAGTCACCTCCTTTGCAGACTTGACAGTCGAGCAGTGGAGAAAAGTGGTTGATGTTAACCTCAACGGAACTTTCATCGTTTCGAAGGCTGTTACAACGCACATGATCGACAAGAAGGTGTCCGGGAGCGTTATCAATATTGCCTCGGTTGAGGCATCGGTGCCGGCGATGAATCATGCGCACTATGATGCTTCAAAGGCAGGCGTCAAGATGTTTACTCGGAATCTGGCTCTCGAACTTGGACGATACGGAATTCGCGCGAACTCAGTCTCACCCGGACTTATAGACAGCGACGGCAGTCTCGCTGAAAGCTGGCCGGCCGGCTACAACAGCTGGATGGCTGGAGTGCCACTTCAAAGAACTGCGAATCCGCAAGACATTGGCCGAGCTTGCGTCTTTCTCTCGTCAGACTCGGCCAGTTTCATATCTGGACATGACCTCGTAGTAGACGGAGGAATGTCCGCTGTAGCAGGATGGTGAATGACATGCCAAAGGTAGGTATTATTGGAGGGTCGGGGCTGTACGAGCTCCTAGAAGATCCAGAGCACGTAACGGTTGACACTGAGTATGGTCGTCCCTCCTCGGAGGTCTCGATTGGTGAGATCGGCGGCAAGGAGGTCGCCTTCATGACCCGCCACGGTAAAGACCACGGGGTCCCCCCGCACCTCATCAACTATCGAGCAAACCTCAAGGCAATGGACAATCTCGGAGTGACGACGCTCGTAACGTCATCGGTTGTGGGTTCCTTGAGAGCCGACTATGCTCCCGGAGATTTCGTCATCACGGACCAATATTTTGATAGGACGTGGGGGCGTGACCAAACCTTCTTCGAGGGGCCAAACGTTGTGCACGTATCGGTTGCGGATCCGTATTGCCCGCGGTTGCACGACTCGGCCGTCGCCGCTCTCGGAGCGCTTGATGAGAAGTTCCACGACGGGGGAACGGCGGTGGTTATTCAGGGGCCGCGTTTCTCGACGCGTGCAGAGTCGCAGGTCTTCCAGAATCTGGGATTCTCTGTGATCTCGATGACACAACATCCAGAGACAACTCTCGCGCGTGAGCTTGGCATGTGCGTCTGCAACCTGTCGTTCGTATCGGACCTCGACGCTGGCGTCGAGGGTATGCAGGACGATCCCGTAACTGCGGGACTCGTCTGGCGTACTACCGCTGACGGCCAGCCACGCATCAAGAAGGCACTCGCGACTCTCGTTGAAATGTTAGAAGTTGATGATTCCTGCCAGTGCCACGAAGCATTGACAGATATTTAGATTTAGGAGTTTCCATGTCAAAGAAGGTATACACACCTATTCGTCAGGGCCATGACGAGACGCTCGCCCTAACGCAGATTCCGGTTGCGGAACTTAGCGATCGGGTGCTCGTTGTTGGTGATCCGAAGCGCGCCGAGAAAGCTGCGGGTCTGCTTAATGACGCCATGCCGATTGCCAAGAACCGTGAGTACCATTCGTACTCTGGAACGTACAACGGAAAGAAAGTCACCGTTGTGTCGCACGGGGTTGGTGCGGCTGGCGCTGCGTGTTGTTTCGAGGAGCTGTGCCGGGGTGGGGCGAAGTTCATCGTTCGCGCTGGCACCGCAGGTGGTGTTCAGCCAAACGTGGTTGACGGCGACCTCTTAATTGCTACAGGCGCGGTACGTTGCGACGGCTACTCCGAGCTCGTGGTGCCTATGAATTATCCAGCCGTGTCGGATCTGGAAGTGACCTCCAAGCTCGTGGAAAAAGCAAAGGATTCTGGGCTGACGGCCCACGCGGGTCTCGTTCTGACAAGCGCCAACTTTTATCCAAGTCCGATCCTTGGAAATGACCAAGCTATGTGGCGCGATGCCGGAGTCATGGGCGTTGAGATGGAAGTGGCCGCACTGCTCATTACCGCCTCGATCCACAGGGTTCGTGCGGGTGCGGTGCTCGCCATCGATGGCAACCCATTAAAGGATGAGGACGAGACAATGACGTCCTATGAACCAGATCGCGACATCGTTGCGAAGGCGGTTGAGGCAACTCTCGAGGCGTCACTGAACACTTTGATCTCTCTCTAGGCTAGACGCCACAAATGGGTTTTTTGGGGGGTGCCCCTATGTTGTGTGTCAAGCTGCCAGGGCGGTGTCGGGGACGTCGTAGAGGGTGCCGTCTCGGAGCATGGCGTACAGGACTGTGAGTCTGCGGTGGGCGAGGGCGATGATGGCTTGGTTGTGTCGTTTGCCTTGTGCTCGTTTGCGGTCGTAGTAGGTGCGGCTGACCGGGTCGGTGCGGATCACGGCGAAAGCTGACAGGAACAGGGCACGTTTGAGGCGTTTGTTGCCTGAGTGGCTGACTCGTTCAGACTTGATCGATGACCCGGACTGTCGGGTGGTCGGTGCCAGGCCAGCGTAGGAGGCCAGGGCGGCGGAGCTGGTAAATGTCTTGCCGGAGAGCTCGGCGATGATCATGGCGGCGGTCCTGAGACCGATGCCGGGCATGGATCTCAGGACCAGGTAAAGAGGGTGGGTGGCCACGATCTTCTCTACCTCGGTTGCAACATCGGCGCGTTGAGCGTGCAGACTCAACAGTTGGCGAGCCAGGTGCGGTATGACAAGGCCCGCGGCTTCGGTGCCGGTGACTGTCACCGACTGCTTCGCTAGCGCGGTAAGAATATCCTCGGTCCATGCTGTGTGGCGGCGAGCTCCGTGCTTTTTGAGTTTCGCATCGATTCTCGCTCGCCCGGCTTTGCGTAGAGCCTGCGGGGTTGGCCAGGTAGCGAGCACTTCGAGGATTGCGTCATGTTCCAGGCGTGGTCCGAGAACTCTTTCCAGTTCAGGGTGGATTTGGGTGAACAGCCCGCGGATCCGGTTGGAGACTTGATTGACCTGCTGTGAGAGGTCAAGGTCGAAACCGGTGAGCATCGCCAGTCCTGCCTCGTCCTGGTCGGTCTTGGTGAGCTGTCGCAGGATGTGGGGAAGGCTGCGGGCTGCGTCAGCGATAATGAACGCATCCTTTTCATCAGTCTTCGCCTCGCCCGGGTATAGGTCAGCGATCCGGCGCATGGTCAGCCCCGGCAGGTAGGCGACCTCGATGCCCATATGTTGGGCGACCGCGATGGCGAGAGCGCCGATTGTTGCCGGCTGATCCACGACCACCAGCACAGAGCCTTTCGCTGACAGATTCGTGTAGATATCAGTGAGTTTTTGTTCGTTGTTGGGCAGGGTCTTATTCCATAACACCTGCCCGGAATCGGTTAGTGCGCAGGCCCAGTGGTCGGTCTTGCCGACGTCCAGTCCTAGAAAAATGTCTGGTCGGTCAGTTCTCATGGCAGTTGTCCTCTCGGTTTGCACCATAAGTCGGCCGAGCCTAGACAGCACGCCTCACATCCACGTTACGACAGGCATCCATCCTTGGTGCCGAGCCCCTAATCAGCGATCACATGCTGGCAACCGACCCTGGTGGCAACACCCCCCCGGATCATTGGATAGACAGGGGCAAGACACCATGCCAGGGCGGCTGGCCGACAATCCCAATCAACACCCGCCAATCAGGACCTGTCAACAAGGTAACGGGCATTCGTGACTCCCGTCGCGAAGAAGACTAGCGAGTCTCTGACGCTGCCACATTGCGCTACCCGACGTGCCGGAGCAGGTCGTGCCCTTGCTATCGAAGCCACGAACATGTGGATAGGTTGATCTGAGATTACGCGCGGCTCTGGCGAAGACGGCCCTCTCCGGCACCTCACCACCAACATGCTAGAAATACATGGGGCGGTCAGTATTCGCTCGACGCTCCTGCTCGTTCAGGCCTTCTCTGCTAAGTATAGCTGGTGGAGGAGGCTCATGGGTTTGATGACTGCGAGGCAGGCCTTGCGTCGACGCCCGGCGAGGTTGCCTATACGGCGTCTAAGACGCCGCGAAATTCAAGCGCTGCGGGAGCGGGAAATGAGCTGCGATGTCTCATCGAAATTTCGGGGAGAGGGCAGTTTGCCACGCTACTCGGCATCGGCTGTACTCGGGCCCAGAGTCCGTGCTCCTGCAGGTTGGCCGAGCGGATGCGCATGATGGATGGTGACCCGTTCCGGACACATTCTCATCGGGAGTCGTGGATCCCGCAGTTTAGTAGACCTGAGGTGACGCCCTAGGATTCTGGCGTTGCCTTGCTATCGAGCTCGCTGTCAATTCTAATGGGTTGCGTCGATCTGCCCTCGGTGATGAGCCGATGGAGCCAATAGACGTCGATGATAACGATGGCCGCGTTCATGATGACCATTGACCAAACGCCCAAGAGCAGATTATAGATGGCGGCGATGCCGCTTCCAACTAGGTTCCAGAATCGGAACTTCTTCTGGTTGGGCAGGACGAGCGACATGACGACAAGGAATGAGCCAAGCCACCCGAAGGCTTCGAGTATTGTTTGTTGATCCATCGAGAATCCTTTAACGACGATGTTTGGACTTGTTCACATCAGCGTTAGATGTGGAACAACTTGTTGACAAGATAGCACACGTGGGCAATACTTGTAGAACAACTTGAAAATTGGAGGTAGGCAATGAGGACTATTGATTGGGTTGATGGGCATATCGAGCTCATCGATCAGACCAAACTTCCAGGCGAACTCGAAGTTCGTACTGTGACGGAGCTCGACGATTTGATCAACGACATCAAGCGACTTGCTGTGCGAGGCGCGCCGGCTCTTGGAGTTGCTGGCGGTATGGGAGTCGCTCTTATCGCGCAGCAAGGATTGAAAGGTGCGGAGCTTGAGGACGCCTCCCGTAGGCTCGCAAACGCACGCCCAACCGCAGTCAATCTCTCGTGGGGGGTGAGGCGCGTGATGGAATACGCGAACGAGGGTAAAGACAGGATCCTTGAAGAAGCGCTCGCGATTCGCGATGAGGATATTGCCTCGTGTTATTCCATGGGGCAGTACGGCGCGGATCTTATAGAAGAGCTGCTTGGAGAAGGTCAACACGCGATCATGACCGTTTGTAACACGGGAGGGTTGGCGTGCGTGGAGCGCGGTACGGCCCTCGGCGTCATTCAAACCATGTTTGAGCGTGGCACGCTCAAGGAGGCACTCCCTGTTGAGACGCGACCGCTCCTTCAGGGTTCGCGCCTGACGGCGTGGGAGCTCGAGCAGATGGGCGCTCCGTATCGCCTTATTGTCGATTCCGCGGGACCGTTTCTTCTCAGAAGAGGCTTCGCTCAGGCGTTCTTCGCGGGCGCGGACCGGATTACGGCAAATGGCGACACCGCCAACAAGATCGGAACCTACTCCCTGTCTCTAGGGGCGAAGGCAATGAACCTCCCTGTGATCGTGGTGGCTCCTGAATCCACCATTGACATGGAGACGAAGACGGGTGCTGATATTGAAATCGAAGATCGCGGGACCGAGGAGGTTGTGAACTTCCACGGGGTACGCACTGCTCCAGAGGAGACTCAGGCGATTAATCCCGCTTTTGACGTCACCCCGCACGAGAACATTACGGCCATTGTGACTGATCGCAGAGTGATACGCGTTGATCGAGGAGAGTCTCCCTCGACGGTTCCCCTAGGCCCCATTCGCACACGATCAAACTAATTAGGAGGAAATCGTGGTTACTTCAAAGGCGAAGTACAAGCTGGCGGCACTCGTCGGCACAGCGGCGCTTGCACTGTCACTGGCAGCATGCAGCGAAGAAGGTGAAGCTGGTTCGGGAGGCGATGGAGGCGGATCGGGCGGTCCGACCTACATCTACCTGACAAATGATCCTATTGGAGTGAACAAGTTTCTAGAGTCGGGCAAGATCGGCGTTGAGCAAGCGGCGGAGCAGAACGGCGGAACAGCTAAGGTTTATGAAGGTAGTTCTGAGCAGACCTCGATCCGTCAAAACATGGATCAGGCTGTTTCGGAGAGCCCTGATTACATCGTGACGATTACGTTCTCGTACACCGACGTGGCATTCGAGTACGCTGAGCGTTACCCCGATCAGAAGTTCATCCATATTGATGACTGCCCCGACGAGCCGTACCCGCCAAACATGTATTGCGCGGTCTTCCGCGAACACGAGGCGGCCTACCTGCTCGGTTACGAGGCCGGTCTGCTCACGGAAACCAACAATATCGGGTCTGTCGGTGCCGTCGATATTCCATTCATCCACCGTTACACTGATGCGTTCGCTCAGGGGGCAAAGGATGCAAACCCGGACGTTGCCGATCAGCAACTATTCATCGGAGGCGATAGCCCGTTCTCAGATCCGGCGCGTGCCAAGGAACAGGCAGCTGCGCTTGTGGCTCAAGACGTGGATCATATCTTCGCGGTGGCTTCAGGCTCCAACGGTGGAGTCTTTGAGGCTACAGGCGAGGGCGGTGTGACAGGCTACGGCGTTGACGTCAACCAGTGTCCGCTCACTCCTGGCGGTGTAGGTGACGGCACTCTGAAGTTGATGGATACTCTTATTCCGCAACTAATTGCCGACATCGATGCCGGCACCGCCGACCAATTTAGTTCCTTCGGGCTTGCAGAGGGTGGCATGGACATCGTGTCTCTCGCACCTGGTGCTGAGGATTCACAATGCACGGTCATGGAGCACCCGGAGGTCGTTGAGCAGCTTGCAACGATAAAGCAGCAGATCATCGACGGCGAAATCACGCCGCCGGATGCTACCGGCAAGTTCAACTAAATCCATCGGGAGGGGTCGAAACACTTCTCGACCCCTCCCTTGTCTATAAAGAAAGGAGGGTTGCAGTGTTAGATGTTGAGATGAGGGGCATTACAAAGCAGTTCCCCGGGGTCCTCGCGAATGATGACGTGACTTTTTCAGTCAAGAAGGGAGAGATCCATGCGCTCATGGGGGAAAATGGCGCCGGCAAGTCAGTCTTAATGTCAATTCTTTCAGGCCTCTACACTCCCGATGAGGGCTCTATCTTCCTCGAAGGAAAGGAAGTGCACTTTTCGAGCCCGCTCGATGCGATCAGGGCTGGAATCGGAATGGTGTTCCAAGAATTCCAGATGTTTCCCTCAATGTCCGTCGCCGAGAATGTGGTATTTCGTAAGGAGCCGACCAAGGGTGTGCTGATCGACCGGGAGGAAGCGATCAAGATCGTTGAAGATTTTGCGACACGCTTCGGGCTTGATGTGGATCCGCGCGTGCGCGTTGCAAATGCGCCGGTGGGTCTGCTCCAACGCGCAGAGATCATCAAGGTTCTCTACCGCGGTGCGAAGGTGCTAATTCTGGACGAACCAACCGCGGTATTGACACCACAGGAGACGGATCAGCTTTTTGGCGTGCTACGCCATCTTAAGCAACAGGGACAGACAATCATTCTCATTACGCATAAGCTGCGCGAGGTGATGGATATTTCGGATCGCGTGACTGTTTTGCGTGACGGACGTGTGGTTGCCCGGATGAAGACGTCTGAGGCGACACCCGAATCAGTGACTCAGGCGATGACTGGTCGTGATGTTGATCTGACTCAAGCTCCTTCGCAGTTTGACCCTGGCCGGCCTGTCCTGAAAGTTGAAAATCTCAGCGTTCGCGATTCTCAAAAACAAGCGAAGGTTAAGGACTTGTCGCTAACAGTGCGTCAGGGTGAAATTCTTGGTATCGCGGGTGTCGCTGGCAATGGCCAGACAGAACTTGCAAGTGCAATCGCAGGTTTGACGCCAGTGGAGCACGGCTCGATCTCCGTCATGGACAAAGAAGTCACAAACGCATCTGTTCGAACGCGGCGTGAGGCGGGTTTGGCGTACATCCCCGAGGATCGACAGGGAGTGGGCGCGGCGACGACGGCCTCAGCAGAGGAAAACCTCGCCATGGGACACCACTACGGCGAGGAGCTCACAAAGCGGAAGGGGATCATCGATCTTCCCGCGCGAAAGTCGTTTGCGCGGAGACTCATCGACAAATTTTCGGTGAAGATTGCCAATGAAAATGTCGCTGTAGGGACTCTGTCGGGTGGAAACTTACAGAAGATTCTCATTGCGCGTGAGATGGAGCACGAATCTCCACTACTAGTTGCGGAACAACCAACCAGAGGTGTCGATATCGGTGCAATTGAGTTCATTCATTCTACATTGACCGATTACCGCGATTCCGGTGGCGGAATCCTTCTGATTAGTGCCGAACTGAGCGAAATTCTCTCATTGTCGACCCGCGTAGCCGTGATGTACGAGGGTGAAATCGTTGCCCAAATGCCTGTCAGTGAGGCGACTGAGAGCAAGCTTGGCCTATTGATGGCCGGAGGGACGGTGTCAGATGAGGAATAACGGTAATGCATTTGTACGTTGGCTGACCGGCCCAATTCCGCTGTCAATCGTGTTGGCCTTTGTCGTTGGCGCTATCTTCATCCTCTTGGCTGGGTACTCCCCGGTTGAGGCATACTTAACGATGGCTGAAGGATCAATTCTTTCTCCGTCGGGAATTACCAATACAATCCAGCGTGCGATCCCGCTTGTCGGTATGGCGATGGCAACAGCTGTCGCGTTTCGATCCGGCATCTTGAACATCGGTACCGAAGGTCAGATGATCATGGGTGGCTTGGTCGGCGGCATAGTTGCGCTATATATGCCGGGACCCGGAATTATCGTTATGATATGCGCAATTCTAGGAGGAATCGCGGGGGGCGCTCTGTGGGCGTTGGTGTCGGCGGTACTACAGTTCTGGCCTGGGGTGCCAATTCTTATCACCTCGCTCCTACTGTCCTACCCGGCAAGATTCTTCTCCTCTTGGATGATCCGATACCCCTTGAAGGATCAGACGTCACAGATGGTAGCGACCGAACAAATCCGGCTCGACGTGCAGATTCCGATGTTGTTGCCATTAAACTCTGGGCTCGGTCAATCGGTATCTAACGGTCTGGGTCGAGGCAACTTGGTTTCAACGATCGGTAGTTCAATCAATTGGTCTTTCGTCATCATCCTGCTGGTTGTTGTCGGGATGGCCTACGTTAATAGGAACACCATCTTCGGCTACGAATCGGGGATCAATGGAATAAATCCCAGATTCATCGAATATGGTGGCGGTCACGAACGGAAACTGACACTCCAGGTCATGACGCTCTCTGGTGGCATCGCCGGTCTTGTTGGAGTACTTCTGACGATCGGAGCGCCAGAGACGCGATTGATTGACGGAGCCTTGCTGTCTTCGGGCTATGCCTGGACAGGGCTCATGGTCGCATTGCTTGCGATGTATCGTCCGTTTGCCGTCCTTGCTGCTGGAGCATTCTTCGGCGCGATCATGGCGGGCGCAAGTGCGATGAGTCGCGGACTAGGTATGTCGCCGCAGATCGCCTCCGTGATCCAAGGTGTCGTAATTATCCTGATCGTATTCAGGGTCACTTTGCCGAAT
Source organism: Schaalia radingae (assembly GCF_900106055.1). Lineage (NCBI taxonomy): Bacteria > Bacillati > Actinomycetota > Actinomycetes > Actinomycetales > Actinomycetaceae > Schaalia > Schaalia radingae. The sequence continues at coordinate 1,739,189 of NZ_LT629792.1, read as the reverse complement.
TTCAAGAAGCGTCGAAGAAGTATCGCTCGTGAGCACGCGTCCGATCATGCAGATGCATTGCAACCTACGGATGAAACGGTTGCCGTTGCAGAAGGGAATGCGAATTAATGTTTGATGCAGCGCTGATAGATTCAATCGTTCGGGCGTTAATTCCGATCCTTTTCGCCGCGCTCGGTGGATTGATTTGTGACAAGGCGGGGATCTTCAATATCGCGTTGGAGGGCCAGCTCTTGGTAGGAGCGTTCTTTGCGGTTGCCACGTCCTACTTCACCGGGAGTGCGCTCCTAGGTGCGCTTGGTGCGATGACCGCATCGGGAATCTTCACACTTATTTTGGCGTACGGAAGCGTCAATCGAGGGGCAGAGCCGATCGTCGTGGGCGTCGCAATGAATATTCTCGCAACAGGAATCACATCGTTCCTGTTGGTTGGCCTTTTCAACACCTCGGGAACATTCGTTGATCCGCGAATCGTCGGACTGGAGACCTATCGCATCCCGTTGCTCGCGGATATTCCGTGGGTTGGCAACGCACTGTTCAATCAAACAATTCTTGGATATCTGGCGTTCATTCTCGTTTTCGTCTTCTGGATTGTAATCTTCCGAACGCCCGCAGGACTCAGACTCCGCGGTGTAGGTGAGAAACCACTTGCCGCTCAAACGCTCGGCGTCAATCCAGTTACGTACAAGTATGCGGCAGTTATCCTGTCGGGGCTCCTGTGTGGCCTAGGAGGCGCGCAGCTCTCGTTGGGTAATGTGGTGCAGTTTTCTGAAGAGATGTCAGCTGGTCGTGGCTGGATCGCGGTCGTTTCCGTCATGCTTGCACGTTCACACCCGATTGGTGTCCTCGGCGCGGCAACACTATTCGGTGCTGCCGAGGCGATCGGTTTTCGTGCGCAGGGTGTTGGGATTCCGACCCAAGTCACAGATGCTGCTCCATATGTTGTGACACTACTGGCACTCTTGCTGACCACTTTCAACTTTAGGAAGACAAGAGAGGAAGCAGACCATGAATCCGTTGACTCGTGACGAGGTAGCCAAACTACTCGATCTTACCGAGCTAGACCAAGAAGGCGGCCTACACCGGCAGACATTTATCGATGATAACTCCACCGCGATCTACTACCTCGTTGGTGGCGACCAGTGGTCAGAACTCCACAGGCTCAGCGGTTCAGAGGTCTACCACTGGTATGCGGGAGCGCCTCTACTCCTGGTCCAGATTGATGACTTGGGTCGCAGGTCAGAGGTAATTCTCGGCATGGATCTGAGGGCGGGCCAGAGGCCCCAGCACGTGGTGGAGGCAGGCGTCTGGCAGGGCTCGATGTCGTTGGGCGAATGGACACTACTGGGTACAACCATGGCACCGGGTTTCACATGGGACGGTTTTGAACTGGCAAGTGAGGAGATGTTGACCGCGCATGGAATAGAAACATTACACGCCAAACTACACGAAGGACAGTGACATGAACTCGCGGCCCATTTACTCGCAAACGGGTACGGCTTTGACTCCGCCGGCAATGAGAACTCCGAACCTCGGAGCTGCGGCAGATGTCGCGGCAGAATTAAGGAACCGCATTTACGCGGGTGAGTGGGAGCCGGGGGAAGCACTGGCGTCCGAGCCGACGCTAGCTTCTGAGTTGGGCGTCTCGCGGAACACCTTGCGGTCGGCGTTACAGGAGTTAGCGGCTCAGGGCCTCGTGATCCGTCGGCACGGCTCGGGAACATTCGTGACGGATGCCCAGGCTGTTATGGCTTCAAACCTGTCGGAGTTGACATCGATGTCGCAAACAATCGCTAACGCCGGGATGGATCCCACAATACGCTACACGGACAAATGCGTTCGGACGCCCACCGAAGATGAGAGAGACGTTCTCCGGCTTGGCGACGGGGAAAGAGTTATTGAGACTCGACGTGAGGTCGAAGCTGACGGAGCAATGGTCGCGGTTTCTTTCGAGGTTATTCGAGCCGGAATCTTTCCTGCAGAGTTCGATGTCGAGGAAATGCATGGGTCGATTTTCACCCTTTGCGACCTCGTGGGTCATTCGATCAAATACGCATCGACGGACGTGCACGCTGTGGTTGGAAGCGACTTTGGACTCTCGATGGAGGCCCGTGATGAGTCTTTCTTGGGGCTTCATCAGTTGCATTTTGATAGAACTCACCTTCCTATCCTGTACGCGCGGTCATTCTTTCGCGAGGGAAGGTTCCAGTTTTCGATGATGAGGGTTCGGAATTGAACCAATGAAAAGAGGGAGAAATGATACATAAGACACCTGAGGGGCTGATAGATCGGTTAATTATTCATGCCTGCTCTGCTGTGTCGTCTGGACTAGTGCTGGGCTCGGGGGGAAATATCTCGGCCCGGTTACCTGGATCGAACGAGTACTTCATTACGAAGTCGGGTACATGGCTCGGTGAACTGACGCGGGACTCATTTGCGAAAATGACTGTTGGTGACACTGGCCCGTTCGAGACCCGACCTTCGAGTGAATGGAAGCTACACGACAGGATCTACGAAGCGCGCGACGACGTGAACTCGGTATTTCATTTACATCCGCAAAATACCGTCCTGCTGAGCGCACTCGGACACAAGATTAGATTCTTTACACTGGACGACGCGCTTTACGTGAAGTCAGTAGGCGTTGTCCCGTATTACCCAAATGGCTCAGATGAGCTCGCCGATGAGTCTGCTCGCCAGATGACAGAACACAACTGTGTGGTCTTATCGCACCACGGAAGCTGCACTGTGGGCGAAGACCCCGAGATGGCGTTCCGCCGCGCGTCATTGCTCGAACAGGCAGCCAGGAATACCTTCCAAGCGATGCTGCTTGGCGATAGTAAAACCAAATTCCCAGAAGGAGTGGAGCTGATTCACGCATGAAAGAACTACAGAACAAGGTCGTCCTCATTACTGGTGCCGACGGCAAGCTAGGCACAGGGATTTCTTATGAGGTTGCCAGGGCCGGCGCAACTGTCATAGTCCATTCACTTGTTGAAAATGACCAAGGCAACAAGCTAGCCGAGAACTTGCGCGAACTTGGCGCCACTGTGGGGCAGGTGACAGGCGACGTTTGCTCGGAGGCGGATGCCAAGGCCATGGTTGACGATGTTGCGCAGCATTTTGGGCAGATCGACGTTCTCGTCAACAATGCGGGTATCCAGCCAGTCACCTCCTTTGCAGACTTGACAGTCGAGCAGTGGAGAAAAGTGGTTGATGTTAACCTCAACGGAACTTTCATCGTTTCGAAGGCTGTTACAACGCACATGATCGACAAGAAGGTGTCCGGGAGCGTTATCAATATTGCCTCGGTTGAGGCATCGGTGCCGGCGATGAATCATGCGCACTATGATGCTTCAAAGGCAGGCGTCAAGATGTTTACTCGGAATCTGGCTCTCGAACTTGGACGATACGGAATTCGCGCGAACTCAGTCTCACCCGGACTTATAGACAGCGACGGCAGTCTCGCTGAAAGCTGGCCGGCCGGCTACAACAGCTGGATGGCTGGAGTGCCACTTCAAAGAACTGCGAATCCGCAAGACATTGGCCGAGCTTGCGTCTTTCTCTCGTCAGACTCGGCCAGTTTCATATCTGGACATGACCTCGTAGTAGACGGAGGAATGTCCGCTGTAGCAGGATGGTGAATGACATGCCAAAGGTAGGTATTATTGGAGGGTCGGGGCTGTACGAGCTCCTAGAAGATCCAGAGCACGTAACGGTTGACACTGAGTATGGTCGTCCCTCCTCGGAGGTCTCGATTGGTGAGATCGGCGGCAAGGAGGTCGCCTTCATGACCCGCCACGGTAAAGACCACGGGGTCCCCCCGCACCTCATCAACTATCGAGCAAACCTCAAGGCAATGGACAATCTCGGAGTGACGACGCTCGTAACGTCATCGGTTGTGGGTTCCTTGAGAGCCGACTATGCTCCCGGAGATTTCGTCATCACGGACCAATATTTTGATAGGACGTGGGGGCGTGACCAAACCTTCTTCGAGGGGCCAAACGTTGTGCACGTATCGGTTGCGGATCCGTATTGCCCGCGGTTGCACGACTCGGCCGTCGCCGCTCTCGGAGCGCTTGATGAGAAGTTCCACGACGGGGGAACGGCGGTGGTTATTCAGGGGCCGCGTTTCTCGACGCGTGCAGAGTCGCAGGTCTTCCAGAATCTGGGATTCTCTGTGATCTCGATGACACAACATCCAGAGACAACTCTCGCGCGTGAGCTTGGCATGTGCGTCTGCAACCTGTCGTTCGTATCGGACCTCGACGCTGGCGTCGAGGGTATGCAGGACGATCCCGTAACTGCGGGACTCGTCTGGCGTACTACCGCTGACGGCCAGCCACGCATCAAGAAGGCACTCGCGACTCTCGTTGAAATGTTAGAAGTTGATGATTCCTGCCAGTGCCACGAAGCATTGACAGATATTTAGATTTAGGAGTTTCCATGTCAAAGAAGGTATACACACCTATTCGTCAGGGCCATGACGAGACGCTCGCCCTAACGCAGATTCCGGTTGCGGAACTTAGCGATCGGGTGCTCGTTGTTGGTGATCCGAAGCGCGCCGAGAAAGCTGCGGGTCTGCTTAATGACGCCATGCCGATTGCCAAGAACCGTGAGTACCATTCGTACTCTGGAACGTACAACGGAAAGAAAGTCACCGTTGTGTCGCACGGGGTTGGTGCGGCTGGCGCTGCGTGTTGTTTCGAGGAGCTGTGCCGGGGTGGGGCGAAGTTCATCGTTCGCGCTGGCACCGCAGGTGGTGTTCAGCCAAACGTGGTTGACGGCGACCTCTTAATTGCTACAGGCGCGGTACGTTGCGACGGCTACTCCGAGCTCGTGGTGCCTATGAATTATCCAGCCGTGTCGGATCTGGAAGTGACCTCCAAGCTCGTGGAAAAAGCAAAGGATTCTGGGCTGACGGCCCACGCGGGTCTCGTTCTGACAAGCGCCAACTTTTATCCAAGTCCGATCCTTGGAAATGACCAAGCTATGTGGCGCGATGCCGGAGTCATGGGCGTTGAGATGGAAGTGGCCGCACTGCTCATTACCGCCTCGATCCACAGGGTTCGTGCGGGTGCGGTGCTCGCCATCGATGGCAACCCATTAAAGGATGAGGACGAGACAATGACGTCCTATGAACCAGATCGCGACATCGTTGCGAAGGCGGTTGAGGCAACTCTCGAGGCGTCACTGAACACTTTGATCTCTCTCTAGGCTAGACGCCACAAATGGGTTTTTTGGGGGGTGCCCCTATGTTGTGTGTCAAGCTGCCAGGGCGGTGTCGGGGACGTCGTAGAGGGTGCCGTCTCGGAGCATGGCGTACAGGACTGTGAGTCTGCGGTGGGCGAGGGCGATGATGGCTTGGTTGTGTCGTTTGCCTTGTGCTCGTTTGCGGTCGTAGTAGGTGCGGCTGACCGGGTCGGTGCGGATCACGGCGAAAGCTGACAGGAACAGGGCACGTTTGAGGCGTTTGTTGCCTGAGTGGCTGACTCGTTCAGACTTGATCGATGACCCGGACTGTCGGGTGGTCGGTGCCAGGCCAGCGTAGGAGGCCAGGGCGGCGGAGCTGGTAAATGTCTTGCCGGAGAGCTCGGCGATGATCATGGCGGCGGTCCTGAGACCGATGCCGGGCATGGATCTCAGGACCAGGTAAAGAGGGTGGGTGGCCACGATCTTCTCTACCTCGGTTGCAACATCGGCGCGTTGAGCGTGCAGACTCAACAGTTGGCGAGCCAGGTGCGGTATGACAAGGCCCGCGGCTTCGGTGCCGGTGACTGTCACCGACTGCTTCGCTAGCGCGGTAAGAATATCCTCGGTCCATGCTGTGTGGCGGCGAGCTCCGTGCTTTTTGAGTTTCGCATCGATTCTCGCTCGCCCGGCTTTGCGTAGAGCCTGCGGGGTTGGCCAGGTAGCGAGCACTTCGAGGATTGCGTCATGTTCCAGGCGTGGTCCGAGAACTCTTTCCAGTTCAGGGTGGATTTGGGTGAACAGCCCGCGGATCCGGTTGGAGACTTGATTGACCTGCTGTGAGAGGTCAAGGTCGAAACCGGTGAGCATCGCCAGTCCTGCCTCGTCCTGGTCGGTCTTGGTGAGCTGTCGCAGGATGTGGGGAAGGCTGCGGGCTGCGTCAGCGATAATGAACGCATCCTTTTCATCAGTCTTCGCCTCGCCCGGGTATAGGTCAGCGATCCGGCGCATGGTCAGCCCCGGCAGGTAGGCGACCTCGATGCCCATATGTTGGGCGACCGCGATGGCGAGAGCGCCGATTGTTGCCGGCTGATCCACGACCACCAGCACAGAGCCTTTCGCTGACAGATTCGTGTAGATATCAGTGAGTTTTTGTTCGTTGTTGGGCAGGGTCTTATTCCATAACACCTGCCCGGAATCGGTTAGTGCGCAGGCCCAGTGGTCGGTCTTGCCGACGTCCAGTCCTAGAAAAATGTCTGGTCGGTCAGTTCTCATGGCAGTTGTCCTCTCGGTTTGCACCATAAGTCGGCCGAGCCTAGACAGCACGCCTCACATCCACGTTACGACAGGCATCCATCCTTGGTGCCGAGCCCCTAATCAGCGATCACATGCTGGCAACCGACCCTGGTGGCAACACCCCCCGGATCATTGGATAGACAGGGGCAAGACACCATGCCAGGGCGGCTGGCCGACAATCCCAATCAACACCCGCCAATCAGGACCTGTCAACAAGGTAACGGGAGGAGGGATGGCAAGAGCTGGTCGGTGTGGAGGCAATCCACTGAGATCTGCGCGCCCCAGGCCACGCGCTAGGCCATGCGACACGGTATTTTGGCACTCGGATTGTCAGAGTGCCAACTGAGCTTTAAAATAGATGCATACGTGAAGTTCGGATCCCTATCCAGCTTCACGCAACAATGAATGTCTCCAGACCCTGGCCCCCGCGACGGCAGGCGTGAGGAGGCGACCATGAACCTGTTCGAATGAGAAAGGGAGTCAACGAAGTGTCGATCTCCATTAAGCCGCTCGAGGATCGTATCGTGATCCGTCAGCTCGAAGCGGAACGTACCACCGCTTCCGGTCTGGTTATTCCTGACACCGCCAAGGAAAAGCCGCAGGAAGGCGAAGTGATCGCCGTGGGTCCGGGCCGCATTGACGACAACGGCAACCGTGTTCCGATGGACGTGAAGGTTGGCGACTCGGTTATCTACAGCCGCTATGGTGGCACCGAGGTCAAGTACGACGGTGAGGAATACCAGATCCTGTCTGCTCGTGACGTGCTGGCAATTGTCGAGCACTGAGCCAACTGACAAGTAAGTGGTGGGGTTCTGCAGCTGAGCTGCAGGACCCCACCACTGTTTTAAAGCATGTATCAGATTGACCTGTAAGGCGTGTGTCTAAGCGGGACTTTCAGGTAGGCACCGACCTTATCTGGGAGATAGGCAGCCGATTTCCTCCAAGAGACCGGCATGCCAGCGACCTGATCAGGACACGCGGCGACGTTTACGCTGGACGATCTCGCGACGTTCCTCTTCGGTCATGCCACCCCAAATACCATAGGGTTCCTGAGAAGCAAGTGCGTGCTGTCGGCACTGCTCGATGACGGGACAGGTAGCGCACACTGCTTTCGCGTTTGCTGCGCGACGCCGCCTAGCAGCACCACGCTCACCTTCGGGATGGAAGAACATCTCGGTGTCCATGTCTCGGCACGCACCGTCGTACTGCCATTCCCACACGTCCATCATTGGGCCTGGTAGGCGTGACACATCGGTCATTAGAGCTCCTCACTGACTTTTAGCGCATAGGTTCTCAGGGGAAACGGAAGAGTGTTTCTGAGTCCGCTGATGCGGCTTTGATGAAAGGCAATAGCGTCGGGTCCGTGCGAAGTGTTCGGATCTTGAGCTGTTCCCGTTATCGCCACGAGTTAAGACTATATTTTTGTGCAGCTCTTATTCAAGACCGTCTGGAAAATTCCATGCGAATTCCCAGCTGTTCACGCTAAGAGCTGAACGATCCGAGGGACCCGCGCCTATTCGTAGCCATTCGTTGAATAGAAAGTGCGTAAGTAGTGAATAAGTTTCCGGTGGCAGGAAGGTGAGGAAGGGGCGAGAATCAGAGCTGAGGGCCGAGGCGAAGTGCGCTGAGCGCCTCGAGAACCAAAGGAGGGACTGTGAGCGTCTCGAACGGTGGCGAATTTGACTTCTCACACGCCCCACTGGCAACACCCGCACTGCCACTGTCAACGAGCCAGCCACCCGAAATAGGCCCCGTCCCGCTCACCGTGACAGCTGTCGCCGAGCGTCTGGGAATCTCCCCGTCGACGGTACGAACATGGGAACGCCGCTACGGAATGGGCCCACGCCGACGCGCAGGTGCTCACCGTCGCTATTTTGCAGATGACATCATGCGGCTGACCCGAATGGTCGAGCTGGTCCGCTCAGGAGTTGCTCCATCTAACGCAGCGGCAACGGTGCGTGAGCTTTCAGCCCGAGACCTGGCAGCGGCGGCGCCCGCGGCGCCACCCTCGTCCCCTGACCAGCTCCTTGATGCCGTGCAACGAGATGATTTCGCGGAGGTTGCCCGGCTGGTCGAAGCGTCAGTGGCGACGCACGGACTGATCCACACCTACACTGACTTCGTCGAACCAGTCACCGAAACGCTTCGTAACGACCCGGCCGGCGAAACCCCCGGCGGCGCATCCTCACTGATGTTGACAGCGATCGTGCTGCGCGTGCTACGAGCCCTTGCTCCGCATGCTGGCAAAGTCTGCCACAGTGACGAGGGCGGCCCACGTGACCGTGATGGGAAGACTCACATGCACGACGCCGCGAATGATGCTGTAGCACGCGATCATGATTCCGCCCGATCCGCCGCTTTGAACGCGAAGAGCGCCTGGTGCCATCACCGTCTGGTCATTATGGCTGATCCTGCGAACTTCATTGCCGCGCATATGGTTGGGGTGGATGTGCAATGGAGAGGCCTGCCAACCTCTATTTTGCTCACCGGATTGTCGGACGCAGCCAGCGCCGTACGGCAATTTGAGAGGCATCGGCGCGAACTGGGCTGCTCTGTCGTGATCGTCATGGGCAAAGGATCAGGGGCGCAGGAGCTAATAGAGCAGCTCACGCGCATAGACGATCTGCATATCGTGCTGGTGGGAGAACGCGCCCCCCACATTGTTGATGCGCGCATTCAGCGCGTGCGCACACTGAGCGCATGCGTCGACGAGACGGTGGCTTTGATGCGCGAATTGTGCCGCACGCCATGAGCTCGACGGCCGACCGTATTAGGCTGTCATGTAGCTATGGCCGAGGGCGGTGAACGCCCGCACCGTCATAACCGATAGTCAACCGCACCCGACTCGAAGAAGAACCGCAATGGAAATGCCCTGGTCCAACACCGATCTCATGGTCGGTTTCGATGAAGAATTTGACGCGATTGTCGACTTTGCACGCGCGAGCCGCGTAGATGGCGGATTCGGCTATCTGGATGCGGACGGAGTTGTTGACCCGACCCGGCCGATTGAACTGTGGATCACGTGCCGGATGACACACGTGTTCGCCATGGCCGCGCTCAAAGGTGATGACAGTGCGCGCGAATTTGTCGAGCACGGTGTCGCGTCGTTGCTTGGCCCCCTGCACGATGATGAGCACGGCGGCTGGTACTCAGCGATCACGCCTGACACACACGAAGTTGCCCTCGACAAGAAAGAAGCTTATGCGCACGCTTTCGTCGTTTTGGCGGCAACCTCCGCGCTGGCAGCGGGGATCCCGCAGGCTAACGAACTTTTGGATGAGGCGCTGCGGGTCGAAGAGCGTTACTGGTGGGAACCGGAATTTGGCCGCGTATGCGAATCGTGGGACCTGGCGTTCACTCGAAAAGAGGACTACCGCGGCATCAACGCCAATATGCATACCACCGAGTGCTTCCTGTCTGCATGGGATGCGACAGGGGATCGCAAGTGGCTTGACCGCGCACGCGGAATCATCCGCTTCGTCTACGACCAGGCTTCCCAGCACGAGTGGCGAATCCCGGAGCACTTCTCAGCGAACTGGCGCATTATCCCGGATTACAACCGTGATGAGCCGGCCCACCCCTTCCGGCCCTTTGGCGTGACGCCTGGTCACGGCCTGGAGTGGGCTCGCCTGTTTGTCCAGGCGCATGCTGCACTGGCGCAGGAGGGCGAACCAGGCGACGACATCGCGTGGATGACCGAGGGAGCAGTACGCCTGTTTGAGCGCGCCGTGGCTGATGGATGGGACGTAGACGGCGCTCCCGGCTTCGTCTACACCACCGATTTCGAGGGTACGCCGGTTGTGCGTGAGCGCATGCACTGGGTGATGTGCGAAGCGATTTCCGCTGCTGTCGCGATTGCCCCCTTCTTGTCCGAGCATCCAGCCGGCAAGTCGCATGCTGGTAACGACAAGGGTGGTGCGCGCAGTGAAAATGATTTACGAGGTGAGGGTGACCTGCGCGATGAGTCGGCTCCGACGATTACCACGCGCAGCCTTCAGGAACTGTATGCGCAGTGGGTGGCGTACGTGGATGAATACCTGCGAGAAGCTCCCGGCCGCTGGTATCACGAGCTGACACCGGACAATGCTCCCGGAACACGCACATGGCCCGGGAAGCCGGATGCATATCACGTGGCTCAGATGCTGATTTTTGCGCGTCTGCCTCTCACACCGACGTTCGCTTCGGCTATCAAGGATGGGTTGCTCGCACCGCTGGATCGCTGATTGTTCTGCGGTGGAGACGCGCAACGGCTCCCTCGTCTGTGCTGCTGACCTGGCGGCGCGACCGGCCCCCTCGTACCTGTGCGTCTGCTCTGCGCATGCCCGAGCTGATCCCGGGGAGCTGCGACGTGTGCACAGAGCAGCCCCGGCTGACCCGCACACACCCGCGCTGATCCGTGACCATTTTCATTGTCATCGAGGGCGATTCGTCGTCCCGATTTGCCTACACTTTGGATATGGCAGACTTTAACGCACATAACCCGTTCGAACTCGTTGGTCTTACATACGACGATGTCCTGCTTCTTCCCGAACTGACAAATGTTGTCCCATCCTCTGTGACAACCCGAGCGCAGCTCACGAAGAGGATCTCCCTCCATATTCCGTTGATCTCGGCCGCGATGGATACCGTCACCGAAGCGCGCATGGCGATCGCGATGGCTCGGCAAGGCGGCATCGGCATCCTGCATCGCAACCTGACGATCGAGGATCAAGTCTCGCAAGTGCGGCAAGTCAAGCGCTCGGAATCGGGCATGGTGGAAGACCCCGTGACAGTGGGGCCCGACGCCACGATTGACGAGCTCGACAAGAAGTGCGGCCATTACCGCGTGTCCGGTCTGCCGGTTGTGGATGACGACAATGTTGTGGTCGGCATTATCACCAACCGTGACCTGCGTTTTGTGCCGATGGATCAGTGGTCGACGTTGACAGTACGCGACTGCATGACACCGCGTGAGCGCCTCATCACCGGCAAGGTTGGAATCTCGCGTGAGGACGCCAAGCAGCTGCTGGCTGATCATCGAATCGAGAAGCTTCCGCTCGTTGACGACGAAGGCCACCTGACCGGCTTGATCACGGTGAAAGACTTCGTCAAGACCGAGCAGTACCCGAATGCGACGAAGGACGATCGTGGCCGGCTGGTTGTGGGCGCTGCGATTGGTTTCTGGGGCGACGCGTGGGATCGTGCGGTGGCTCTGGCTGAAGCCGGTGTTGATGTGCTGGTTGTTGACACCGCCAATGGTGGAGCCGAACTCGAACTTGAGATGGTGCACCGTATCAAGTCAGACTCTCGTTTCGACGGCGTGGATGTGATCGGCGGAAACGTTGCGACCACCGAAGGAGCTCAGGCTCTGATTGACGCAGGTGTGGACGCTGTCAAGGTGGGCGTAGGCCCCGGTTCGATCTGCACTACCCGTGTGGTGGCAGGCGTGGGCGTTCCTCAGGTCACCGCGATCCACCTCGCTGCACAGGCCTGCCGCCCAGCTGGAGTTCCGCTCATTGCCGATGGCGGTCTTCAGTACTCAGGCGATATCGGTAAGGCGCTGGTAGCGGGAGCTGACACGGTCATGCTTGGTTCCCTGCTTGCCGGTTGCGAGGAGTCGCCCGGTGAGCTGGTCTTCACAAACGGTAAGCAGTACAAGCGTTACCGCGGCATGGGCTCTCTTGGAGCAATGAGTTCGCGCGGCAAACGTTCCTACTCGAAGGACCGCTACTTCCAGGCCGATGTGACATCTGATGATCAGATTGTGCCCGAAGGCATTGAGGGACAGGTGCCGTACACCGGTTCGCTCGCCGCGGTCGTCTACCAGCTGATCGGTGGCCTGCACCAAACCATGTTCTACCTGGGTGCTCATACGTTGGACGACTTGAAGCAGAACGGACGTTTCGTGCGTATCACCTCCGCCGGCCTGCGTGAATCTCACCCGCACGACGTGGAAATGACCACTGAGGCGCCGAACTATCACGGAGCCGGAAAGTAGTTTTACCTGGTCGCGCACCGACGCAGCTATTGCGTACCGTGCTGCGTTGCGCGCGTGAAGGGGTGCCTGTCCGCGCACCGACGCGACAGTGCCTGGGCCACCCTCGTCCATTCGTCATGAGATGAGCGACGAGGGTGGCTCTCGCTTGTCTATATCGTACGTGCTCATGGGCAGCGCTGGCTGATATCTGGTCGTAGAAGGGCGGGCGGCTGTAAGCTCGGTATAACGTCCTATGAGAGGCGTTTTTCCGCGTAGAGATCAGCCAAAGGAGCTCATGATGACCACGCACGACACCTTCGTTCTTCGACGTAATGCTGATATGCAGCGCGAGGCGCGCGAACACATGCGGGACGGCGCAGGCACGGTGCACCTGACTCACATTTTGAAGCCTGAGGAGATGTTTGGGCGTGGCCGGATGTTCTCCGAGATCACGCTGCAGCCGGGTGAGTCGATCGGAGTGCATGACCATCAGGGTGAGTCCGAGTTCTACTACATTCTGGCTGGGCGCGGGACGTATGCGGTTGATGATGAGACGTTTGAGGTCGCGGCCGGCGATCTGACTGTTGTGCCTGATCATCATCGACATGGCATCGAGAACACCGGTGATGAGCCGCTTGTGTTCATTGCACTGATCCTTTTCACCGACGACCACGAGTAAGGCACGCGCGGGAGAAATATAAAGGTCGGGTTAGACCGGCGCGTTGCAGGCCGGAAAAGGCCGGCACGGGATAGACACAGGCCGAGCAAGACTGGCGCGGGAAGGACGCAGGCGCGACAATACCTGCACGGGAAAGGCGCGGGCCGAACAATACCTGCACGGCCGGATATCTCATGCGCATCCCCTTTTTCTTTTCGTCCCCGAGGTTCGATTTGGCGTGGCGGTAGGTTCGTTGTGAGGCTGTGGGTGGTGCGTGTGGTTGGGTGGGTGGGCTTGTGACCTGTGGGAATGCTTGGCCAGTGGGGTCAGTGCGGGTCCTTTGGGCTGTGGGTGTGTGTCGAGTTCGAACCTGGGGGAACATGCCCGGGGCCTCGTGTGATTGTCGAGGGTAGACAGGGGTCGTGCTTTGTGGGGATGGCTCAAGCTTGTGCTTTCTTGTGGGCTGAAGGGTTTCGTGTGGGGGTGCGCGTGCGCATACAGCGTCTTTCCACATTGTGGGAATTCTTGTTCCCGCATGCTTGTCCTCCCCTCTTTCCCCGTCTGTCGATCTGAAGAGGGTTCTGCTGCTAACCGCTTACACGGACGAGGCGTTTGCACTGGTCAGGAGTTACCTATCGGGAGGTAGAGCCGTGATGAATCCAGTGAGAGGCTTCCAGATCGACAGGTGGGTGCAGAAAGAGTTTGGTCCACAATTATGAATTGGGGCTGTACGGGCAGCAGTACTGTTCCGTAGTGTGGTGCACATGACACGACGATCACGACGCGGCACGCACGCCAGGCTCCTTGTTCCAGTAGTGGCCGGAATGATCATGCTGGCTGCATGCAACCAGGCACAAGACGGGCAAAGCAACAACATTGAAGCCTCTGCCAATCAAAGCGGGTCAGGCGATGCAGCCCACAGCATACCCATGTCGGGCGAGTACCCGGTCTTGCCCGACGGGAAGCTCGGCAGGCCCGTGGACTGGGTGGAACCACACGAACCACAACTGCCCAGTGCTGCCACCAACATGGACGCGTTCGGGGCGCGATACTTCGCCGAGTACTACCTCAACCTCCTCGCCTATTCCATCAACACCGGCAACACCACCACCCTCAAAAAAGTCAGCAGCCCCGAATGCAAAGTCTGCCAATCATACATCGACCTAATTGGGAGGGTGTATGGGGATGGGGGATGGGTTGACGGCAAGAACTATACAATCACGCGGATTGGCGAACCGATTCCGCACCCACAGACTAAAGGGCTCTACTTCGTAAAGATTCACGCAAAGAACGCTCCCTATGTCGAATATCGTGGGGGAGAGCTTCATCCGGCGTTAGAAAGCCAGAAGATAATCGAATTAGAAATACTACAGCGGAACTCTTCGTTCCTGGTTAAGAGCTATCACGCCGAAGATTTCATTGCAGAAGACGAGAGTGAGAAAGCGCAATCATGAGAAAAAGGGCTCTCAGAATTGTTGCAGTGTTCGTTCCACTCATATCACCTTCAATGGTTGCGCCTCCGGGCGATTTAGAAAGCTTCGATGACACCGTGAGGAGCGACGTGGCTGGCAGTGTGACTGTTGAATCTTCGTTTACTGAGGCGGTGTCGGTGCCTGGTGTGGAGGGTGCTGGCGTGGAGAATGTTGACGCCGCTGGTGCTGGTGGTGTGGTTGAGGTTGTTGAGGGGCCGGTTGGTGGGTTTCGTGTACCGGGCTGGCAGGTGCGCTGCAAGATCGGCACCGGCACAGCCGGCGCCACACCAGCAGACAAATGCACCCCACCACCAACAGAAAAACCTGAAGGAAAAGAACCAGACCAGCCCGCCACTCCGTCAACCGACACCATCGCACGCACAGCCCTGAACACCATCACCCTACGCGGCGCAGGCCTGACCATCCAACCACACCAACACGCCTTCACCGAAGTGCCCTCCAACATCTACGCCGCCACCCCCACCCAAACCCACACCCTCACCGTCTTCAACCACACCGTCACCCTCACCCTTCACGCCTCCACCTACACATTCGACTTCAACGACCACACCCCACCACTGGTCACCACCACCCCAGGAAACCCCTACCCCAACATGGTGCACACACACTCATGGCAAAACGAATCACCCCACCAAACCGTCACACTCACCACCACGTGGGACGTCACACTAACCAACCCGTTCACCGGCACCACGCACACCATCCCTAGCATTACAAGCACAAGAGAAACCAGCGCCCCATTCCTGTTAACCAAACCCCACCAAGTCCTCACCGACCACGCCGAAAAAACCCACGGACACTAACCCACGAGAAGAGAACGCCAAGCCAACAGGGAAAAGCAGCGACTGAGCGGAGGAGAGGACTAGAGAACTAGAGAGTCTGCACATCTGCTTAGTGACAGGTGGCACTAGTGCTGCATCTACAACTAAGTCGGCAGCATGCCAACATGACAAGACTGCAACTTGGCCGGCCACAGCACCGCGGCACGCCAGCACGGACGGACAGTGAAAACGTCGAATACAGTGCGGGTAAACCGTCGGCTACAGCGGCCACTCAGTGTTGATGTGCTCCACACGCCCCTTCGAGCGCAGGAATTCTTCAAAATGGATCGCCCATTCACGGTGCGCACGCTTCTCAAAGGCATGGACCTCGGCGCCACTCATGGTGGTGATCTGCGGATACGCGCGAGCGATCGCTGCCAACAGATCTAAGGTCATGGCAACATCAACTTCCGCAGTGTGCGCGTTTTCATCCAGCGGCACCCCGTATGCCGGTGCGAGAATAGCCAACGTTCGTTTGCCCCTTCGATAGCGATTGAGCGCCCGATCCAGCACGAGCGGATCCAGCAACGGCGCGGGTTCGCCCCCTAACCGTTCCGCGAGCGAGCCCGCACCATGACGCCGCAGCTCAGCATCAAGCAAACTCACGTCATACGAACCATTAAACGCAACAACCGGGAAGCCGTTCGACCAGTGATCGACCAGCGCAGAGGCAACCTCGTCAAGCACTTCGACGATTGGGCGGCCATGCTCGCGCGCATACGCGGTCGAAATCCCGTGAACCTCCGACGCCCTCGCGGGAATCTCGATGCCAGGATCGGCCAGCCACGTGCGCACCTCGTCTCTTCCAGCGTCCATCACACCGTGCTCGCGACGTACGAGGGCGGCCGTGACAAGTCGGTCTTCATCGACATTGACGCCGGTTGTTTCGAGGTCAAAGCCAAGCCACGGCTCATCGGTCCACGTCATTTTCTGCTCCTTTTGTTGTGCTGCCCTTGGCGAGCTGATCCACCCGCTGACAGGTCGATCTGTCAGTCGCTTAGTTGTGCTGCCTGTCGATGTCCAGTGTGCACTGAAGCGTGGGCATTTGTGAACTATCCCCGTGCTGAGCTGCACTATCATGACAGCGCTCATGTGAATCGAACACTACATCCACCCGGACAGCTAGGATCGAAGTGTGAGCTATGAAGTTGAAATCGGCAGAGGAAAACGCGGCCGGCGAGCCTATTCGCTCGATGACATCGCACTGATCCCAGCCAGACGCACCCGCGATCCTGAGGACGTCAACGTCGGCTGGCAAATTGACGCGTACCACGTGGATATCCCGATCATGGCAGCGCCCATGGACTCGGTGATGAGTCCGAAAACCGCGATCGAGTTCGGCAAACTCGGTGGAATTGGCGTGCTCGACCTCGACGGTCTGTGGACCCGGTACGAGGACGCAGACGCCGTCCTGGAAGAAATTGAACAGCTGGATGAAGAACACTCGATTGCACGCCTGCAGCAGATTTACTCCGAACCGATCAAGCCTGAGCTCATCACCGCGCGCCTGCAGGAAATCCGCCAGGCCGGAGTGGTAGTCGCCGGCAAATTGTCTCCCCAACGCACTCAGCGCTACTGGCGCTCGGTGGTCGAAGCGGGCGTGGATCTCTTTGTCATTCGCGGAACCACCGTTTCCGCAGAACACGTGTCCTCTCACCACGAGCCGCTCAACCTCAAGCGCTTCATTTACGAGCTGGATGTGCCGGTCATCGTTGGCGGCGTGTGCACCACGACCGCTGCCCTGCACCTCATGCGTACCGGCGCAGCGGGGGTTTTGGTTGGCTTTGGTGGGGGAGCGGCACATTCGACGCGCCAGTCCCTGGGTGTTCATGCTCCCACCGCAACAGCGATCGCCGATGTTGCGGCCGCGCGACGTGACTACATGGATGAGTCGGGCGGCCGATATGTGCATGTCATCGCCGATGGTGGTATTGGGCGCTCAGGCGACGTGACTAAGGCGATTGCCTGCGGTGCAGATGCGGTGATGCTGGGCGCCGCTTTGGCTCGCGCTGAGGAGGCTCCGGGCCGCGGATGGCATTGGGGCTCCGAGGCCACCCACCCGGACATGCCCAGAGGCCACCGCGCCTACGTCGGCACAGTCGGCTCGATGAAACAGATCCTCTACGGCCCTTCCACCAGGGCGGACGGTTCACTGAACTTCGTAGGCGCGTTGCGGCGCACGATGGCGTCGACCGGATTTTCGGAAGTCAAGGATCTGCAGCGTGTCGAAGTTGTGGTCAGCCCCTATACGCCCTCGTAAGCGCCCGCGGGCCGCTAAGAGATACACGCGCCGCGCAGTGGGCGGCCAGCTCCTACGCCCCTCGTAAACGCCTGCGTGTCGTTATTAAGGCCTGCGCACGGAAGGCCGACCCTTGCATAGCCTCGTACACCCCTCCGCTGCTTGTTTCAGACAACAGGTATCGTTTCGAGACAGCAAGTCACCCTCGTCAGTAATTGACGAGGGTGACTGCGTGAGCTCGCCGGGCGAAAACTCGCATGTGAGACCCCTGAGGCACGGCGAGCGCTCCGTGAAGGAGCTTAGGGGTTAGTGTGAGCGGCGACGCGTGTACAGACCTGCGCCAGCGCCGAGCGTGACGAGCACAGCAGCTGCGGCCGCGAGCGGAACTGCGGTTGAGCCGGTGCGTGCCATTCCCGGACGGCTGGCAGCGTACTTCTTGTCGCCAGCATCGGTGCCTTGGCCCTTACCAGTGGTGTCGGGCTTGACCTGACCCTTACCGCCGGCAGGATCGGTGCCCTTTCCTTTGCCTTGGTCAGGGGTCTCTGACGTGGCGACGAATTGATTATCGACAGCCAGCGGCGCGGAATCAAAGCCAAGAGCATTGATCATCGTGTAGTACAGGTCGGACTGGTCGGTGCGACCCACAACGTTCTCAGCACCCGAGCCGGAGGCTGCGACGCGCAGCTGTGCACCGGTGTGTCCCTGGCCGCCGAGAGCCACGTCATCGTCGTTGCTTCCAGCGTTGGCGTAGTTGATCACCATGTCGGAGCCATCGGCTGTGCGCAGCTTGGTGGTGCGGCCGAATGTCTCGGTGCCCCCGCTGGTGATCTGGCTGGTATGCGCGTGATCAGCGGTTACCACAATCAAGGTCGGCTGGCCGCTGGTGGCGACCCAGTTCTGCGCCACCTGGATGGCCTGGTCGAGGTCGTCGAGCTCGCCGATCTGGCCGCATGCGTCAGCAGCATGATCGGCCTTGTCGATCGAGGCTGCCTCCACCTGCAGGAAGAAGCCCTTGTCGTTCTGCAGCAGGTTGATGGCCTTCTTAGTCATTGCTGCCAGTGTGGGGATCTCCGCGGTGCGCTCCGGGTTGAACTCACAGGACTGAGCCGTAAGCGAAGCGCCATCCGTGGTCGGAACCGTCTCGTTGAACATGCGGGGCATGTTGCCGGGGGAGAACAGTCCCAGAACAGGTGCATCCTGGTTGGCCTTGGTGACAGCATCAAGCTCATCGGCGGTGGTGACCACCTGGAAACCGTTGTCCCTGGCGTTGTCGACAACGGACTTGCCGGCAGTCCACTTCGTGGTGTCGCCCCATGTGCCGTCAACCTGAACTGTCTGGTCGAAGGCTTTTGCGCCACCGCCCAGTGTCACGTCAGCGCGCACGTCAACGAGCTGCTCGGAGATCGATCCGAGTCCGCCGTTTTCACGGAACTGCTTCAGGTACTCATCACCCTGGCAGGAGCTGCTGTTCTTGTCGTATTCAGGTCCGTAGCACTTGCGGTTCAGTGCGTGAACGGCAGCGCCGGCAGGTGTGGCGTCCTGGATTTCAGAGGTGGTGACGTTACCGGTCTTGTACCCGGCCGCTTTCGCCTTCTCCATCAGGTTTGACACAGCATTTCCCTGCAGGTCCACACCGATCGCGCCGTTGTAGGTCTTCGTGCCGGTCGACCATCCGGTTGCGGATGCAGCCGAGTCGGTCACGTAGTTGACTGTGCCGTCCTTATTGAGTGCGAAGTGCGTGTAGGAGCCTGTGTAGTCGAGATTGTCGACTCCGGGCAGGCGTCCGTTTGCACCGTACAGGTAGTTGCGCGCGGAGGTGATTTCCGAATCGCCCATGCCGTCTCCGATGAACAAGATGACGTTCTTGGCTTCGCCTTCAGAACCTGAACGCTGCGGGCCGTCTGCACCGTACTGTGAACATTCGCCGGCTGCGGGCACGTGAACCGTGCCGTCCTTTTCAACAATCCTGCAGGTGGTGAATGCATCCTGAGCGGGAACAGGCTTCGTCAACGTGCCTGTGGGCACGGCTGCGCGGGCGCTGGATCCGTTGCCTGCACGGTCCAGGTATGGGTTCATGTTCAGAGCATTGGCGATGGTGAAGAACAGGTCGGTTTGGTCGGTCTGACCCAGAACGTTTTCCTCACCCGGACCGAAAGCAGCGACGCGCAACTGAGCGCCCGTGTGCTGCTGCGACCCGCTGGCATTCGTACCATACGCGATGCTCATGGTGGAATTGTCAGCGGTGAGCAGGCGCGTCACCGGGGAGACGTTGTCGGAACCATCAGCCACGATCTGGCTGGTGTGAGAGTGATCAGCAGTGACAAGAACCAGTGTCTCGCCGTCCTTCTTAGCAAAGTCGAGAGCGACCTTGGTAGCTTCGTCGAGACGCTTAGTTTCACCAATCTGGCCGCATGCGTCTGACGCGTGGTCGCGCTTGTCGATGGAGGCAGACTCGATCTGGAGGAAGAAGCCCTTATCGTTGTCCTTGTTCAGGAGTTCGATAGCTTTGTCGGTCATGGCTTCCAGTTCAGGCTCAGTGCCGATGTCCTGCTTCGTGCACTGGATGGCCTCGCCCTTCGCTCCGCCAATCGTGGCCTGTGACGGCGCGAAGGTGGTCGTCATGTTGCTTGGTGCGAAGAGGCCCAGAACAGGGGTATCTTGGTTAGCTACGGTAACCTGATTCAGTTCGTCAGCGGTGGTCACCACCTGGTAGCCATTGTTCTTGGCATTGTCGAGGACGCTTGCGCCCTTCGTCCAGGTAGTGTTGTACTTCGCGCTACCGGTCAGGAACGGGTTCGTATTGCCGGAATCAGCCATGACCTCTGTGTCGAAGAATGATGCGCCACCGCCGAGGGTGATGTCGGCGCGGGTATCGATGAGCTGCTCGGAAATGGAGCCCAGGCCGCCGTTAACGCGCTGATCTTCGGGGCACTTCGCTTTCTTCTTGCCGGATGGGGCGTAGCACGAGCGTGACGCCACGTGTGCGCCCATGACGGCAGGTGTTGCGTCCTGGATCTCTGACGTCGTGATGTTACCGGTGCGCATGCCCTTGTTCTTCGCCACTTCGATGAGGTTGGCGACGGGCTGACCCTTGATGTCAACGCTGATCGCATTGTTGTAGGTCTTCGTGCCTGTTGCCCATGCGGTACCCGATGCAGCTGAGTCGGTGACGTAGTTGAACGAGCCGTCCTTGTTGACCGAGTGGTGAGTGTACAGTCCCTCACTGGTCAGCTCGTCGATTCCTTCGAAACGGCCGGCAGCGCCGACGAGGTAGTTACGAGCAGCGGTGATTTCCTGCTGGCCCATGCCGTCGCCGATGATGAGAATAACGTTCTTTGCGTGAGCGTCAGTGCGTCCCTGACCCTCCACACCGTATTGCGCGCAATCGCCCGGCTGCAGAGCAACAACGTTGCCATTGGAGTCGAATGCAGTGCATTGTTCTGGTTTGTTGGTCTCATGCGTCGTGGGGGAGTCGGCGACACCTGCCGCCATGCACAGGGGTGTCAGAACCAGAGCCAGAGCACCGGTTCCACACGCCAGACCCACGCGCCGATTACGACGTGAATGCATCTTCCTGCCTTCATCTGGAGGTGTTACTGGATGTTCTTCGCTGCGCACGCAAGGAAAGGCAGAAGCGTAACGACGAACTATCTGTAGCAAAGCAGCCCAACGCAACAGTTCGGTGACACCGTGTAACAGAAAGGTAAACACTTCAAAACTATGCAGGTCACCAAGTGCCGCCTGACGAATCTGATGACGCTATCATTCAAGAAAGAACGCTGGTCACGCGTCCAGATGCCGTCTGTTCGTGGCGGTCTGGACCCCTCGACCGTCGACGATGATTGATCAATCACATGCGGTGCGCGCGGTCAAGGGTGAGATGACTGAAAGGACATGAGATGCCGGTTCGTCGCAAGCGCGCGTCAATGGCTGATGTCGCCAAACTTGCGGGTGTTTCCCCGCAGACCGTTTCACGCGTCTCAAACGGCGAACCCTACGTTGTCGACGACAAACGCCAACGAGTCTTCGAAGCGATGAAAGAACTGGGATACAGACCCAACAGTGCGGCACGCGCCATGAAACGCGGCTCGTTCGACACCCTGGGAGTGGTGTACTACTCCCTGCACGACGTTGGGAACTACCGTTCCCTTGAAGCCATTTCAGAGGCGGCAGCTGAGCGCGGATACGCCACCACGTTGATACCGCTTCAGGCGTCGACTCGGCGCGCCACTGACGGCGCATTCACCAAACTCGGTGAGATGACTGTGGACGCTGCCATTGCCATTATCCCGTCACAATTCCAGGATGACGCGGCTCTCCACCTGCCGCAGGGCATCCCGCTGGTCGTCCTCGGGCCACGCCTGTGGGACGAGGCAAGCGCCGTTGACTTCGAACAAACGTCAGGCGTAAGCGACGCCATGCATCACCTGATTGATCTGGGACACCGGCGCATTGACCATATCAGCGGACCGACGGACTCCTATTCCGCGCAGGCGCGACGCCGCATCTATGAAGCGGTACTGTCCGAATCTAAACTTCCAGCAGGACGCATCTGGCGCGGTGACTGGAGTCCACAATCGGGCTATCAGGCGTGCAGCGCGTTGCTTGACGCGGTGTGTGAGAAGCGCACAGACATGCCGACCGCCATCTTCGTGGCCAACGACCAGATGGCGCTGGGAGCATTTCGCGCCCTGCTAGAACGCGGTCTGCGCGTTCCCGAGGACGTTTCGCTGATCGGTTTTGACAATATTGACGAGGCAGTGGAGTTCCCGACGCCGCTGACCACAGTCATTCAAGACTGGGACAAAGTGGGAGCCAATGCTGTTGACCTTGCTATTGAGATGCTCAACGGTGGCGCACCGACACTGCGTTCAGTCCCAACCCGCCTCATCGTCCGCCAGTCAACGGCAGAGCCAGGTGGACAAGGCCGCCCTCGTCAATAGCCTGTGCGCGACGGAGGAGCAAGCGTGCTCGGGCAGGTACGATCCGCGCGACGGCAGACTGTGCGAGGCGCTTCACCGACAGTCCCACGAAAGTCCCTCGCCGAAGCGGGCAATATGACGGACAATAGGAACGACATAGTTTTCCACCCAAGGAGCTTTCATGACTGAATACCGTATCGAGCACGACACGATGGGTGAGGTTCGCGTCCCCGCCGACGCACTCTACCGCGCGCAGACGCAGCGAGCAGTGGAGAACTTCCCGATCTCGGGTGAGCGGCTGAACTCCCACCACATTGCGGCTCTGGGCGAAATCAAGCGCGCAGCGGCGCTGGCCAACCTGGAGCTCGGCGTGATCGACCAGGAAACGTCGGATGCCATCGTTGCCGCCGCCGATGAGGTCATCGCCGGTCAGCACGACGACAACTTCCCGATCGACATCTTCCAGACCGGCTCGGGCACGTCGTCAAACATGAACACCAACGAGGTGATCGCCACGCTGGCAACCCGTGCCTCCGGTAAGGAGATTCACCCGAACGACCACGTCAACGCCTCGCAGTCCTCCAACGACGTGTTCCCCTCTTCGATCCATATCGCCGCATATCAGGCGGTCGTTGAGGTGCTGCAGCCAGGACTGAAGAAACTGCACGCCTCGCTGGACGCCAAGGCGAAAGAGTTTGCCAATATCGTCAAGTCGGGCCGCACCCACCTGATGGATGCCACACCGATCATGCTGGGCCAGGAATTCTCCGGATATGCAGCACAGATCTCGCACGGCCTGGATCGCATTGAAGCAGCGCTGCCCCGCCTGGCTGAATTGCCGCTGGGCGGTACGGCCGTAGGCACCGGCATCAACACGCCGGAGGGCTTCTCGGCTCGAGTGATCGAACTGATCGCCGAGCACACCGGTTTGCCATTGCGCGAAGCAGACAACCACTTCGAGGCTCAGGCCGCTCAGGATTCGCTGGTCGAACTGTCGGGTGCGCTGCGCACGGTTGCTGTGTCGCTGGTGAAGATCGCCAACGATCTGCGGTGGATGGGCTCCGGCCCGCGCGCCGGTATTGGTGAGATTCACCTGCCCGACTTGCAGCCAGGCTCCTCAATCATGCCCGGCAAGGTCAATCCGGTTCTGCCTGAAGCAACTGTGCAGGTTGCCGCTCAGGTCATTGGCAACGATGCGGCGATCACGTTTGCCGGTTCGCAGGGCAACTTCGATCTGCTGGTGATGCTGCCCGTGATGGCCGCCAATCTGCTGCAGTCGATCAACATCGTGGGCAACGTGACGGCAGTACTGGCCGAACGCTGCATTGACGGCATCGTGGCGGACGAAGAGCGCTGTCTGACGCTGGCGCAGTCCTCACCGTCAATCGTGACGCCGCTGAACCGCCTGATCGGATACGAAAACGCTGCCAAGATCGCGAAGCACTCCGTCAAGAAGGGCATCACAGTGCGTGAGGCAGCCCTTGACCTGGGATTCGTGGAGCGTGGTGAGCTGACCGAAGAACAGCTGGACAAGGCTCTGGATGTTCACTCAATGACCGGTTCATTCTGATTCGTTGGTGAATCACACTGACTGAAGTCAGGAACGAGGGCGGCTCTGCTGAGTCGCCCTCGTTTTGTTGTCTGCGTGGCAGCTGAATCGCCGAGTGGTCGCATGCAAGCGACCACTCGGCAAAACCCCCGGCATCATCTGGCGTCATCCCGGTACTATCCCGGCAGCATCAGGAGACGGTACTGTGTCCGATGAGCATGACGAAGCGCCATGATTTCTCGCGCCTGCCCTGCGAAAGGACTAGCATGGAACGCGTCCTACCGACAGGTCAATTACCGTGCGGGTCTTGAGGAGAACACGTGCCCCCACCGAATCAGAAAGTGACATTCCAGCAGGCACGAGCAGCCCGCCTGGCTGTCGCCGCGCTGTTCTTCACGAACGGTGCCCTTTTTTCGAACCTGATACCCAGGTACCCTGAAATCAAAGACATCTTCGCGCTGTCTGATTCAATTTACGGTCTGACCATCGCACTGTTCCCACTGGGAGCAATCTGCGCAGGACCACTGGCGGGAGCGTTCATCCGCCGCTTTTCATCCGCTCGCACAGCATGCCTGGGAACCGTGGGGATCGGTGTATTCCTCTCAATCGTCGGACTGATCGCCACGTGGCGCGCTTCCCTTGGCGCGCAGGCAACCGGAACAACACTGGCCACTGCCGTCTACATACTGTACGCCGTCATGTTTTTCTCTGGCGGCGCGTTCGACTCCGTGACCGACGTGGGACAAAATGCCCACGGCCTGCGTGTACAGAAACTCTATGGGCGTTCCATCATTAATTCCTTCCACGCGGCGTGGTCCATCGGTGCAGTGGCTGGCGGCCTCATGGGCTCCCTCGCCACCTCGCTGCACATTCCGCTGGGCTGGCACCTGACCGGCTCATCACTGATCTTCATCATTGTCGGATTCACTGCGTACCGCTTCACCCTTCCCGGTAGCGATGACGTACCGGAGCGTATCGAACGCATCACCGACGCCGAATCAATGACATTGTCGGGACGCACAACACCGGGAGGCCCCGATATCGCCAGTGACCAAGCGGAATCAACTCAGACGCAGCAGGTACGTCCGGTGGCCGTCAGCACTCTTGTTGCCATCACAACGCTGACATTCCTGTCGATCTCAGGAACGCTGGTTGAAGACGCCGGAAACGCGTGGTCCGCTCTGATTATGCGCGACTATCTGGGGATCCCCGGTGGAGCTGCAGGACTCGCGTTTGTCGTGCTGCTCTTCTCGCAGGCCATCGGCCGAATCGTTGCTGACAAAGTGATCGACGCGATCGGTGCGCGCGGGACGAGTTTCATAGGCGGTGCCATGGTGCTTGTCGGCGGTGTTGTTGCCTTCGTCTACCCGCATGTGGCCACGATGATCCTCGCGATGGTTCTTGCCGGTGCGGGATGCTCGGCAATTGTGCCAATCGCCATGAACGCGGCAGACAACATTCCCAGGATGAAAACAGGTAGTGGACTGACAATCGTGACGTGGTTGATGCGCTTGGCGTTTCTGCTGTCGCCGCCGATCATGGGCATGATTGTTGAAGCTACTTCGTTGCGGGCAGTGCTGGCCGTGCTTGCCGTCAGTGGCGCATTGACATTGGCGACGGCGTGGATCATTGCCCCTCGCGATCGACGAGGGCGACTGAGCTAAGCCGCCGCACTTCCAGCGAAGCGCCTGTGCCTCTCAGTGAGCAGCAGCGCTGGGCGCGGCTCAGTCAGAGTCAGAATTAGAGTCAGAATCCACGTCAGATTCTGATGCCACAGCTGCGCGTGCCGCAGACTTCGCTCCAGCACGCGCCAACCATTGCACCAGTGCAGCGGTGAACAGACCCATGCAGATCAGGATCAGGACAAAAGAAGAAAAATCGTCGCCCATAAACAACAACGTCATGATGATTGCAATGGAGTGGACGGCACAGATGATACCGGCGGCACCGACCAGTGGCCACGCTGCACGATGAGCGGCACGCCATGCGCTTTCGCTGACGCGCGCTTCTTCAATCGGGATACCCCACGATGATCCCATGGGGAGGCCAGGGCGTCGAATACGCCGGGCCTGGTTGATAAGGTAGCCGCCGGCAGCCAGCAAAATAGCCGCGCTGACCCACGCGAAGATGGTGAAAACAGCTAGAGCCATGTCTCCGTACTTTCTGTATCAATGCGCAGGGCAGCGATCACATCTGTGCGCAGCACCATCGGTTCATCGTTCCTCCTCCGAATATCAGAGGAAGGGAATCCGGTCACGCCCCGAGGAGCCAGATCCGAGAGGAATACCTCAGACATGTCTCCTCAGGAGCGCTTCCGGAAACCTGTTCTTTCAGTCGTGCTGAGCCAGGCTCAGAGCCTGACGTGCAATCGCCAGCTCCTCGTTGGTGGGGTAGCACAAAACGGTGACTGACGAATCAGGGTGTGACAGGACGATCGGAGCCTTGACATGCCAGTTTTCCCAGTTCAGATCATGGTTGATCTTCACACCGAACGGTGCGAGGGCATCACATAGCTCTTCACGCACGCCCGGATCGTTTTCGCCAATGCCAGCGGTAAACGTCAAGGCGTCCAGTCCGCCCAGCTCCGTCCAGTACGCGCCCACATACTTTACCAGGCGATGAATGTACACATCCATGCCCGCGCGTGCGCGCTTGGAAATCTCCTCAGGACCGTTTTCAATGAGCTCCCAGTTGGTGCGCATGTCAGCTTCGCCGGTCATGCCCTTCATGCCGGAGCGCTTGTTGAGGAATTCGTCAACCTGATCGACTGTCATGCCAGCTTCGCGCTGCAGGTGGAACACAACAGCTGGATCGATGTCGCCTGAACGAGTGCCCATCACCAGGCCCTCCAGAGGCGTCAATCCCATCGAGGTGTCGATCGCGCGCCCGCTGTCCACGGCCGAGGCCGACGCGCCGTTGCCCAGGTGCAGCACAATCTGCTTGAGGTCATCGCGGCCCAGCATCTTGGAAACCTCTTCGGAGACGAACTGGTGAGACGTGCCATGAGCACCATAGCGGCGAATACCGTACTGGCGGGCAACATCGCGGTCAATCGCATACATTGCCGACGCCTCGGGCAGATGCTGGAAGAACGCGGTGTCAAAGACTGCCACGTGCGGCACGTCGGGCATCAGCTCACGCGCAACATCGATGCCTTTGAGGTGTGCAGGGTTGTGCAACGGTGCCAGTGTGCACAGCTTTTCAATCAACGCGCGCACATGATCGTCCACCAGTGCGGGCCCATCGAAGTAGGATCCGCCCTGCACGATTCGGTGGCCGACGGCCACAATCCCAGCTTCAGCAAGCGTGGGGCCAACCTCGTCAAAAATGGCGAGAACCTTCTGCAGCCCATCACCGTGATCGGGGACCGGCTCTTTACGAACGAGTTCCTCGCCCGCATGCTTGTGCGTGATGATGCCGACCGGCTCACCGATTCGTTCGACGATTCCTTTGGCGAGGACGTCTCCCGACACGGGGTTGATCAGCTGATATTTAATGGAGGACGATCCGGAGTTGATGACCAGAACTGTGGACACGCGGGTGGCCTTTCGTTGGAAGTTTCCGTAAATAGTGACAAATGGGATCTGGTGGTGCGCCTGGAGTGGCGGCGCACCACCTGACTACTGCTCAGCCTTGTGCCTGGACAGCGGTCAGAGCGATGGTGTTGACGATGTCTTCCACCAAAGCTCCTCGAGACAAATCGTTGACGGGCTTGTTCAGGCCCTGCAGCACCGGGCCGACAGCCACGGCGCCAGACGAGCGCTGGACGGCCTTGTAGCCGATATTGCCGGCATTCAGTGACGGGAAGATGAACACGTTCGCCTTGCCGGCAACATCAGAATCGGGCGCCTTCTTGGCGGCAACCGCCGGATCCACCGCAGCATCGAACTGAATCGGGCCTTCGATGGCCAGCTCGGGGGCCTTTTCTCGGGCAAGACGCGTGGCCTCCACAGTTGCGTCGATATCGGGGCCGGAGCCGGACGTGCCCGTCGAGTAGGACAGCATTGCGACGCGCGGTTCCACGCCGAATTGCTCGGCAGTCTTAGCCGATGAAATCGCGATGTCAGCGATCTGTTCTGGCGTGGGGTTCGGGTTGACAGCGCAGTCGCCAAAGACCCACACGCGATCCTTCATCAGCATGAGGAACACGGAGGAAACGATCGACACGCCCGGTGCCGTCTTGATGATTTGGAAGGAGGGCACAATTGTGTGAGCCGTGGTGTGAGCTGCACCGGACACCATGCCGTCAGCATCGCCCATGTGCACCATCATCGTGCCGAAGTAGGACACGTCGCGGATTTTCTCGCGGGCCTGCTCAATGGTGATGCCCTTCTTAGCGCGCAGGCGAGCAAATTCTTCGGCGTACTTTTCCACCAGTTCAGCATCGTCGAGTGCCACTACTCGCGCGGCTGCGATATCAAGGTTGAGCTGCTGTGCGCGCTCGCGGATGGCAGCTTCATCGCCCAGCAGAATAATGTCGGCAATGCCCAGTTCGAGCACCTCAGCAGCCGCCTGCAGGACGCGATCGTCATCAGGCTCAGGAAGGACGATGCGCTGGCGATCCGCGCGGGCACGATCAATGAGGTCAGCCTGGAATGACACGGGGGTCACGACACCTGCCAGTTTTGCCGAGGTAATCTGCTCCACGGTGTTCTGGTCGAGGCGGTCCGAAATGACGGGGATCTGCTCGCATGAAACGGATTCGGCGCGCACACCCGGTACGATCAGTGCCACGACTTGTGCGTGGTGGGCTCTGGCGCGAGCGCATGCCGCCTGGGCCTGCACGCTCACGAGGTCAGCAGGGACGCCCTCGGCATCGAGGACGAGGATGACGCGCGCACCTACGGAGGCTGCGACGTCAAGGCTCCATCCGATTGAATCGAAAGTGGGCACTGCGGAAAAGTCTGCATGTTCGAGCAGGGTTACGTCGGATGAATCGGCGCGAACGGCGTTGATGACGTGAGCGAAAGCTGAAGCGGAGTCCTGCGCAACCTCTGTGATGGAAGTGTCCAGGAGGGTGTCTGCACGGGTCACTGAGTGGTCCTTTTCCAGTGCAGATACGAGGTCATCGCATATCTGTGTAGCGTTGACGGTAGGTTCGGGTTGAATGACGAGGTAGCGGTCGGTCACTGTCTCTCCTAGCTCTACTACGAGGAAGTCCCTCACCGGATTCGCGACGACGGGACACTGGTTTCATGGTATCGCCGCGAGCGTGACCCATGCCGTAATCTTGGGGCAAAACGTTGTGGATGTGCCCACGTTTGGGGCACTTCAGTGGTGTGCGTCTCCTTTTGAGGTCTTTGTGATGGATGTGTGCGCGACGCATGGATTGTTCGTGTGTGCTGCCTTGTTCAGGTGGCGTGCACGGTGCCGACTCTGTCACTTGATGTGGCGCAGTAGGTGTGACGAGGCAGAGCCGATACAGTAAAGGCAATGAATACATCTGAAGCCGGCTCCGAGCACGGTCGGACGCATCCGCTTGATCGTCGCGCGAACGCGATACTGCGAACCGCGACGATTATTTTGACGTGCCTCGGCGTGGTGACGATGGTGGTCTTCACGCTGTTCGACCATCCGCATCGGGCGGTGGTTGTGCTGATTGTGATGTTGTATGCCTTTGCTGTAACGCGGGCGATATGGCCGACTCCTGTGTGGTTCGGCTCGCGTCGCCGCTTCTTCGACGTCGCGTTGTACGCCGGTTTGGCGAGCGCCATCTGGTTCCTCTCGCCCTTTACTGCGACCGTCGCCAGCTAGGTGTGGCGAGCTCCGCCAGTCGGATTCCTTCGCCACTGAAAGCTCGGGTTCTGCAGCCCTGGCCAGCTAGATTTGATGTGCCCCGTCGGCTCACTTCTGCAACTGTCTCCAGCTCAGGCCCAGCATCCCTCGGCAAAATCTTTGCCTGCCCAGGCCCTGCACTCATCGTCACAATCTTCGCTTGTCAAAGCCCTGCATCCCTCGCCAGAAATCACACCAGCCCGGGTGCCACGCGCGAAGCCGGCCATCGAGAGCAAAAATCTGCCAGAGTGCTGAAAGATATCTCGATATCGAGTAATCTTCTTTTTAGGTGAACCACATCACCGCGCGCGCTGCAGATGGCGTGCTGATTGCGAAGATCTGAAGACCGTAAGGAGCAGTCCGACAATGTCAACCATTAAGGTACAAGGACCAATCGTCGAACTTGACGGCGATGAAATGACACGGATCATCTGGCAATTCATCAAAGATCGCCTCATCCACCCGTACTTGGACGTCGACTTGCGCTACTACGACCTGTCGATCCAGAACCGCGATGCCACCGACGACCAGGTGACGATCGATGCAGCGCACGCTATCCAGGAACACGGTGTCGGCGTCAAATGCGCCACCATCACTCCTGACGAGGCGCGTGTCGAAGAATTCGGTTTGAAGAAGATGTGGCGTTCTCCCAACGGCACGATTCGCAACATCCTCGGTGGCGTCATTTTCCGCGAACCCATCATCATCTCGAACGTTCCGCGCCTTGTTCCTGGATGGACCAAGCCAATCGTTGTGGGACGTCACGCATTTGGCGATCAGTACCGCGCAACAGACTTCAAGATCCCCTCGGCCGGCACGGTCACGATTACCTTTACCCCTGAAGACGGATCTGAGCCCATCGAACATGAGGTCGTCAAGGTGCCCGAGGGTGGCGGCGTTGCCATGGGCATGTACAACTTCAACGAATCGATTGCCGACTTTGCGCGCGCCTCATTCGCATACGGACTGCAGCGCGGATACCCCGTCTACCTGTCAACGAAGAACACCATTTTGAAGGCCTACGATGGGGCATTCAAAGACATCTTCCAGGACATTTTCGACCACGAATTCAAGGCCGAGTTTGAAAAAGCAGGACTGACGTACGAGCACCGTCTGATCGACGACATGGTCGCCTCGTCACTGAAATGGGAAGGCGGATACATCTGGGCGTGTAAGAACTATGACGGAGACGTCCAATCCGACACCGTTGCACAGGGATTCGGCTCCCTGGGCCTCATGACGTCAGTTCTGCTCACCCCAGATGGCAAGACGATGGAGGCCGAGGCCGCTCACGGAACAGTCACGCGCCACTACCGTCAGCATCAGGCTGGCAAGCCGACTTCCACCAACCCGATTGCCTCGATTTTCGCGTGGACCCGAGGCCTGGCACACCGCGGCAAGCTGGACTCAACGCCGGAAGTGACCGAGTTTGCGCAGACCCTTGAAGACGTCGTCATCAAGACTGTCGAGGGCGGCCAAATGACGAAGGATCTGGCACGACTGATCGGACCGGATCAGCAGTGGTTGACAACGGAAGAGTTCCTGACAGCTCTGGACGAAAACTTGCAGGCGCGATTGAAGTAGCTCGTAGCTGTTACCTGAAGGAGCGGCGCAGTGTCCACGGCAGATGCTGCGCCGCTCTTTCATGCGGTGTGTCGATGTAAGCGGCGGCCTGTCGTGTAGGTGTGCATAGTCGGTGTCCTGTGCTGGTGTGCATAGTCGGTGTCCTGTGCTGGTGTGCATAGTCGGTGCACTCGCGCGCAGTCCTCGTCTACTACGCATTGTTGGCGCCCTCCCATATACTCACCTGTCGATCTGATGCGAGACCACTCCTCCCATCCCCGTCACTTACACAACTGTCGATCTGATGCGAGACCATTCCACCCATCCCCTCCACTTACACAACTGTCGATCTGGGCGGCTGAACTGGTAACTCTTTTTCAGGCGAACCGCTCTGAACTGCATCGATGGTGATGAAAGCTGATCAGGTCACCCTCGTACCTCGTCCTGATCGACAGAAGGGGGCGAAGGGGGCGAAGGGGGCGAAGAGGGCAAAGAGAAGGAGAGGGGTGAAAAGGGCAACGGCGTGAGGGGGCAGGGGAATGAAGAGGGGCGAGGGGGGGAAAGTGAGGGGGAAAGAAACGGGCGAAGGGAGGAACGCGTGTCGCAATGGTGAAGCGAGAATTCACTGGCGCCGCGTTGGCCGTCACTGACACGATGAGCGGGCAATTGCGAGATGCCCCATCGGGCCAATTGACGGTAGTCTAGTTACGGGCATGCTGAACTTCGTGACCTGCGAGGCCAGCAACGCAGATGCACCGGTACGATTTTGGAGGAACTTCATGTCGACTGAGCCAACCAGCACCGAGGCAATGACCCTCGATAATTCGTCGAATACGCATGATCCCAATACGCCGCAGGTCGACACAGATCCTGATGCTCCGCGAATCGGCGTCCTCACGTCTGGTGGTGACGCTCCAGGAATGAACGGAGCCGTGCGCGCCGTTGTTCGCAGCTGCCTGGCCCGCGGGGCGCACCCCTACGCCATTATGGAAGGGTGGGCAGGTGCTGTCAGCGGCGGAGACGCCATCAAGGAAATGGGATGGTCAGACGCGTCAGGCATCCTCGCTGAAGGCGGAACCATCATCGGCACAGCACGGTGCGACGAATTCCGCGAGTACGAGGGGCGCCACCGCGCAGTCCTGAACCTTGTCAGGAACGGAATCGACCGGCTCGTCACCATCGGCGGCGACGGCTCCCTGTCAGGCTCAGAAGAATTTCAGGACGAGTGGCCCCAACACATCCGTGAGCTTCGCGACGAGGGGGAAATCAGCGATGAGGACGCCCGCCGCCATGAGTACCTTCGGGTGGTCGGCCTGGTTGGATCCATCGACAACGACCTGGTCGGCACAGATATGACGATCGGTGCGGACACCGCGCTGCACCGCATCATCGACGCCATCGATCACATATCCTCCACCGCGGCATCGCACCAACGTACCTTCATCATCGAAGTAATGGGCAGGCATTGCGGGTACCTCCCGCTCATGTCGGCAGTGGCAGGCGGCGCGGATTATGTATTCACGCCGGAAAACCCGGCAGGCCCCGGCTGGCAGGAAGACATGTGCTCCAAGCTCCTCGCAGGACGTGCAGCCGGACGACGCGAATCGATGATCCTCGTCGCAGAAGGAGCCACCGACCAAGACGGCGAACCAATCACCACGCAAAACGTGGCCGACGCGTTACGTGAAGGAACAGGCGAAGACCCCCGCATCACAATCCCGGGCCACACTCAGCGAGGCGGATCACCCTCGGCATACGACCGTTGGATGTCGACACTGCTCGGATACGCAGCCGTCCAGGAACTTGTGAAAGCAGGCGACGATTTTTCCCCATGTGTGCTGGGCGTGCGCCACAATCGCGTCACTCGTATTCCGCTCACCAGAGCAATTAAACGCACACGCTCCGTCAAAGCGATGATCGCGGCTGGCGACTACACGGCAGCGCAGCAGGCGCGAGGTTCCTCGTTCTCAACCATGCTGGAAGTCAATGAGATACTGTCAGCGCCTCCGGTTGACATCACGATTGCAGACGACGCGAAACGAGTCGCGATCCTGCATGTCGGCGGACTGGCACCTGGTATGAACACTGCAGCTCGCGCAGCGGTTCGTCTGGGTATCGCACGAGGCTGGCGGATGCTGGGCGTTGACGGATCATGGTCAGGCCTGATGGATGGGAGAGTCCGCGATCTCACGTGGTCTGACGTAGAAGGCTGGGCCTTCCACGGTGGAGCGGAGCTGGGCACTCGCCGCGCGATTCCGACAGTGGAACAGTTCTATGAGATTGGCCGTGCAATCGAACGCAACCGCATCGACGCCCTCGTCATTATCGGAGGACTGAACGCGTACCTGGCAGTCCAACATATGACTGCTGAGCGGGTACGATACCCAGCGTTCAAGATTCCGATGATCCTGGTGCCGGCCTCAATTGACAACAATCTTCCCGGCGCGGAGCTGTCTATTGGTGCTGACACCGCGCTGAACAATGCTGTGTGGGCGCTGGACCGTATCAAGGAATCGGCTGCCGCGTCGAGGCGCTGCTTTGTTGCCGAGACGATGGGCAGGCGTTGCGGCTACCTCACCCTCATGGCCGCGATGGCGACCGGCGCCGAATACGCCTACATCCATGAGCGCAATTTCGACTTGGCCGATCTGGACAAGGACGCCAAGCGCATGCGCAGAGCGTTCGAAGAAGGTCGGCGCCTGTTCCTGGTGGTTGTCAATGAAGAAGTGTCCGCGCATTATGACCGAGAATTCCTCGCCTCAGTGTTCGAAGCTGAAGGTCAAGGGCTTTTCGACGTGCGTGACTCCGCCCTCGGCCATCTGCAGCAGGGAGGAGCACCGACTCCCTTTGACCGACTGCTCGCCACAAGGCTCGTGTATTACGCATTGAAGCACCTGGCTGAACAGTTTGATGCTGATGACCACCGCGCGGTCTATATCGGGATGATTGAAAACGACATTGAGGCGCGGCCGGTAGAATCAATGTCAGCTGATTTGGACTCTGAGAACCGCAGGCCAATTGAACAATGGTGGCTCGAACTGCTGCCCGTGCTGTCTGCCGTATCCTTGGAGCATTCAGATACACCACTGGCCGACGTGTCGATCTCGCTGGCTGAGCCTGTTCCAGCTGATGGCGAGTGAGCGCTGCGGCACTGTGACCCAGACATACGCTCTATGAAGGAGGACGCAATGGGGATGGAAGCTCCCGTTAATCCGACAACAACCTCAGCTTGGGGACAACTCGACGAGTTGGCAGAAGTCTTTGTTCCTGACTTGCGCGGATGGTTCGAGAGCGAGCCGAACCGTGCCCAGCAGTGGACGCGACGCGTGGGTGACCTGCACGTGGATCTGTCGAAGAACCTCATCACCTCCGACGTTCTGGAGCGCCTCCTTGAGCTGGCGCAGCAGTGCAACGTGGGGGAGCGGCGCGACGCCATGCTGCGCGGCGAGCACATCAACGTCACCGAGGACCGCGCAGTGCTGCACACCGCCCTGCGCCGCGCACCCGATGACGTTTTGGAAGTTGACGGTGTCAACGTGGTCAAGGATGTGCGCGCAGAACTCAAGAAGATCTACGCCTTCGCGGACAAGGTTCGTGCAGGAAAGTGGTTGGGCGCCAGCGGAAAACCGTTGACGACAATTGTCAACGTCGGCATCGGCGGATCCGATCTCGGTCCCGTCATGGCATACGAGGCGCTCAAGCCGTACGTCCAGGATGGCATCGAATGCCGCTTCATCTCCAACATCGACCCGACCGATGCGGGAGAAACAACGAAGGACCTTGACCCTGAGACCACGCTGATCATCGTGGCCTCGAAGACATTCACAACCCTTGAGACAATCACGAACGCCAAGGTCGTGCGTCAATGGCTGCTGTCCGGGTTGCGCGAACGCGGCATCATTGCCGAGGGTGGCTCTGCCGAATCGGCGGGCGCCGCTGGTGAGTTGAGCGCCGGAACGGTGAGTGAAAGAGAAGCGATCTCGCGCCACTTCGTTGCGGTGTCGACTGCTCTGGACAAGGTCGAAGAATTCGGCATCGATCCTGCCAACGCGTTTGGATTCTGGAACTGGGTCGGCGGGCGCTATTCGGTGGACTCCGCGGTTGGTACGTCCCTTGTGGTGGCAATTGGTCCGGAACGCTTCGAGGAATTCCTCACCGGTATGCGCACGGTTGACCAGCACTTCGCGACCGCCAAACCTGAAGACAACGTACCCCTGCTGATGGGTCTGCTCAACGTGTGGTACGGCAACTTCCTGGGTGCTGACACTCACGCGGTTTTGCCATATTCACAGTATCTGCACCGTTTCCCTGCTTACCTGCAGCAGCTCACGATGGAGTCCAACGGCAAATCAGTGCGCTATGACGGGGCTCGGGTGGACTACGACACGGGTGAAATCTTCTGGGGTGAGCCTGGCACGAATGGTCAGCATGCTTTCTACCAGTTGATTCATCAGGGGACCCGCATGGTGCCGAGCGACTTCATCGCATTCGCCAACCCGACGTGGAATCTGCGCGACGAATGTGCCGGTGAGAATGGTGCCGATATGCATGAATTGTTCCTGTCGAACTTCTTCGCTCAAACTCAGGCACTGGCGTTTGGCAAGACTGCTGAGGAGGTACGCGCGGAAGGCACTCCCGAGGAAATCGTGCCGGCACGCATCTTCGGTGGAAACCGTCCGACCACGTCGATCATGGCACCCAGCCTGACACCGTCAGTTCTGGGGCAGTTGATAGCTCTGTACGAGCACATCACCTTTGTCCAGGGCGCGATCTGGGGGATTGACTCCTTCGATCAGTGGGGTGTGGAGCTTGGTAAAGTGCTCGCCCGCGGCCTGATGCCTGCCATTACCGGCGATGAGGACGTCTTGGCGTCGGTGGACTCTTCGACTCGCGCGCTGATCGAGTACTACCGCGCCTACCGGCGGGACTAAGCAACCGATGGGTAAGCCGACGGGGTGACTCAGCGCCGTATATCTGAATGCTTGCCAGTGGCTGCAGGAACTGAGATAGTTCCTGCAGCCACTTTTGTGTGCGGTGAGCTAACGACGGTGTAGCTCATGGTAGGACTCGGGCGCTTCAGTACGAAGATTCTAAGTGCCGACATTCGGTCGCGGTCGGCATTTATAAGAGAGGTAGAAACTCTGTGGACGACATGGTAAGAAAAACATACACACCGGCACATAAGTCGGTGCAGATAAAATCTCAACAACACGGCAGTAGGCCAAGGATGTTCCCCGAGTTCTGACATCCTAGAGGGGGAATCTCAAGAAAGCCGAAATGGAGGCAAACGTCGAGGGATGGAGTCCGTGATGATTGTCGGGTTTATTGTGGCTGTAGTTCTAATCCTTCTGATCGCCGCCGCAGCGGTGGTTGCGCGGCGAAAAATGCCGAGCAACCGGACCGACTACTTCACCGCCAAGTACGGCGGTTCAATCGACCGCATGTTAAGAGAATCTCCCGTTGATAAAGACTCACTGCGCCTCATCCGCGACACCGATAAACGCGGCGAAATCAGGGCAACGCGGGCCCTCATCAAGCAAGATCCTGTCCCGCTTGAAGTTGCAGTGGAGTTTATCCGCCGCCTGTAAACGACGCGAAGGGTACTTCCCGCCAGTAAACGTGTGGCCGCCCCGGAAGGGGCGGATGCCTTCTCCGATGGCTCAAACTGCGGAGCGCCTGACGGCCCAAGCCCCGCGGCGCGGGCATGCTGTACGAATCACCGTGAGCACGCCCGTGCATCTACCGCGCTCACCGTGTTCCGGCAGCTACGTGCTCCGACAGTTAGTTGTATCGGAACGCGTCGGTTGACAGGCGAATCTCATCCGCATCATCACCTGAACCAGCAGACTGTGAGTCATCAGAGTCACCCTCGTCGTCCTCGTCCATTACGGCGAGGGCGTCGAGGAACTCTTCATGCGAATCTGAACACTCGAACGCAAAGCGAGCCAAAGCCTCCGGCGACGTCGTCTTCTCCAAATCAACAAGCGCCTGGTCAACATCGAAGTCGGCCTGAGGCCACGACGGATTGATGTCGATAAGCGTGCGGCGCAGAATCTCTGAAACCGCCAATCGCGCATACCACTTGCGATCAGCGGGGACAACATACCACGGTGCGTCATCAGTGGAGGTCCGCGAAATCACTTCCTGATACGCCTGCTGATATTGCGACCACTCATTGCGCACCACCAAGTCGCCAGTCGAGAACTTCCAGTGCTTGTCACGACGGTCGAGGCGCTCACGCAGCCGCTCCCCCTGCTCTTCAAAAGAAATCGCAAGGAAAATCTTGATGATATGAATACCC
The DNA here is from genome assembly GCF_900106055.1 of Schaalia radingae. NCBI lineage: Bacteria > Bacillati > Actinomycetota > Actinomycetes > Actinomycetales > Actinomycetaceae > Schaalia > Schaalia radingae. The sequence continues at coordinate 1,701,432 of NZ_LT629792.1, read as the reverse complement.
TTTTCCAGGGTGCGCTTTTCGAAACGCCTGATGGCGCGGTAGCGATCTCGAAGGGTCTTGTCGTCGACGACCCATGAGCGCCCATGCTCATCATCGTGACCCACCAGTTTTTGCGCCGTCGGCACCAAGACATCCTCATAGTGGGAGCGGTCAAACACGCCAATCATTCCAGGTTCGGGAAGCTCGCGGCGAATGCGCCACAGAAAATGGTGCTTGAGTTCTTCTTTCGTGGGGGCTTTGAACGCCGCCAGAGACACGCCCTGCGGGTCCACCAACCCCATCACATGCCGCACAATGCCGCCCTTACCGGCGGTATCAAGCCCTTGGAGGACGATCAACACTGCTTCAGAGCTGCCGTTATCGCTGTGAGCCTGCGCAAAGAGTCGTTCCTGCAGCTCGGCCAGATCAGTTGCCTGATCTTCCATAGCTTTCTGGCCGTCCTTCTTACCCTCGTCCCAGCCGGGAGTCTTGTCACGGTAAATGGTTGCCAAATCCAGCTCTCCGTGAACGGCAAGCAGTTTGCGCGGATCAGTTGTCCAGCCTCGCTGCCGGGAAGAATCCATCGTCGAGGCACGTGTAGGCACGGCATCTGCTCGGTCGGCGCGCTTCTTTTTCTTCTTCGAACCCATGGGTGACATTTTAGTGACGAGGGCGACTCTTTTACACCTTAGAAACGCCTGTAAACGCGGAAAAGATCGACCGTTTTGCACAGAGTCGTCGCAAACTTGGGACTGCTTTCCCTAGTAAAGGACAAAATTGCGCCGTAGGCTTGTCATGAGAGCTCGGAGCACGGATCCGGGCCGGAACGCGAACCCTACCGGGAACGCTCGATCATTCAATCAAGGAGTTCCACATCATGGCTCAACCCAAAATCGTCACCGTAACCGGTGCCGCTGGAAACATTGGATACGCGCTGCTTTTCCGCATCGCATCAGGCGCAATTTTCGGACCCGACGTTCCAGTCAAGCTTCATCTGCTGGAGATCCCTCAGGCTGTCAAGGCAGCTGAAGGCACAGCCATGGAGCTCGACGACTGCGCATTCCCGCTGCTGGCCGGCGTCGACATTTTCGATGACGCCACCAAGGCATTCGAGGGAACCAGCGTTGGCCTGCTCGTGGGTGCACGCCCGCGTTCGAAGGGCATGGAGCGCGCTGACCTGCTTGAAGCCAATGCCGGAATCTTCGGACCTCAGGGTGCCGCAATCAACGCTGGCGCAGCCGATGATGTGCGCGTCCTGGTCGTGGGCAACCCCGCCAACACGAACGCCGTGATCGCAGCCAACGCTGCGCCCGATGTGCCAGCCGACCGCTTCACCTCCATGATGCGTCTGGATCACAACCGCGCCATCAGCCAACTGGCCCACAAGACCGGTGCAGCTGTCAGCGACATCAAGAACATTGTTGTGTGGGGCAACCACTCGGCCGACCAGTACCCGGATGTCTCCTACGCCACCGTTGACGGAAAGCCGGCCACCGACCTGGTTGACGAAAAGTGGCTCGACGAGGAATTCCGCCCTGTCGTTGCCAAACGTGGCGCCGCCATCATCGCCGCACGTGGCGCGTCCTCAGCGGCATCGGCAGCCAACGCCGCAATCGACCACATGCACACCTGGATCCACGGCACGCCCGAAGGTGAATGGGTCACCGCTGGTGTCCATTCAGATGGCTCGCACTACGACGTTCCTGAAGGCTTCTCCTTCGGCTTCCCGGTGCGCGCAGTGAACGGCGAATACCAGATCGTTGAAGGCCTCGAAATCTCCGAAGCCACCCGCGCCGGCATCGACCACAACATCAAGGCTCTGCAGGAAGAATACGACGCAGTGAAAGCCCTCGGCTTCATCAAGTAGTTCTCGCCAGCAGGACAGTCCAGAAGAACGCTGGAACGCCCTCCCTGACTTGCTCCACGAGCAATAATCAGGAGGCGCATCCAGCGTTCTTTTTGTGCTGTGACTGGCATACTTGAATATGGGTGCGCCATCCCTGTTTTCAGAGATAGAGTTTGTTATCACTTCAACGATGCAGTGTGGAAACAATATCGAAAGGATTCAAATGATTGGGTTCCTCATAGCGACTGCCACGACCGTGGTTGTGGCGTATCTGATTTTTCACCGTTATCATCCGCAGACCGTCCTGATTTTTTCCGGTCTATTTATGCTGCTTTGCGCTATTCCACTGTCAATGAAACCATTGATGGATGAAGACCAGACCACTGGCTCGGCGTTCCTGGATGTCTTCGACCAGATCACTCAGACGTTCGGGAATCTAGGTGCCAAGCTCGGTCTGATCATCATGGCGGTCGGCGGTTTCTCGCTGGTCATGGACCGAGTCGGTGCATCATCAGCACTGGTCGCCATCGCAACCAAACCGCTCCAGAAGATCAACAAGCCCTACGTTGTTCTTGCCTCCACCTACATCCTGGCTCAGACACTGTGCTTGATCATTCCATCGGCAGCTGGCCTGGCGATGCTGCTGATGGTGACCGTCTATCCGCTCCTGCGATCCCTGGGAATCTCGAAACTGTCTGCCACGGGCGTTATCGCGACCGGCAGCTGTCTGGACCTTGGCCCTGCTTCCTCAAACGCCAATATGGCGGCCCAGACGTCCGGCATGACCGTCCAGGAATATTTTATTCAGTACCAGCTGCCCGTCGCACTGGTGGTCGTCGCATCGGTGTTCATCCTCCATTACTTCGTCCAGCAGTACTTCGACCGCAAGGCCGGAACTACTCCCGACAAAGCAGACTGGGATGAAATCAAGGCTGAGCTCGCAGGTATTAAAAGGTCCTCGGGCGGAAAGTCGGCCCTGGCACAACGCGCTGCAAATGGTGGGTCCGACACCGCCGCCAAGACCAAGGCGGACACCAAGGAAGCTGAACGTGTCGACAAGCCGACCCCGAAGGCATACGCGCTCCTTCCATTTACGCCACTGGTCCTGCTCATTGTTTTCTCGCCTTTCGTGATTACCAGCATCAAAATGAACGTGGCAACTGCCATGATTATTTCCGGAATGCTCGCCGTTATTTGCGAAATGATTCGCTACCGTTCATTCCAACGCGGCGCGGACGCTTTCTCCGTTTTCTTCGAGGGCATGGGTCGCCAATTCGTCAACATCGTGACACTCATTGTCGGCGGCCAGATGTTTGCTGCCGGTTTAACCCAGCTCGGGTTTATTTCGTTCATTATTGATGGCGCCGAGCGATTCAATATGGGGGCAATTCCGATCACCATCATCATGACGTTGGTGATCTTCCTGTCAGCGGTCCTGATGGGCTCCGGCAACGCACCGTGGTTCGCGTTCTCAGAACTTATCCCCGACATTGCCAAACCCCTGGGCGTTGACACCGTGTTCCTGGCTCAGCCAATGGAACTGGCATCAGGCATCGGTCGCTCCATGTCGCCTATCGCAGGCGTCGTGATTGCAGTTGCCGGACTTGGTGATGTCAGCCCGGTCGACCTCGTCAAACGAACAATCCCCGTCATGATCCCCGCTTACGTGATCATGGTCACCTCGTCGATCGTGTGGGATTACCTGCTTCGAGCCCTCATTTAAGGAGGAAACATGGCACTTTTACCAATGCAGATCGCTGAAACACTCACATCGAATGTCGACGCCATGACCGATGACCTGGTCCAGTGGCGCCGCGACTTCCACGCACATCCTGAACTCGGATTCCTCGAGTACCGCACCACGTCGATCATCGTCCAGCATCTGCGCGAGTGGGGCTATGAGGTCCTGCAGGGAAAGGACGCGTGCCTGTCTGAGGAGCGAATGGGACTGCCCAGCTCCGAAGAAGATGAGGCCGCAATCGCCCGCGCGATTGACGAGGGTGCCGACGCCGACTTTGTTCACTCGATTGCCGGAGGACACACGGGTACTGTGGCAATTCTCCGCAATGGGGACGGCCCCACTGTCGGCATGCGCTTCGACATTGACGCGCTGCCGCTGCAGGAATCTTCAGAAAAGGGGTACTACCCGGCGGATGAGGGTTTTAACTCCATTCACGCCTCCATCATGCATGCGTGTGGACACGACGCTCACATCACGATGGGGCTGGGTGTTGCCCGCACAATGGCACAGATGAAGGACTCCTGGTCAGGAACGCTGAAGATTTTGTTCCAGCCCGCTGAAGAAGGCGTTCGCGGAGCGAAATCGATGGTGGCCGCCGGCCATGTCGATGACGTCGACGTCATGTTCGCGCAACACGTGTGGCCACACGACTTCGAAGAATCCGACTACGCGCCCGGATCCGGCGGGGCTCTGGCCACCACGAAGTACGACGTGAATCTGAAAGGACTGGCAGCTCACGCTTCAGGCGCGCCGCAAAAAGGCAAGAACACCATTCTCGCCGCGTGCACCGCAGTGTTGAACCTGTATGCGATTTCGCGCCACTCAGAAGGGGCGACCCGCGTGAGTGTCGGCAAGATCGTTGCCGGCGATACCCGCAATATTGTCGCAGATCATACACACTTTGAGATGGAAGTTCGCGGTTCAACGACCGAGATCAACGAGTACATGGAGCACCGAGCCCGCACCGTGATCGAAGCGGCTGCACAGATGTATGAGTGCGACTACGAGATCGTGCGCATGGGAGAGGCCATCTCCCTGGATTCCGATCCGGACCTGATGGACCGAATCGCTGAAGCTGGCGAGTTGGTGGGCGTACGCGCCAATGACCCGAAGTGGGTGGAAATGACCGCTTCCGAAGACTACGCATTCATGATGAAGCGAGTCCAGGACAACGGCGGAAAGGCCTCATTGCTGCTGATCTTCACTCCGTCGAAGGGCGGCCTGCACTCCGTCGAGTTCACGGTGGATGAAGCTGTCCTGCCCAAAGGAGTGCGCGTCATCAGCGCAGCCGCCATCGCGGAAATGCCAGCCGCACACTGACCGAGTTCACATCGTTATGGCGCCGAGTGGTCGCATGCATGCGACCACTCGGCGCACACCACGTATCAGAAGCGGTGGACTGGATTAGGCCGGAGTGCCTGTGAATCATTACCCTTAGGACTATGGAACATGATTCGACAGTGCCCCCCTCGACAATCGACAAGCTTGTCATTACTCTTTCCTGCCCGGACCAGCCAGGAATTGTTCACGCGGCCTCCGGCATCATGAGCGACATCGGTGGCAACATCATTCAGTCGCAGCAATTCGGTGACCCGGATACCGGCCTGTTCTTCATGCGAATGGAAGCTGAATCACCTGTCGGTCGAGGTCCTGTCGAAGAAGGCCTGACACGAATCGCCGACAAGTTCAACGCCACCTGGCGCGTCGACCAGTTGGGGCGACCGCTTCGCACCGTCATTATGGTTTCGCGCGAAGGGCACTGTCTCACGGACCTGCTCTATCGGCAGCGCTCTCAAGGTCTGCCTATCGAAGTGGTTGCAGTTGTCGGTAACCACCCTGACCTCGCGCCGGTCGCACAGTTCTACGGCGTCCCCTTTCTCAGTATTCCGGTCACCAAGGATTCAAAAGTGCGCGCCGAGGCAGAACTTCTTGACCTCATCAAGTCCGAGCAGGTTGAATTGGTCGTCCTGGCCCGCTATATGCAGATCCTGTCTGATTCGGTATGCCGTGAAATGGCCGGACGCGTCATCAATATTCACCACTCATTCCTGCCTTCGTTCAAAGGCGCGCGCCCATACGCCCAGGCTCACGAACGCGGCGTCAAACTCATCGGCGCAACCGCGCACTACGTTACAGCCGACCTGGACGAAGGGCCGATCATCGAGCAGGACGTCACGCGAGTCACGCACGCCGATTCCACCCGCGACATGGTGGAGCTGGGGCAGGATGTTGAACGCCGAGTCCTCGCGCAGGCAGTGCGTTGGCATGCTGAACGCCGTGTCCTGATGAACGGCAACCGAACCGTCGTATTCTCCCGCTAGTGTCCGCACTGGCGGTTTCCGCAGCGGAACACAGTTGATAAGATGAATCTGTCGCAACTGGCGAACAGGTGGGATGACCACCGGGGAGCGAAATAGGGTTGTCGCGGTCGCCCGCCTGGGCCACGCAACCGAGCGAGGAACGGCTGGGGCCATCCTCGCCAATAGTGAAAGCCAGACAAGCGAATTGAAAACTGGAGCAGCAATGAGTGATTCTCTCAACTCCCATACGTTGGCCGAACTCGATCCTGACATCGCAAAGGTGCTGGATGATGAGCTGAACCGTCAACGCGCCACCCTTGAAATGATCGCGTCGGAAAACTTTGTCCCGCGTGCAGTCCTGCAGGCTCAGGGATCAGTTCTGACCAACAAGTACGCCGAAGGATACCCGGGACGCCGCTACTACGGCGGGTGCGAGGCAGTGGACGTTGCTGAAAGTCTCGCAATTGAACGCGCCAAGAAAGTGTTCGGTGCCGATTTCGTCAACGTGCAGCCACACTCAGGCGCGCAGGCCAATGCCGCCGCGCTCATGGCGATGGCAAAACCGGGGGACACGATTTTGGGTCTGTCCTTGGCTCACGGCGGCCACCTGACACACGGAATGCGCATCAACTTTTCCGGCAAGATGTACCACGCCACCGCATACGAAGTTGACCGCACAACAATGCGTATCGAGCCTGACCAGGTGCGTGAAGTGGCGCTGCGTGAGCGTCCCCGTGTGATCATTGCCGGCTGGTCGGCCTATCCTCGTCACCTTGACTTTGCTGCTTTCCGCAGCATTGCCGACGAGGTTGGCGCTGCGCTGTGGGTTGACATGGCGCACTTTGCCGGCCTCGTTGCAGCCGGACTGCACCCAAGCCCACTGCCCCACGCCGACGTGGTGACCACGACGGTCCACAAGACACTGGGGGGTCCCCGCTCCGGCATGATCCTGTCCGCGCGCGGCGAGCAGTGGGGCAAGAAGCTGAATTCTGCTGTGTTCCCAGGTCAGCAGGGTGGCCCGCTGATGCATGTGGTGGCTGCCAAGGCCGTAGCAATGAAAGTGGCTCAGACCCCGGAGTTCAAGGACCGCCAGGTCAGAACTCTTGCTGGCGCGCAGAAACTTGCAGAGCGTCTGGGACGCGACGATGCGAAGAAGGTCGGCATCAAGCTGGTCACCGGCGGCACCGATGTGCACCTGGTGCTCGTTGACCTGGTTGATTCAACTCTTGACGGCAAGCAGGCTGAGGATCTGCTGCACGAAGTCGGCATCACGGTCAATCGCAATGCTGTGCCGTTTGACCCGCGCCCACCGGCAGTCACATCCGGTCTGCGTATCGGAACGCCGGCGCTGGCTACGCGCGGTTTTGGTGATGAGGAGTTCACCGAAGTTGCCGACATCATCGCGACCGCACTGGTTCAGGCGGCCTCCAAGGAGACAGTGGATATGGAGGGTCTGCAGGCGCGCGTGCGTGCACTGACTGATGCCTTCCCGTTGTACGACGGGCTGCAGCAGTGAGAGCGCCGTGGGAAGGTGCCGCACAGGTACTGGATGGGAAAGCCACCGCTGCTGCTATAAAGGGCGAGCTTGCTGAGCGCATCTCACGTCTGCGTGAAGCCGGTGTTCATGCAGGACTGGGAACAATCCTGGTGGGTGAAGATCCCGGGTCAGTGACCTATGTTGCCGGCAAACACCGTGACTGTGCGGAGGTTGGCCTCGAGTCGATTCGCATTGACTTGCCCGAGTCGGCCTCTCAGGCTGATATCGAGCAGGCTGTCGACCAGCTCAACGCTGATCCTGCCTGCACGGGTTTCATTGTGCAGCTTCCGCTACCCGCCGGGGTCGATTCCCAGGCCGTGTTGGAGCGCATCGATCCGGATAAGGACGCTGACGGCCTGCATCCGATGAACCTGGGCCGCCTGGTACTGCGCGCGGCGGGTGACATCACCTCGCCCCTTCCGTGTACGCCGCGCGCCGTCATTGAGCTGTTGGAACGCTACGGCGTGGAACTCAACGGCGCGGATGTGTGCGTAGTTGGCAGGGGAGTGACCGTCGGCCGTTCGATCGGATTGCTGCTGACGCGTAAGAACATCAACGCGACCGTGACGCTGTGCCATACGGGCACGCTCAACCTCGCTGAACAGGTACGCAATGCTGACGTGGTTGTGGCTGCGGCTGGCTCGCCGGGACTGATCACCGCTGACATGGTGCGTGAAGGTGCGGCGGTGCTGGATGTGGGCGTTTCGCGCGTGACGGAAGCTGATGGCCGTGCGCGGCTGCATGGCGATGTGGCCGACGGAGTTGATCGTGTTGCGGCATGGCTGTCACCGAATCCCGGTGGCGTCGGGCCGATGACCCGTGCCCTCCTGTTGGCGAACGTGGTCGAAATGGCTGAGCGAAAGGCGGGATTCTCCGCTCAGGTGTAAATGCGCAGGTGTGAGCTTAGTGCCTTAACTGTTCATGTTCGCGGTGCTGGGGACTTTCCAACTGGAACGTGGAATGCGTGATCGTGACGGGAAAGTGTTCCTGTACGCAGCTGGCGAGTGTGTGCAAAATGTCGGATCGCTCGTGCTCGTTCAACTCGGGTTGGACGGTGACGTGAGCCGTCAGGGCTATCACTCCTGTCGCAATGGTCGAGGCATGCAGGTCATGCACGTCTTCGACTCCTTGAACATGGAGCATATGCTCACGCACCGTTGTCAGTTCCAGGCCGGGTGGTGTTTCCTCCATCAGGATCGCCACCGAGCGGCGTAAAAGCGTGATCGCCCTCGGAGCCATCATGCACGCGATGAGCAGTGAAGCAAGGGCATCCGCTTGGAGCCATCCGCTGAAATGGGCGACGACCGCGCCGATGATGACCGCGACCGACCCTAACGCGTCGGTGGCAACCTCGAGGAATGCTGCGCGCATGTTCAGCGAGGCACTGCGGCCCCCCATCAGCACGAGTAGGGAAGCGACGTTTGCAGCCAGGCCGAGGATACCGACGATCAGCATGATGCGGGTGTCGAGTTGCTCGGGGTTCATGAAGCGTCCGATGGCTTCATATGCGATTATCACGCAGATCACGACGAGCATACCTGCCTGCAGTGCCGCTGCGACCACTTCGGATCGTGCCAGGCCCCACGTGAATCTGTCGGTGCGCGGGCGCAGTGACAGGTGAGCCGCAATCAGCGCGATCACCAGCCCGATGGAGTCCACCGCCATGTGGCCGGCATCTGCAAAAAGTGCGAGTGATCCTGAAAGTGCGCCGCCGATTGTCTCGATGAGGAGGACAGTTGCCGTAATGGACAAGGCTGCAATCAGACGCCCTCGGGAACTAGCAGCATGCGAGTGCGAATGTGAATGCGAGTGGTCGCTTGCAAGCGACTTCTCGGCGGATGTGGGCCTGCTGTGGGGTGATGATTGCTCCGACTCCTCGCAGCAATCGCGATGCTCGACATCGGGCGACATGGCGTCCTTTCGCTAGGTGACAACGAAAATCAATACCCCAAGGGGGTATCCTTGGTTGGCTATAGAGTAGCCATTTCTCGCTGCCTTGCCAAGTCCGTGATGTCGAGTGGTCGCTTGCAAGCGACCACTCGGTGAAGTTTCGGGCACAATAGAGGCATGCTGAACGTCACGACTGTCAACCTCAACGGGATCCGCGCTGCCGCTAAACGAGGACTGAACGACTGGTTGAACCGCCAGCACCCCGACGTCCTCCTGATGCAGGAGGTGCGCGCGCCGGAAGAAGTGACGCGTGAGATTCTGGGGTCGCAGTGGCATGTTGTGGCCGTGCCATCGCGGGCGAAAGGGCGTGCGGGCGTAGCAGTCGCTGTCCCGATTGAGAACGAGGCGCTGATCGGAGACGTGCGGACAACGCTGGACGACCAGGAAAGTGATGTGGATTCGGGTCGCTGGCTGGAAGTAGACCTTGAATTTGCCACTCCACTGACGCTTGTGTCGGCGTATTTCCATTCGGGCGAGAAGGATACACCGAAGCAGGATGCCAAGATGGCGCACCTGCCGAGGGTGTCAGCGCGCATGAGCGAACTGTTGAAAGCTGCGAATTCGGCGAAGGGGCGTCAAGCTCTCGTTGCGGGAGATTTCAACATCGTTCGCTCCGAATTGGACATCAAGAACTGGAAGCCGAACCACAACAAGCGTGCCGGAGTGCTCGACGAGGAAATTGCCTTTGTGTCGTCATGGGCCGAGGGTGGCTGGTGCGACACCGTCCGCGAGCTTGCGGGGGATGTCCAAGGCCCATACACGTGGTGGTCGTGGCGAGGCAAAGCATTCGATAATGACGCCGGGTGGCGCATTGATTATCAGTTTGTGACGCCGGATCTGGCGCAAAAGGCACGGTCCTTTTCGATTGATCGCGCCGCCTCTTACGATGCGCGCATGTCAGACCATGCCGCTTTGACCGTGTCGTATGAGTTCGATTAATTGCAATCACACCCGTTGAAGAACAGCAGTGTGTGCGAGCCAGATCTCCTGAAAAAATAGGCTCTTTCCGATCTGACGACGCTCGCCAGTCTTCTACCTCATGACCCTGGATCGCCCGCACGATACTGCTGAGTTTCAAACGTTCACGTGTGGTGCGTTGCTAGTTTTGCTGAATAGTGTTGCGTTGCTTGTGCTGTTCGTTTGCGACTGTTCTTCCTGTTTAGTGTCCGTGGGTTTTTTCGGCGTGGTCGGTGAGGACTTGGTGGGGTTTGGTTAACAGGAATGGGGCGCTGGTTTCTCTTGTGCTTGTAATGCTAGGGATGGTGTGCGTGGTGCCGGTGAACGGGTTGGTTAGTGTGACGTCCCACGTGGTGGTCAGTGTGACGGTTTGGTGGGGTGATTCGTTTTGCCATGAGTGTGTGTGCACCATGTTGGGGTAGGGGTTTCCTGGGGTGGTGGTGACCAGTGGTGGGGTGTGGTCGTTGAAGTCGAATGTGTAGGTGGAGGCGTGAAGGGTGAGGGTGACGGTGTGGTTGAAGACGGTGAGGGTGTGGGTTTGGGTGGGGGTGGCGGCGTAGATGTTGGAGGGCACTTCGGTGAAGGCGTGTTGGTGTGGTTGGATGGTCAGGCCTGCGCCGCGTAGGGTGATGGTGTTTAGGGCTGTGCGCACGATGGTGTCGGTTGACGGAGTGGCGGGCTGGTCTGGTTCTTTTCCTTCAGGTTTTTCTGTTGGTGGTGGGGTGCATTTGTCTGCTGGTGTGGCGCCGGCTGTGCCGGTGCCGATCTTGCAGCGCACCTGCCAGCCCGGTACACGAAACCCACCAACCGGCCCCTCAACAACCTCAACCACACCACCTTGGCTAACACTAGAAGTTCCAAGGTTGTATGCAGTGCCTTCGGATCCCGATGTTGAGACAGTCTGTTTGATGGAAACCTCAACTTGTAGCTCGCCTTCTGAAGCACTAGTTGCGGCGGTGCTGAAGTTTCCTTCGTCCGGGTCGCCTGCGAATTCCGATGGGAGGCTCAAAGCGAGAGATAAACAAAGTAAAGAGATTGCCGCAAAACGCATATTTTTAGTCCTCTCTTTCTTTCGCAAAGAACCTATTTACAGTGAACTCAGAATTGGCCTGACGGAGGTCAAGTTGGATGAGCACTCTTTCCTCTTCAAACGAAGTCAGTTCTCCATCTAAGTACACGACATAGGGAGCGGAAGTTGCCAGAAATTCGACGAGATATAGATCCGACTCTTCTGGATACAGCTCCACTGAATTGAATGAATCGATTTTGAATCTCATACTGTCGACCCAGTCGGTATTGCTATCTAAGTTTTCGATCTTTCTGACATATGATTGGCAGACTTTGCATTCTGGGCTGCTGACTTTTTTGAGGGTGGTGGTGTTGCCGGTGTTGATGGAGTATGCGAGGAGGTTGAGGTAGTACTCGGCGAAGTAGCGTGCCCCGAACGCGTCCATGTTGGTGGCAGCACTGGGTAGTTGTGGTTCGTGTGGTTCCACCCAGTCCACGGGCCTGCCGAGCTTCCCGTTGGGTAAAATCGGGTACTCACCGGACATGGGTATGCTTTGCGCCGCTTCGTGTGACCCGCTGTGGGATTGAGGGCTTTGAGCGCTGCCACTCTGGTTCCCGCCTTCCCCGTGGTTGCATGCAGCCAGAGTGAGCAAGCCAGCCAATACTGGAACCAGCAGCGTGCCGCGTCGTGATCGTCGTGTCATGTGCACCACACTACGGAACAGTACTGCTGCCCGTACAGCCCCAATTCATAATTGTGGACCAAACTCTTTCTGCACCCACCTGTCGATCTGGAAGCCTCTCACTGGATTCATCACGGCTCTACCTCCCGTGAGGTTACTCCTGACCAGTGCAAACGCCTCGTCCGTGTAAGCGGTTAGCAGCAGAACCCTCTTCAGATCGACAGACGGGGAAAGAGGGGAGGACAAGCATGCGGGAACAAGAATTCCCACAATGTGGGAAGACGCTGTATGCGCACGCGCACCCCCACACGAAACCCTTCAGCCCACAAGAAAGCGCAAGCTTGAGCCATCCCCGCAAAGCACGACCCCTGTCTACCCTCGACAATCACACGAGCGACGATCACACGAGGCCCCGGGCATGTTCCCCCAGGTTCGAACTCGACACACATCCACAGCCCAAAGGACCCGCACTGACCCCACTGGCCAAGCATTCCCACAGGTCACAAGCCCACCCACCCAACCACACGCACCACCCACAGCCATACAACGAACCCACCACCACGCCAAATCGAACCTCGGGGACGAAAAGAGGAAAGGCGTATCTCTCATCTCGCACTCGAGACAAAGAGCGAGGCACTCATGCCTCCGCGAAAGGCGTTACAAGAGGGGGAGGACACCTACCCCCCACGCACGGTGACACGAGGGCCAGTCTTCAGCCACGACAACACAAGGCACGAGGAGAGCGGGCATTCCCCACGCGCGGGGCTTGAACGACCGGCTCAGGCTCCAAGCTCAACGTGCAGCAGGGACATCCCCGCGCGGGGCTTGAAACTACTGCTACTTGTCGGCGCGGTCGATAACCTCGGACGTACCTGACATGTCGGTGTTCTGAGCGGAATCCTTGCTTGACGTGCTCTCAGCATTGTCAGGAGCAGTGCCGGCAGCCTCGCGCTCCTGGAGCAGCCGTTCGCCCAGAGCCAGAGCATCACGCCGATTCTCATCCTCGTGACGCTTATCCGCATCGTCTTTCAGTGCGTCAACTTGTTCGCGCGCATCGGCCTGACGACGCTTCTCCTCTTTTTCGCGCTTGGCGTCCTCGACGTTCCACGGAGTTTTTTCACCGCGAGCTTCACGTTCGTCAGCCAGATTCTCTCCACGTTTCATTGCCTGATGGAAGTTCATACGAGCCTGCTTCTCCTTACGGTGTTCAGAAATTTCTTCCGGCGACATGCTGGCTAGAGCCGCCAATTCGCCCTCGCTGAATGAGGGGTGGTATGAGGCGTCAATGGCTAGCGGAGCATCGGAAAGCTTGGGGGGATCGGGGGTCGGTTCGACCTCTCCGGTCACAGCGTGGTGTGGCCACTCCAAAGTACGAGGGACACCCAGCGTGACATAGTTCGGCGTCTCATTGAAGTGAATCAGAGAGGACTTATCGGTCGGCGGGATTGCAGGCGGATTCGCAACCCACGCACTGATCTGCAAAATGACACGCATCTGCAGGTTAATCCACAAAATGAGCGTGACCAGCGTCGTCGCAGTGGTCAACACTGCGCCCGACACGGCGCCAACAGCGGACGTTCCCAAGAAGCGCAGCACCCCGGCGGCGAGGGCAGCCAATGCGGCACCCCACATGAGGTCGCGTCGAGGTGGATGAACGAGCGCCACGATTCGAATCAGAACAATGAACACGCCGAAATCAACCGCAAAACCGACCAGCAGGCTCGCAATGTTCAATGCAATTTTACCGAAACCGGCGTCGATTCCCAGAGTCGAGAAAATCCAATCGCCGAACACTCGCAGAGCTACGGAGGAAACGGCGCTCACCAGCACTCCCACGCCCAGGCAGAGAGCGCCGAGCAGGTTACGCGGCATCGACTTGTAGATGGGAACCGGGGCACTCACCAGCCCAAACATCGAACGAATCGCCATGCCCAGCGACCCCACAACCGACAGAGCGGACCACACCAAGCCGACGAAGGCAACGATCGACGTGATTGACATTGCGGTGGAGACCTGCAGACTGTCGGGGTTGACCAGCCCGCCGTTCGTGCCGTCATCGATGACGCCCGGCATCGCATTGTTGACACCGTTGATGACAGCCTCTTTGAGCTCCGCGTTATTTCCCAGCACCGCCATGAAGATGGTCCAGCCAACGACCAGTGCTGCGGACAGCGACAGGAGCGTTGTCAGCGCCATACCGCCTGACAACAAGCCACCGGAACGCTTACTGTATCGCGCCAATGCTCGTGCCAGGCGCGTCCGGTTCCACCACTGAATCAGTGCCTTGATCTTGTCGACCAGACCCGGAGTAGCGAGGGTCTCGCGCAATCCCGGGCCGCGCAGATGCGAGGCGCGCTTGGTTTCGTCGGAATATGTGCCGGCCAGTTCGGCTGAATGATAACCGGGAGCATTCGGAGATGGCTCATCACGATAGGTCAGATCCGATTCGCGCACGGTGTCCGTGAACGTTCCGGGTACTGAGCGCGGGCTCGGCGGCGCAACGGTGGATCCCACGTTGGTAGCCGACAAATCGTGTTGAGTATCGTTCGTGCTTGCCGTCATATTCATAATCTACGGTGTTGACGCGGCGCGCGCTCGCTATGCATAGGCAGAATTTGCTCAACAGGGGACGGCCGTCTCCCCTCGTCGATCACGAAAATTGACGAGGGAGGCTGCCGCATCCGCGTTCCTACTTCGTTTCGAAATCGAAAAGGGCGAGCGAGGAATACATGCCAGTGGGGTCCACGCGGTCCAGGCGAAATCCTGGAACCATCCAAGAGGCCTCGAAATCTGCGGCGACGTCGAGAGCCAGGTCAATGGCTGGGTCATCAACATCCTGAGCTAGTGTGACGTGAGGGTGGTAGGGGAATCGAAGGGTGTAGTCAAGTGGGCCGGTGCGCACATCGTCTGCAAGGCTGCGGCACTCATCCATGCCTTGCGTCACAGTCAGGAACGCCACCTGGGACAGAGGGCGGAACGTGTCAGTACCTTTAATGGTGATGCGGAACGGCTGGCGGCGTTGCGCGACGGAGCGGAGGTGGCGAATGATTCGGGTGCGATCTTCCACCGGCACGGCAATCGGTGGCATGACGGTGATGTGGGCGGGGACACGAGAGCCGTTGACGTCACCCAGCCCGAGACGCAACTCTGTCAGTTCGCTGACCCAAGGCTCCGGAATGGCGATGACTGCTCCCATCCATTCCTGGCCGTCAAGGCGCGGAGGCAGGAACATGGATCACCGCCATTTCTGCAATGAGGTAGCTGCGTGGCGAAGCGACCAGGGTGCCGCTGCGCGACTGACCTTTTAAGAGTACATGGGATGGCGCGGCTGTGAGATGAAGGTGGTGCGGCTGTGAGGTGAAGGTCGCAACGCAGGTAGATGCCATGACCTAGGTCACGAGCCGTCCCCGTGGTGGTGACAAACCTCTATGGCAACGTAAACTTATGACGTGGCCTGCCTGTGGGGACACGGACGGGGCACCGAGAAATGAACGTCTCTCAAGAACTTCGTTGACAACGTGGAAGGACACACAGCGATGAGTGCTCAGGTGCGCAAAACTGCCACCAAACTTGCCGATGGGCGAGACCTCTTTTATTTCGACGATTCCCCCGAATATGTATCAGGACAGCGCACTCGTCGCCTCGATGACCCGCGGCCCTTGCCGGATCGTTTCGCACCGATTGAAGGGGAGGACGGGACCGTTCATCCCGTGACCGGACCTCAGATGCGCAAAGACCCGCTGACCGGGGACTGGATCCCGATGGCGACCCACCGCATGAACCGTACATTCCTTCCGCCAGCAGACGCGAACCCGCTGGCGCCGGCACGACCGGGCGCCGAATACTCCGACGGGGAGATACCCGACACAGACTACGACGTCGTCGTCTTCGAAAACCGCTTCCCCTCCCTCATGGCAACCCCAGAACAGGCGCAGGAAATCGCAGCAGCTGACGGTGTGATCCCCGTGAACGGTCTCGACGGTGATGACCTGTACCGCAGGGCGCCAGCCGCGGGACGATGCGAAGTCATTTGCTTCACCCCGAACCTTGAAGACTCACTGGCCACCGTCTCCCATGAGCGCATGCGCACCGTGATCGAAGCGTGGGCGGACCGTACCCGCGAACTGTCAGCAATGCCCGGCATCAAACAGGTTTTCTGCTTTGAAAACCACGGCAAGGAAATTGGCGTCACACTCTCGCACCCACACGGCCAGATCTACGCCTACCCCTATCTGACGCCCCGCACCCGCCAAATGCTGACTCAGGCTCAGGCCCACCGCGAAGCGACTGGTCGCAACCTGTTCGACGATATCGTGGACACCGAGCTGCGCAGTGCACGCCGTATCCTCGATCAAAGCGAACACTGGGTGCTGTTCACCCCCGGAGCCGCGCGCTGGCCCGTCGAAGCTCACCTCGTCCCACGTCGCCACGTACGCGACATTGCGCATCTGACCGAGGAAGAACGTGAAGAACTGGCTGACCTCTACCTGCATTTGCTACAGGCAGGTAATCGCTTCTTCGTCAACCCGGACGGTTCGGCCATCGAGCTGCCGTACATCGCGGCCTGGCATCAGGCGCCAATCGGACCTGAAGGCGACGAACTGCGCCTGCACCTGGAGTTCTTCTCATTCCTGCGCGCGCCGGGCAAACTGAAGTACCTGGCTGGTTCGGAATCAGGTATGGGTGCGTGGATTTCCGACACGTCTCCCGAAAAGATCGCTGACCGTTTCAAGGAGGTGTGGTGATATGACCACCCCACACACACCCGAGCAGGCTGACTCCATGCACGAGGGCGGCTCAGCCAAGACAGAGGACCTCACGTTCAACGACCCCTTGACATTTGACGAGGGGGCCCTCGCCGCGCGCACCCTGTTCCGCGAAACATTCAACGCAGATGCGGATGGCGTGTGGCACGCACCTGGCCGTGTCAACATCATCGGTGAGCACGTGGATTACAACGGTGGCATCTGTCTGCCGATCGCGCTGCCACACCGTGCATTTATCGCTGCCACACCGCGATCTGACCGCCACGTACGCCTCGTGTCTCCGCAGACGCGCGACCATATCGACGAGTTCGACCTCGACACCGTTGACCGGCGCGGGACTGACGGCGAAGTATCCGGCTGGGCTGCGTACCTTGTGGGCGTGGCATGGGCCCTGGAGCAGGCCGGCTTTGGGCCGCTGCGCGGCTTCGATGCGGCGCTGCATTCCTGTGTGCCTCTGGGTGCAGGACTGTCGTCTTCTGCCGCTTTGGAATGCGCGATGGCCGTGGCGATCAACGACATGGAAGACCTCAACCTGCTCGGTGGTGACGATGATGATGCGGGCCGCGCACTCCTGGTGGATGCCGCACGGCGCGCTGAAAACGACATTGCGGGCGCCAATACAGGCGGGCTGGATCAGTCTGCATCGATGCGCTGCACGAAGGGACACGCACTGGAGCTTGACTGCCGCGATATGTCCGTGCGGTCGATCCCATTTGACCTGGCTCACGACCACCTGGCACTCCTGGTGATCGACACGCGCGCCGTGCATTCGCATGTAACCGGCGAATACGCCCAGCGCCGACAGGCCTGCGAAGAGGCCGCAGGCATCCTTGGTGTCGATCTGCTGGCCGACATCGACGATGAACAAGCGGCATTGGATCAGCTGCCTGGCGAGGTGATGCGCGCTCGCGTGCGTCACGTTCTGACGGAGATTGATCGCACACGCACGTTCATTGACGAGCTGGCTTCCGGCTCGCTCGTCGGTGAGCGGCTGGATCGCTGCGCCGCGCTCTTGGACGCGTCCCATGACTCGCTGCGTGATGACTATGAGGTGACCTGTCCGGAACTGGATGTGGCCGTCGATGCGGCGCGAGCCAGTGGAGCACATGGCGCACGCATGACAGGTGGCGGTTTCGGCGGCTCGGCGATCGCCCTCGTCGATGAGTCTGCTGCGCGAGACGTGGCCCGGGCTGTCGCTGATGCCTTTGCTGAGCACGGCTTCGAAGCGCCGCAGTTCCTGATCGCTACGCCTGAAGAACCTGCAGGAAAAGTCGCTGAGTAACGTGGCGCGTCACAGGGGTCGTCAGTACCTCGATCAGTGGCTGAAATACCGCGGCGGCCCTTGTGGTGGCGAATCGTCGACAGATGTGACATTCGACCAGCCGTGGCAGCTGAAAACTCCCACAATGGCACAATCAGATCTATGAGTGATGAAACCCCATGGCTGATTGTGGGGCTGGGAAATCCCGGCGCCCAGTATTCGCGCACCCGTCACAATGTCGGTCACATGGTGATCGATGCTCTGGCGGGACGATGCAGTGCGACCCTGACCGCACACAAGAGCGGGACGCACATGGCGAGTATCCGCCTGGGCATCAGACCAGGGGGCGCGCCAGGACCGCAAGTTCTCGTGGCCACATCCGATTCATACATGAATACGTCGGGTCGCTCGATCAGTGCGTTGGCTCGCTTCGCACACATAGCGCCCGACCGTATCCTCGTCATTCACGATGACCTCGACCTGCCCGAACACGACCTGCGTCTGAAATTTGACGGGGGAGAAGGCGGCCACAATGGCCTGAAATCGCTCAGTCAGTGTCTGGGGACGCGGGCTTACCACCGGTTGCGTGTCGGAATCGGCAGGCCTCCGGGCAGGCAGGACCCTGCAGACTACGTTTTGGCACAGCTTTCAGCGCGCGACCGCACTGAGTGGGACGTGACAGTGGAAAAGGCCGCTGACGTGATTGAAGACGTGGCACTAAACGGTTTCCCGGAGGCCCAACAGCGCCTGCATTCGCATAGCTCGCCGCAGTAAAATCCTTTGTGTTTGCGCCATCGCAGTGATTCCGCCCGCCCACTGAGCGCCCTCGCCACATGTACCCATCCCAGTGAAACATGAGGAAGATGTCATGAAATTGAACGGCTTGATGGACCTGATCGGAGCCGACCAGGCAGTTCAACAATTCGCCACTTCACTGTCACGGTCCCTGAGCGGCACCATCGTCGCCCCGCAAGGCATTCGACCCGGCATGTACGCCCTCGCATCGCGCGAAAGGCTCATTGACGAGGCGGACCCGTCCACCGTTGGACCTCTGATCATCATCACGGCATCGGGGCGAGAAGCCGAAAGGCTGACTGACGCATTGTCTGCATGGGTGCCGAATGTGGGCATGTTCCCCTCGTGGGAAACCCTGCCGCATGAGCGACTGTCACCCCAGGTGGACACGATGGCCCAACGTATCGCCATCTTGCGCCGGCTGACACACCCGGATCCAACCGACCCGGCGACCGCGCCACTGTCCATTGTTGTCATGCCGGTCCGCGCATTCCTCCAACCTGTCATCCACGGGCTGGCCGACCTGGAGCCGGTGCGCGTCAAAGTAGGGGACATGGTGGATCTGCCCAGCATGGTTGACCGTCTGACACAACTGGGATACGAACGCGTGGATATGGTGGAGGCACGCGGACAGGTCAGCGTCCGAGGCGGCATCCTCGACGTTTTCCCACCTCAGGAAGCACACCCTTTACGCGTCGAACTGTGGGGCGATGAGGTTGACGAGATTCGCTGGTTCTCCATGGCTGACCAGCGCACCCTCGGCGCAGCTACCGACGGCCTGTGGGCGGTGGCGTGTCGAGAACTCTTGCTAACCGACGAGGTCCGTGAAAAGGCACGCCATGCTGCTGACACCCTGCCGGGCGCGGCGCAGATTCTGGAACTGGCCAGTGAAGGGATCTACAGCGCAGGCCTGGAGTCTCTGGCCCCTGCTTTGGTGGAGCGCATGGACACCGTCCTTGACATCGCTCCCGAGAGCAGCGTGCTCATCATGGATGAGCCGGAGCGGGTGCGTGCCCGCGCAGCCGACCTTGTGTCAACCACCGAGGAATTCCTCCAGGCAGCATGGACCGCAGCGGCCGATGGTGGCACTGTTCCACTGGAAGCGCGCGACGCTTCGTTCCGTGACCTGGACGAAGTGTGGCAGGCTTCCGGACTTGCGCGGTGGGAGGTCTCCTCACTGGCGCCGGCAGAACTGGCCGATGCGCTGATCGCTGTCGAGGATGACCGAGGTGTGGATACGGACGACGAGCCGGGTGCTTTGCAGACCCACGAGGCGCACGCCGTGGTGGTCTCACCGACACTGATGGCAGTCGGTGCTCGAGAAGTACGCCCATATCGCGGTGACTTTGATCGAGCGTGCGCCGATTTGGCTGAGCTGTCACACGCCGGGTGGAACATGGTGGTGACCACTCAAGGCCCTGGGCCCGGGCGACGAATCGCCTCGATACTGAACGATGCGCACGTGCCGGCGCGAGTGGTAGAGGAGTTGACGCGCGCGCCTGAAGAAAGTGTCGTGCACGTGACGACCGCGCAAGCCGGCGCCGGGTTTGTAATGGCCGATCAGCACCTGGCAGTCCTTACTGAACAGGACCTGACTGGTCGCGTGGGAGCGACCACTCGCGATATGAGGAAGATGCCGTCGCGGCGCAGGAAGGGCGTCGATCCGCTGACACTGCACGCCGGCGACCTGGTTGTTCACGAACAGCACGGGATCGGACGCTTCCTCGAACTGGTCTCACGCACTGTGGGCAGGGGAGCGTCCGCCGTCACGCGCGACTACCTTGTCATTGAGTACGCTCCCTCGCGCAGGGGACAACCTGGGGACCGTCTGTTCGTGCCGACGAACTCGCTGGATCAGGTCTCCAAATACACGGGATCGGATCAGCCGACACTGACCCGGATGGGTGGGGCTGACTGGGCGAAGACCAAAGCCAAAGCTCGTAAAGCCGTCAAGGAAATCGCCGCTGAGCTGATCCGCCTGTACGCCGCGCGCCAGGCAACAAAAGGGCACGCGTTCAGCGCTGACACCCCCTGGCAGCGCGAACTTGAAGATGCGTTCCCATATGTGGAAACCCCTGATCAGCTCGTGACAATCGATGAAGTCAAAGCTGATATGGAAAAGCCCATGCCGATGGACCGGCTCCTGACAGGAGACGTGGGATACGGCAAAACCGAGATCGCTGTGCGCGCGGCGTTCAAAGCCATCCAGGACGGCAAGCAGGTTGCTGTGCTGGTTCCCACCACCTTGCTGGTCCAGCAGCACTATGACACCTTCAGCGCTCGCTATGCCGGTTTCCCCGTCACAATTGGGACACTGTCACGTTTTTCCACGCCGAAAGAAGCTGAAGAGGTCAAGGAGGCACTTGCGTCCGGTGGTATTGACCTGGTGATCGGCACACACGCCCTGCTGACGGGCACGGTCCGCTTCAAGGATCTGGGTCTAGTCGTCATTGACGAGGAGCAGCGTTTCGGTGTCGAGCATAAGGAGACACTCAAAGCGCTGCGCACTGATGTGGACGTGCTGTCCATGTCGGCAACACCTATCCCTCGAACACTGGAAATGGCGATTTCCGGTATCCGTGAAATGTCGATCCTGCAGACACCGCCAGAAGAGCGTCAGCCGGTTCTGACATTTGTGGGCGCATACACGGATGCGCAGGTTATCGCTGCAGTCCGGCGCGAGCTGCTGCGTGACGGGCAGGTGTTCTACGTCCATAACCGTGTCGAATCCATCAACACGGTGGCTGCTCACCTCAGCGAACTGGTACCCGAAGCGCGCATCCGTGTCGCTCACGGCAAACTGTCCGAACACGAACTTGAACGCGTCATCGTTGATTTCTGGAACCACGACTTCGACGTGCTGGTGTGCACGACAATCGTGGAAACCGGCCTGGATATTTCCAATGCAAACACCCTGATTGTGGACAGGGCTGACGCGTTCGGTCTGTCACAGCTGCACCAGCTGCGTGGCCGAGTGGGACGAGGGCGCGAACGCGCTTACGCTTACTTCTTTTACCCAGCTGACCGCACTCTTACCGAAACGGCCCATGAACGGTTGCGGACAATCGCCCAGTTCACGGATCTGGGCGCCGGGCTGCACGTTGCGCAAAAAGACCTCGAAATCCGCGGTGCCGGCAACCTGCTGGGTGGCGCGCAATCAGGTCATATCGAGGGCGTGGGGTTCGATCTGTACGTGCGTATGGTGGCTGACGCAGTGGCAACATTTAAAGGGGAGCGCCCCGCCGAACAGGTGGACGTGCGAGTGGATCTGGCCGTGGATGCGCATATTCCTGCCGAATATGTGACGAGCGAGCGCCTGCGGCTCGAGGTATACGCCAGGATTGCAGGCGTGAGCACGCCTGAACAGGAAAGCGATGTGCGCGATGAGCTGGCCGACCGATACGGCCCAATTCCTCCTCAGGTGGATTTGCTGTTCGACATTGCGCGACTGCGTGAGCGCCTGCGCCAGGTCGGTGTCGAAGAGGTCGCCACTCAGGGACGGTACATCAAGTTCGCACCCGTCGAACTTGCTGATTCACAGATGATGCGCCTGAAGCGGCTGCACGCTGGCGCAGTCATTAAGACTGCGGTGCGTCAGATCCTGGTTCCCATCCCAATGACCGCCCACATCGGTGGGCACCCCTTGGCAGACAGCGCCCTCATCGAGTGGACGCTGAATGTCGTTGACACGATCATCGTGCCTTTCGCCGCCTCATCAGAAGGCGGCGCCCCCGGCGTTAAAGACCGGTGATCACTCCCCGCGAACATAGAAGCCCGACACCTTGAAACGCCGAGTGGTCGCGTGCATGCGACCACTCGGCGCAAGTACCTGGGTGAGTCGTCCTCGTTCATAAGCGAGGGGAGCGGGACTTCTCACCCCCTGGTGCGGCACATCGGTCAACGTGACGTAGAATAGACACGCACAAGACCTAAGGAGGATCTCGGTGGCACAAAAACGGGGTATAGCTGGCTTCGTTGCAACTCTTGCCGGGCTGGCGCTCGTCATTACGGGATGTTCAGCTCACCCAGGCGCGGCGGCGCGAATCGGAGACCACAACATCAGCGAAGAAACCGTCACGGAAGTTGCCACTGCACTTCCCGATGTTGTGGCACAGCGAGTCAGTCGCGTGGATGCGCTCAGGCTCCTGACGACCAGCTATTTCCAGAATCGCATGGGACACGACAAAGACGTGACGTTTACTGACGACCAGGTTCTTGACCTCATGAAGCAAGTAGCTGCATCTCGTGGTCTTGAAGCCCCGGAAAATGTACCCGCCAGCGTCCTCGACGTCTTCAGAGGAGAGATGGTCCTGCAGCAGCTGCAGGTCGACGGCAATGATCTCCAGACGATCCAGCAGGAACTGGAACAGTACTACACGAAGGAAAAAATCGACATTAACCCGCGGTACTACACCGCCCAGGCGAACACAAAGCAGGCCAGCACGCTTGCCGACATCGTGACACCCGCAGATGTCAAGGCGCCGAAGAGCGACGGGGATGCATCGACTGACACAGACAGCCAAAGCGGCCATACCCACTAAAATTTAAAACGTGAGACATACCTCGATGCACGCTGCGCGGCTCACGCCGAATGAGGGACCAATGTCGCTCAAGTGCAGGTCAACACGTACACGTGAAGGTCACGAGCACGTTTTTCGAGCATCAGGGGTGTGTTTTACAACCGTTGCGTACTACTGTGAGACGCGACAGCTCCACGCACACAATCACGAAGGAGAATGACGTGGCAAGGATTGAGACAATCGGGGCACGCGAAATCCTCGACTCTCGAGGCAACCCGACCGTAGAGGTCGAGGTTCTGTTGGAGGACGGCACCGTTTCCCGCGCATCCGTTCCCTCCGGTGCATCAACCGGTGCCTTCGAGGCGGTCGAACGTCGCGATGGCGACAAGGATCGTTACATGGGCAAGGGCGTACAGGACGCTGTCGATGCAGTGACCGAGGTGATCGGCGCTGAGCTGATCGATGAGGACGCAACCGACCAGCGCGTCATCGACGAGGCCATGCTGGACCTCGACGGAACCGACAACAAGGGCAAGCTGGGCGCAAACGCCATCCTGGGTGTGTCGCTCGCAGTGGCCAAGGCTGCCGCAGAGTCTGCCGGACTGCCCCTGTACCGTTACCTGGGCGGCCCGAACGCACACGTTCTGCCTGTCCCGATGATGAACATCCTCAACGGCGGCTCTCACGCAGACACCAACGTGGATATTCAGGAATTCATGATTGCCCCAATCGGCGCTCCGACCTTCCGTGAAGCACTGCGCTGGGGTGCAGAGGTCTACCACACCCTCAAGGGCGTCATCAAGAGTCGTGGCCTGTCCACCGGCCTGGGTGACGAGGGCGGCTTCGCCCCCAACCTTGAGTCCAACTCGGCAGCACTCGACCTGATCGTGGAAGCCATCGAAAAGGCCGGTTACAAGCCGGGCGCAGACGTGGCACTGGCACTGGATGTTGCCTCCACCGAGTTCTTCGCTGATGGCATGTACCAGTTCGAGGGTGAAGGCCGCTCCACTGACTACATGGTGTCCTACTACGAGAAGCTCATCTCTGACTACCCGCTGGTCTCCATCGAAGACCCGTTGTCAGAAGACGAATGGGACGCATGGAAGTCACTGACCGCTCAGATCGGTGACCGTGTTCAGCTGGTGGGCGACGACCTGTTCGTCACCAACCCCGATCGCCTGCGCAAGGGCATCGAGATGAACGTGGCTAACGCACTGCTGGTCAAGGTCAACCAGATCGGCTCCCTGACCGAGACGCTGGATGCCGTTGAGGAAGCACACCGCAACGGATACCGCACGATGACCTCGCACCGCTCCGGCGAGACCGAGGATACGACGATCGCGGATCTTGCTGTTGCCACCAACTCCGGTCAGATCAAGACCGGTGCTCCGGCACGTTCAGAGCGTGTCGCCAAGTACAACCAGCTGCTGCGCATTGAAGAAGAGCTTGCTGAAGCAGCCGTGTACGCAGGTGCATCGTCGTTCCCACGCTTCAAGGCCTGAGAACACTGAAGCCCTGACGGCTTAGTTTTTTTAATGTGCGCCGAGTGGTCGCTTGCATGCGACCACTCGGCGCACAGCTGTTTCACGGGAGTATGACCAGAACGACTGTGACATGCCGCAAGCAGATCGCCCGGCTCGAAGTGTTTTAAGGCACGATGAGAACATGGCTGATTCGTCGCATCATGATCCGAGGCGCCCTCACGCGCCTCGTCGACGCACTTCTGGTGCGTCACGCCCCTCGTCGACGCCAGCCAGCCAGCAGCGTCGCTCTCGCCCAATCCGGCGATCCCATGGAGATCAAACGGATTCACATAGCGACAGCCAGATATCTACTCGGCCCTCTCTCGGCGCAGTAAACGACAGGGCAGATGAATCGCGTGAGTCGGGCGCCGAAGCGAGTCAGGATTCGCCGAAGGGCCGCTTCCATTCGGATCGCCTGCGCCGCATTGGCCTGGCGGGACCCCGCCTGAAAACAGGAAGCTCGGACTCTTCACGCTCAGCATCTGTCGCATCACGTTTTCGCCGGAACCGTCAACCGGACGCGGCGACGAAGACGAAGGAACGTAGTGGCGGACGGGGCGCAAAGACAGCACGCAGTGACGCTTCGTCGCGCAACATCTCTTTCGGCGGACTGACAATTTCGGTCCGATTCCTCGCAATCAGCATCATGGCTGCGCTGCTTGCTGTCCTACTCATTCCCTCCGCGTACCAATGGTTCAGGCAGAGCCAGGACCTGAAAGATATGCAGGTGCGTGTCGAACAGGCCAGGGAACGCAACGCCGAGCTTCACGAACAGCTCGACTTATGGAAGGACCCGACGTACGTGGCATCGCAGGCCCGCTCACGCCTCGGATATGTCCAGCCGGGAGAAACCCAGTACACGGTCAAGGACCCAGGGCCAGGATACGAGGATGCCTCCTCGCAGGAAAACGACAAACGAGGCCCGGATAAGCCGTGGATTCAGATTCTTGCCCAATCGGTCATCGATGCGGACAACCCTGAAGAAGCAACCCACGACGCCAAAGACCAGACTCCACTGAACTTCAGTCAATCAGGAGACGAGAAATGAACATCCACGGCAGCGACACTGACGCAAGGCAGTTGCCGGAGCTGTCGCCGGCCACCGAAAAGGACCTGGAAGTGGTGCGCGAGCAGCTCGGACGCTTGCCGCGTGGAGTGGATTCTATCGGCGCCAGATGTGTGTGCGGACGGCCCACCGTTGTCGTGACTCGCCCGCGCCTGGATGACGGTACGCCTTTCCCGACGACTTTCTACCTTACGTGCCCACCGATCGTGCGTGGATGCTCCACGCTGGAAGCAGAGCATGTGATGGAAGACCTCAATGAGTGGATCAGGATTGACGAGGACGCAGCCAGGCACTACCGCGATGCTCACAACTCCTATATCGCTTTTCGTCGGACGCTGGGTGAAGTGCCGGAGATCGACGGCGTATCTGCCGGTGGCATGCCAACTCGCGTGAAATGTCTGCACGCGCTTGTCGCGCACTCCCTCGTCGCAGGCCCCGGAGGCAACCCGGTGGGCGACAAAGCACTCGAAATCCTTGCCGAGCGCAATCTGTGGCAGTCTGACCGCTGCATGTGCTAGACGAGTCGCGACAATACGATGGCCTGCAGCGAGGCATCCACGCCGCCTTCAAACGTGACACAATGAGCGCCGTGACTATGACTGAACCAGAACAGCTGCGCCACCCTCGGCGTGTGGCAGCCATCGACTGCGGGACCAACTCAATCAGGCTCCTGATCGCAGACGTTGAGCGAGACGATACGGGATCTGTGCGGATGCGGGACATCACGCGCCTGATGCGGATCGTTCGTCTGGGCTACAACGTTGATAAGACAGGGCGTCTCGACCCCGACGCAATTGAACGCACGCTGGAAGCGGTGCGAGAATACGCGGAGCTTATTAAGCGTCACAATGTGGATTCCGTGCGTTTTGTGGCGACTTCGGCTAGCCGAGATGCGCAGAACCGCGATGTTTTTGTCGACGGGGTGCGTGAACTGCTCAACGTGGAGCCTGAAGTGGTGCCCGGCGAGGAAGAGGCCGCTTTGTCCTTTGCTGGAGCGATGAGCGCGTTGGATTCTCAGGCGAGGCGTCCGGCACTGGTGGTGGACATTGGTGGTGGCTCCACTGAGCTGGTCATCGGCACAACAGGCGTCGAACAGGCGATCTCGCTCAACATGGGGTCTGTGCGAGTGACGGAACGTTTCTTCGCGCACTGTGACTCTGAGCAGGGGATTGATCCGCAGGCCGAAGCCGAGGCCACCCGGTGGATCGACGAGCAGCTGGATCGTGCTGCCTCGGTCATTGATTTTGGCGCAGTGGGAACATTGGTGGGCGTCGCCGGCACGGTGACGACTATTGCCGCGCAGGCGCTGGGCTTGGATCGCTACATGCCTGAACGCATCCACGGTGCCGTGTTCACGATGGACGAGGGGGAACGCGCCATCCGCTTCATGATCGATCAGCCTGTCGACGTGAAAGCCGCCCTCGGCTTCATGCCGAAAGGACGCGAAGACGTGATCGCCGGCGGCGCACTGATCTGGTCCCGCATTTGTGCGCGAGTGGTCGCGTGTACGCGACCACTCGGCACAATCGATCGCTGGGTGACGTCCGAGCACGACATTTTGGACGGGATCGCCATGTCTCAGGTGAAGGAGTAGACGCTCAGCAGGTGTTCAGTTCGACGGCGGCGTAAACCGCGCAGTGCTGACCAAGTCTGGGTCTGTGCCGCGATCGCTCAGCGTCGGATCGCCGTGCTCGGACGTTCAGCGCTGATTTGATGCGTGCGCTCCACGGGCGCGCACGCTTGTACGCTGGTGCAGGGCAATAGCCCCCAACAACGCGGCAGCAAATGTACCGAGAATCACGCCGAAGCGAGCGTGGAACACTTCGGTTTCGCCCGGGAACGCAAGCCCGGCTACCAGCATCGCGACCGTGAATCCGATGCCGGCCAGCAGGCCGATCGCGGCAATGTCGGGCAGGTCCACTCCGTTGCCCAAGCACAGGCGGGTGTAGCGCGTCAGAATAGCGACCGACCCCCAGATGCCGATCAGCTTGCCCAGCGGCAGTGCGACTGCGACGGAAATAGTGATTGGGTCGGTCAGCGCTGCGCTCAGGCCACCCTCGCCACCCATGACGGGTACGCCAGCGGCGAAGAATGCGAAAACGGGAAGAGCCAGGCCCGCTGACCACGGGCTGAGCTTCTCATCAAACTCGTGAGTGAGCTGGCGGTTCCTGATGCGTTTGGCAGGCACAACCATGCCCAGGCAGACACCCGCGATCGTCGCGTGAACGCCGGAGTTTAGCATGAGTGCCCACGCCACCACAGCCAAAGGTATGAGCAGCCACCACTTGGTGATCTGGCGCTGCACCAGGAAACCAAAGACCACGATCGTCAGCAGTGCTCCGCCCAGCGCCAGCCAGTTCAGGCCAGATGAATAGAACACTGCAATGACGATGATGGCCAGCAGATCGTCGACGACTGCCAAAGTCAGCAGGAAGGTTCTCGCGGCAGGTGGGAGGCCTCGTCCAAAGATCCCCAGGAGTGCCACCGCGAAGGCAATATCAGTTGCAGTTGGCACGGCCCACCCGTGGAAGTGATCGGAACCAGTGATGGTTTGGATCAGCACATAGATGGTGGCAGGTCCGACCATGCCGAAAGCGGCCGCCAACATGGGCAGTGCCGCTTCCCGGATGTCACGCAGCGGTCCGGTCACAAAATCTGACTTCAACTCCAGGCCGACAACGAAGAAGAAGATGGTGAGCAGTCCGTCGGCCGCCCATTCGTGCACTGACAGATGCAGCCCGAGCGATTCAGGGCCAAATTCATAGTGCGAAATAGCGCTGTAGATCGGTTCCCAGGGGGAATTTGCCAGGAAGAGAGCGATGAGTGCAACGACAATGAGCAGCAAACCGGTTCGCGTCTCGTCAGCGAGGAGTCGCGGAATGGCTTGGAAAGCATTGCGAATACGGTGCCCCACACTCGCGTTCGACGAGGATGCATAAACTCGTTTGCGCGGCAGAGCTGACACCAAAATCGGCGGGCGCTGCTGAAGTCGCGCACCGGGGAAGTTGTGACGCGAACGATGCACAATCCCATCACTGCGATACGGGATTCGAGGCGTGTTGCGCTTTTCGCGTGTGGCTCCACCGGTGGAGGTAGTTTCTTCAGACGAGCCGAGAGTCATTCGTATCGAACCTTCCTTCGCGACGAGGAACCGCTGTGATGGAGATGTGGCTACCTTCGATCATAAGGCACAGGCAATGTGTGGGTAATGCGTTGTCGAGGCGTGGGCGCGGCTCGTGTGGGATGACGGCCGGAAGTGCGTGTAAACTAGGCACGCTGCCGTCACGAGCCATGAGCCAGGCTTGTGAGGTTGGCATGCCCCCATGGCCCAATTGGCAGAGGCAATCGACTTAAAATCGATGTGTTGTCAGTTCGAATCTGACTGGGGGTACGGAGTCGGGCACGCAAGCGGCAGAAATGATGCTCGCCGGGTCTTTGCCGGACGCGGCAGGTTCATTGACGAGGGAGTCCCATGCGAATTCTGACTCGGAAACTCTTCTGTGGAGAGCTGGCCTTGGATTGGTGAAGGGCGAGAGGCGCGCCGAAAGGGATCGCCAGATCTCGCTGTCGGCTCAATAAGAAAGACCCCGATGGGCTAGCGGTCGGGCCGCAAACGTGAAAACCTTAAGACAGGTAGTAGTGGGTCAGTCTGTTTCCGGCAACGCCTGTTCCCGGGGCGCGCTGGCCAGAAGGAGGCACAATGTCCAACCCCGTGTTGAAGAAGCTGGTGAAAGACGAGACGCGCTCGGCGCAGACCACTCCAGCTGGCTATCCAGGAATGCCAGGGTATGCCCCCGGCAACAGCGGATATACCAATTACCAGTCGCAGCAGTACGCTGATCCTTACGCCCATCAGGCTGGCGCTGGCGCTTCGGCCGGCACTGCAACGCAGCAGGGGTACCCTCGTTACCCTCAGCAGGCGGACCAGTTTGAGGAATTTGAGCAGCGTTACAACCAGCCGTCTGCTGATGCGGTGGATCGTGGCCGACTGACAATCGACGATGTCATCGTCAAGACCGGAATCCTTTTTGGGATTCTGCTTGTCGCAGCTGCCGGAGCATGGGCTGTCACGCGTGCCAACCCGTCGATGGGGCTTGGTTTGATGTTTGGCGGCCTGGCCGTCGGATTCGTGCTGGCTTTGATTATTTCGTTCTCACGTTCACCGAAGCCGGGACTGACGATGGTGTACGCAGCTGCTGAAGGCCTCGCGCTGGGCGGCGTGTCATCAGTCATGGAAATCGTGTATCCCGGGATCGTCCTTCAGGCGGTTGTGGGTACTCTGAGCGTTTTTGGCGTCACACTGGCTCTGTATGCGTCTGGCAAAGTTCGCTACTCATCGAAGATGGCCAGGTTTGCCATGATTTCTCTGTTCGGCATCATCACCTTCTCGATCGTGTCGTTCCTGCTCAACATCACCGGCGTGCTCGACTCGTCACTGCGCTCCATCACGGTTATGGGAATCCCGCTGGGGGTCTTCATCGGTGTCTTCTGCGTCTTCATCGGCGCGATTTGCCTGATTGGTGATTTCGAGGTGGCCAAGGTGGCCGTCGAGCAGGGGGCTCCTTCAAAGTTTGCCTGGACATGCGCATTCGGGCTGATGGTGACTCTCGTGTGGATGTATCTGGAGATTCTGCGCCTCCTGTCATACTTCCGCGAGTAGACTCGCTTTCATCATTACACGTCACAGTAAGGACAACGCACTATGGAAAACGTTCACGTCGAAGGCGAGTTTGGACGCAAGCCGACTGTCGCATTCACAGATGCACAGCCCTCCGATGAGCTGCTGATTGAAGTGCTGCGCGCGGGTGATGGCCAGGAAGTGGAGCCGGGCGACACGATTCAGTGCCATTACCTGGGCCAGGTGTGGAACGGACAGGTTTTTGACAACTCCTATGACCGAGGCCAGGCACTGAGCTTCCAGATCGGTGTGGGAATGGTGATCCGCGGATGGGATGATGGCCTGGTCGGGCAGCGTGTTGGCTCACGCGTCTTGCTGTCAATTCCGGCAGAATACGGGTACGGCGACCACGGGGTACCGCAGGCAGGTATCCAAGGTGGAGACACCCTGGTCTTCGTGACTGACATTCTGGGAGTGCACTAGCACCACCTTGAGGCATCATCGATACGTCTCAATTCACTGGGTCCTTGCGGACACATCCGCAAGGACCCTTTTGATTTAAAAGACTGAGACCTCGGCTGAGATCAGAGCGACCCGAGCAGCAGCGCCAGCTTCAGGAACGGGACTTCAGAACGGGGCACGCATAGCCCGTGCGTGAATGGCACTGATAACCATCGGGGTTCTTAAACAGGTAGCCCTGGTGGGAATCCTCTGCGAACCAGAACTGCCCGCCATCGGCCGCCGTCGCAATATGGGTGGTAATGGCTCCGAAGCCATGCTCACTGATTGTGTCGTGGTAGGCCTCGCGCGTGCGCACGGCAAGGTCGTACTGCTCATCAGTGGTCGTCCAGATCGCCGAATGGTACTGATGGCCAATATCGCCGCCCTGACGGTCCCCCTGCGTGGGATCGTGAATTTCAAAAAACGTGGCAATGATCTGGCCGGTGGAAATCTTCGACGTGTCATACACGACGCGCACAGTCTCGAGATGCCCGGTTCCGCCGGCACACACCTGCTTGTAAGTTGGATGATCAGCATGCCCGCCCATGAAGCCGACGGCAGTGGCCACAACCCCCGGTGTTTCCCAGAAAATCTTTTCGACTCCCCAGTAGCAGCCAGCAGCGAAATAGATCAGCTCCTGGCCCTCTCCAGGTTCCATATCCAGCGGAGTTCCCAGGACAACGTGACGGTTCGGATCATCATGCACATTGATGGCGTTGTGGAACTCAAACATTGTGGCTCGCTTTCTCTTGGTGCCGATATTGTCTCATTGCCGTACGCAAATGCCCACCCGCTTCCCCTTAATTGCGCTGAGAGCATGAATGTCGCGTAGACTATCGTGCGACATTTAACCTGCGCTTCACGCTGTCCTCGCACACATCTCGCGATGAGAACCGTCTCTAACTGGCACGTGCCGCCTCGGATCAGGGGCACCGTGCATATTTGACGAGGTGGGCCACGCTCGCCCCGCGACGCGAACTGCGCCAGCCAGATGCAGGTTGACTGTTGACGCTCCACTGAAAGTGAGGATCACCATGGCGCAAAGCCACGACACGCGGTATACCGAACGGCTGAATAACTGGATGGGCAAATGGCCACGACGCCGCTCCCATTCATCGTCTCGCGACCACGACGAAGTCGTGAGCTTCCATGAGCCTGATGTCTCGCCTCGGTCTCGTGACGCAAGCGAGGGCGTGACATGGTCTGTGCGTGTGGCTGCAGCATGGTCGTGGCGCCTCCTGATCATTATCGCTGCCGTTGCCGTCGTGGCGTGGGGAGCGGTCCAACTGTCCCTGATTGTCTTTCCGGTTGCGATTGCCGTCCTTCTGACAGTCCTGCTGGAGCCGCTGGTGCGCTTCCTGCACGTCAAGGTTCGCCTTCCGCAGACAGCCGCAGCTGCCACCGGATTGGTCGTCGCCCTCCTCGTCGTCGTGACAATCATCGCTGGAGCCGCCGGACAACTCATCCGGCAGGTCCCATCCCTTGTCTCCAAAGCCTCCCAAGGCCTCGATAAAGCGGTCGAATGGGTATCTAACGGCCCGTTCGGACTTGAGACGGCCACCATTGAACAGGGCATCGAGACAATCCGCACAGAAGTCACCCAGTTCTTGAGCGCACACTCCTCGGCCCTCGCAACAGGCGCACTGAGCCTGACGAGCTCTCTTGCGTCAGTTCTAACCGGATCCCTCATTATGTTGTTCTGCCTGTTCTTCTTCATGCGCGAAGGCAGGCGGATCTGGCTGTGGGTGGTGCGCCTGTTCCCGGCGCCAGCGCGCCGCCCGGTCCACGAATCAGCGATCCGCGGATGGGTCACCCTGTCGGCATACGTGCGCACGCAGATCAAAGTTGCCGCAATTGATGCAATCGGTATCGGTATCGGTGCGTGGGCACTGGGCGTGCCGATGGCGATCCCCATCACCGTGCTTGTCTTTTTCGGCTCGTTCATCCCGATCGTTGGCGCCCTGGTGTCTGGAACCATTGCCGTCCTCGTTGCCCTGGTGGATCAGGGTGTGGCGCGCGCACTGTTCATGCTGCTGATCATCCTCGCCGTCCAGCAGATCGAAGGTAATATTCTGCAGCCCTGGCTCATGTCCTCTGCAGTATCCCTGCACCCAGTCGCCGTCCTGCTGGTTGTGGCAGGTGCCGGCGCGGTCGCCGGCATTCCCGGCGCTCTTTTCGGCGTGCCGATCGCAGCATTCCTGAACTCAACGTTCCTTTACCTGCACGGATATGACCCCATACCCGCCCTTCGCGATCAGGAGGACAGACCTGGAGGCCCGCCAGGAATGCTGGATGAGATGGTCGCGCAGTCCTATGCCTCTGATGATGACGAAGACGGTGACGGCATCAAGGACAACAAGAACGAAGCCGTCAAGTCAGATTCAGACGAGGATACTTCCCATAGCGGCAGCCACGCTGACGCTCACGATTCTCACGCTGACGATGATCGAGCGCAGGGTGACAGCAACGAAATTGCTGCGGCCCGGGGTGGATCATCCAGCGACGAGGGCGACCCAGCAGGCTCATCCTCCTCAACGCGGTGAGCTGACGCCTCGAGCAAGCGTTGATGCGCTCGGCGATCACGCTGAGCCGGCATCGACGCGGTGAACCAAAACTCTAATTAAACGTTCACTCGCAGGCTGGCAGGTGCATGCGCGTGGGCCCTTCATATAGCAAACTCCCCGAAAGAGACGGTTGAACACAGTCAGCCGCTCTTTCGGGGAGCACCCGTCTGGAGAGTAATTATCCTTCTTGTCCGTAAGGCACACACTCGAGAATTTCAACCTCGATGGTCTTACCGTTGGGCGCCTCATAGGTCAGCTTGTCGCCAGGCTTATGTCCCATCACCGCTGCACCCAGCGGTGCGCGAGCGGAGAACACCTGGATACCCAGATCGCCGCCGGCATCGCGTGAGCCGAGCAGGAACTTCTGCTCACGGCCAGCCACCGTTGCAGTGACGACCATTCCAGGCTCCACCACGCCATCGTTGGCGGGAGTTTCTCCCACCTCCGCATGCTCGAGCATCTCCTGAAGTGCGAGGATACGCGTTTCGTTCATGGACTGCTCATTTCGGGCAGCATGGTAGCCGCCGTTCTCCCTCAAATCGCCTTCCTGGCGAGCCGCATCGATCAGTTTGGCGATCTCCGGGCGACGCTGCTCGATTCTCTCAGTCAGCTCTGCCTTGAGGGCATCATATTGGGCTCGTGTCAGCCACTGAGTGTCCGCCATGGTTCCTTCCTTTCAATGAAAAAGTCCGGCACCGTGGTGTGGTGCCGGAGCGACAAAACGATGAACTGGGGTCAGTGTAACAATAAGAGCGACTAAAGCCATATCCAAAGCGGCGAAAGTCTCGTTTTCATCTCCGGACGAAACGGCGCATGGGCCACCCTCGTCAATGATGACAAAACAATCAACGCCGCTGGTGGCACACGCTTAAGCAGTCAGGACCGCGATGTACACGGCGACGCATTGACACGCCCACGCCAGGATCGTGAACGAGTGGAAGATCTCATGGAAACCAAACCACTTGGGCGAGGGATTCGGCCATTTCGTCGCATAGACGAGGGCACCCAGTGTATACAGCAAACCACCTGCAATGACGAGCCACACGACGGCGGGGCCACCACCAGACCACAGAGCGGGCAGATACCATATGGCGGTCCAGCCCAACACAACGTACAGCAGCGTTGCCAGCCAGCGGGGCGCTGCCGGCCACAACAGGTTAATGAGAATGCCTGCGATGGCACCTGTCCACACGATCGAGAGCAGAACAACCTGATCATGCGGGGACAGGAGGGCGACAGCCAGCGGTGTGTAGGTGCCGGCGATCAGCAGGAAAATGTTTGAATGGTCGAGTCTGCGCCATAGCGTCTCCCATTTGGGAGCCCAGTAGAAACGGTGGTAAAGCGCCGAGATGCCGAACAGGATGAGCGATGCGGCAAGGTAGACAGCCGAGGCCCATGTAGTCGCTGTGGTAGGTGCCAGGCACACGAGAACGATCGAGGCGGCCAGTGACAGGGGAGTGGCGACCAGATGGAGCCATCCGCGAAAGTGCGGCTTGACGCTAATGAGCTGTTCTGGAACCCACTGGGTGGGGTGAATAGATGCAATCTTCATGTCTGACATCTCTCCTTACCGAACTCGCATTCTCGCAGGGACAGTGACGCGTTGGTGGGGGCCGCGGGGCGCCGCGGTGGCGCTGTGATGGGGCCGTGATGACCACCCCGCCCTCTTCCCTACGATACCGTAAGTTAGGTAGTGGGACCGCCACAATCTCCATAGGCGAAATCCACGGGGCAATCCTTCGCCCTCTGAGTTCGAGGCGTGAGGTATACAGTTGGTGCAAGAACATATGGGAGGTCCCGATGGCGCAATGGAATTTGCTCTACGACCTGTATGAACGGCGAGTACGCTCTGAAATCGCTCATGGGTCGATTCCCCGTCACGTCGGGGTCATCTTGGATGGAAACCGCCGCTGGGCGCGTTCCATTGGAACCACAGCGTCTCACGGTCACCGCGCCGGTGCCGGGAAAATTGCAGAATTTTTGGAGTGGGCCGAAGAGGTCGGAGTTGAGATCGTCACGCTATGGATGCTCTCTACCGACAATCTGGAGCGCGATCAGCATGAGATCGACGAGCTTTTTGACATTATTGGGCAGGCCGTGCGCGCCTTGGCCGCTCAGCGTCGCTGGAAAATCGGTGTTGTCGGTGATTTGTCACTGCTCAGCGAGGATCTTGCCGACGAGTTGCGCAGCGCCCAGGACGCGACGAAAGATATGGATGGCCTGAGCGTCAACATCGCGGTTGGCTACGGCGGGCGTCATGAGATTGCTGATGCGGTGCGCTCTTTGCTGCGAGATGCGGCTGCTCAGGGGCGCACGCTGGAAGAAGTTGCTGATTCGCTCACTGACGAGGACATCACGAATCATCTGTACACCAAGGGGCAGCCTGATCCGGACCTTGTGATTCGCACCTCGGGTGAGCAGCGGCTGTCCGGCTTTATGATCTGGCAGAGTGTTCACACCGAGTTGTACTTCTGTGAGGCGTACTGGCCTGACTTCCGACGCGTCGATTTTCTGCGCGCGCTACGCTCCTATGCGCAACGTGAACGGCGTATGGGGCGTTGATTGCGCGCAGGCGAGCTAGTCGTTCAGCTCCGACTCGCTCAGCTCCGACAGCCACGGTGGGTTGGCGCCGGCACGCGAAACAGTGATATCTGAAATTCGTGAGGCTCGCGTCAAAATCTTCATTGCGGTCGCCTCGTCAAGGGTCCGCAACGCTTCGCGCGCGTCAGCCCCCACGAGGCCAAGACCCCACAGTGCGTCAATAATGCCGCCGGTGAACGAATCACCCGCGCCGACAGTATCAACCACTGGGATATCAGCAGGGGTGGCCGCGCACTGCATGCCACTCACTGAACGAGCCATGGCACCCTTGCTTCCGCGGGTGACGATGACAAGCGACGGGCCAAGTCCGAGCCAATCAGACACGACCTCGTCCAGTGGTGCATCATTCGTCAGCCATGCGATGTCTTCATCTGAGACCTTCACGATGTCGGCTGCACGCACGAAGTCGAGGATCGTGTCGATCGATTCTTCCGGTGAGCCCATAATGTCGGGGCGGATATTCGGGTCGTAGGTGACGATGGCCTGATCGTGTGCGCGGTGCAGCGCGTCAAGAATGGCGGGGCCACCTGGCTGAATAACAGCGGAAATCGACCCGGCATGCACGATTTGGGCATGGGGAGAAACAGGGATAGGCGTGCGCGGAGCCCACTCAATATCGAAGGTGTAGGTCGCGGCACCTCGCTCATTCAGCGTGGCAGTTGCCGTCGTTGTGCGTGTTGCGCCGAAAGATTCCAGTGGAATATAGACGTGGGAGTCGCGGAAGTGTTCAGCCACTGTCCGCCCTCGTTCATCGCGGCCCAGCCACGTTTCCAGCACAATCGGACGACCCAGGCGACCCAGTGTCATCGCCGTGTTTGCGGGAGAGCCGCCGGGTGTCTCCACAACATCATCGGGGCGGTCGGGGCGGTGCAGAATATCCACGAGGGACTCGCCGATGGCGAGGATATGCGGGGCAGACAAGATATCCATTGAAACTTCCTGACTGGTGACGTACACGCTTCTGTGCGGGTGCGCCCGAACTGGTGGGGAAGAGCGCACGAGTGCGTTCTGTGCTTAGCCTATCGAATGT
Source organism: Schaalia radingae (assembly GCF_900106055.1). Classification (NCBI taxonomy): domain Bacteria; kingdom Bacillati; phylum Actinomycetota; class Actinomycetes; order Actinomycetales; family Actinomycetaceae; genus Schaalia; species Schaalia radingae. The sequence goes on along the minus strand of NZ_LT629792.1, from coordinate 1,664,186 downwards.
GGGTATGCAGCGGAAATTGGCAACGCCTGCAGACTCCATTGTCGAGGAGAACGGGGCGGAGTGCGGTCATGTGGCGCCAGGGGCGGTGTGCGCTCGAGCGGTGCCAGGGACGGTGTGCGCTCGGGCGGTGCTAGAGGCGACGTGACCGCGAGTGGTCGCCTACCTGAAAGCGCCGTCTGCTTGTTCAGATGAGCCGCTCGCATCGTCGTGTGGCTGGTCTGAGGCGTCTGCCTGTTCAAGGCGGGATTGAGCCTGGTCCAGGATCGTGCGGCAGCGCGTGGCGAGAGCTTCACCTCGCTCCCACAGCTGAAGGGTTGCTTCGAGGGGAGCCTTGCCTGATTCAAGAACACCGACGATCTCAACGAGTTCATCGCGTGCCTGCTCGTATCCCATAGTGGAGGCATCCGGCCGGTTCTCCACAGGTGAGGTGCCATTCTGGCTCATAAACTTTTCCTTCCCAGTTTTCTTGTGTGTGCCGAGTGGTCGCGTGCACGCGACCACTCGGCACAATGAACAAAGCTTTGCGCATTAATTGGCGAGGGGATCATCTTCTGATGCGGAGGTATCCGAGGTAGCAGGAGTGAAGCCGAACACTTGAGCGACCAGTCGGCCCGACGCTAAGACGCCCTCAAGTAAATCGCCTTTCGCTATCTGATCAGTGGAGCGAATCAGATCTCCACCCGGCGTGCGCAACAGGGCATACCCGCGATCCAACGTTGCCTGAGGGGACAGAGCCCTCAACGTGCCGATCGCTCGAGCCAACCCCGTTTGCTCGCGGGACAGCATTCGCGACAGCGCCACTGACAGACGGCCGCGCAAACCGTCCACAACCTGCACGTGGCGCTCGACAATCGCCCTTGGCTCGACCATCACTGGACGCGACGTGACCAACGAGAGACGCTCGCGCTCCCTGCCCACCACGCGCGCAACCGCAGAACGCATGCGCGAGGCGGCCTGAGTCAGCCCAGCAGTCTCCTGCGCCAAATCCGGCACGACACGGCGGGCCGCATCCGTCGGCGTGGACGCACGAAAATCAGCAACCAGATCCAGCAGAGGAGCGTCGGCCTCGTGCCCAATGGCTGAAACAAGCGGTTTACGAATCGTTGCCGCAGTACGCACCATCGTCTCATCAGAAAACGGCAAAAGGTCCTCGACCGAGCCGCCACCACGGGCCACTACGATGACATCAACATGGCTCAGCCCGTCCAGCTCAGTCATCGCCGCGCACACCTCCCGCACCGCGTGCACGCCCTGAACAGCAACTTCACGAATCTCAAAGCCGATCGCAGGCCAGCGCGCGCTCGCGTTGACCACGACGTCATCTTTTGCCTTGGCGTTGCGGCCACACACCAAACCAATCACCTTCGGGGCGAACGGCAGCGGGACTTTGCGTTCGGGAGCAAACAGGCCCTCGGCCGAAAGCTTGCGGCGCAGCATCTCAATCTGCGCGAGCAAATCGCCCAGTCCCTGCAGATGGATCTCCTCAGCCCGCAGATTGAGCGTCCCGCGCTTCTCCCAAAACACAGGAGTCGCACGAATCACCACGCGCGCCCCTTCTTCAAAGCCCGGGCCGGTGCGGTCCAGTACCGAAGGGAACGCGGTCACAGTCATGGATGTATCCGCTTGCACGTCACGCAGCACGAAAAACGCCATACGAGTGCCAGGTCGCGGCTTGTATTCCACGATCTGGCCTTCAACCCACAGTGTCGACATCTTTTCGACATAGGTCTTGATGTTCTCAGTAAGCAGTCGCAGAGGCCATGGGTTCTCCCTCGTCGTCATCGCTGCCTTGGGGGCGAGCGTGCGCGCACCGGGCTGGCCCGCGTTCATTGACGAGGGTGGCCGGCCGCTTCCGGGCTGGCGTCCATCTGGCATATGCGGAGGCTGTGAAAATGACACGATCCAAGGATGTCACATCACACGACGATGCGGACGGTGGAGCGCTGCCGTGACGTGGGATTCATTACGCTGAGGATGTCAATAGGTGTCATAGACGTTAGATTGGACGTATGAATCAGGACGCCGCTGCGCATCGCGCATCTCCCGTGTCGCTTCCGTCGCCCTCGTTCCCACGGCCGCCGCAAGATGATGGTGGGGCCGGATCAGGCCAGGACCAGACGCCTGAAGGCGGGCGCGTGCTCGTCGCTGCGCCGCGTGGGTACTGTGCGGGCGTGGACAGAGCGGTCGACGTCGTGGAGAAAGCGCTCGAACTGTACGGGCCGCCTATCTACGTGCGCAAAGAGATCGTTCACAATAAATACGTGGTGGAAACTCTGTCTGAGCGCGGCGCGATTTTCGTGCAGGAAGTCGACGAAGTTCCCGAGGGAGCTCGGGTCGTGTTTTCCGCGCACGGAGTGTCACCGCAGGTGGTGGCCGCAGCGCAGGAGCGTCACCTCGCCACTATCGATGCGACGTGCCCGCTCGTGACGAAAGTGCATCGCGAAGCGGTGCGTTTTGCGCGCGAAGACTATGACATTATCCTGGTGGGCCATCAGGGGCACGAGGAAGTCGAGGGGACGTTTGGTGAGGCTCCCGACCATATTCAGGTCGTTGGATCGCCTGACGAGGTTGACTCGGTGACGGTGCGTGACCCCTCGCGCGTGGTATGGATTTCGCAGACCACGCTCTCTGTTGACGAGACGCGGCAGACGGTTGACCGGCTGCGTGAACGATTCCCGGAGCTGACGGATCCTCCCAGTGACGATATTTGCTATGCGACGCAAAACCGGCAAGTTGCAGTGAAGTCGATTGCGCCTGACGTTGATGTCATGATCGTGGTGGGATCGGCGAATTCGTCGAATTCTGTGCGGCTGCTGGAAGTTGCGCTGGATGCCGGTGCCGGTTCAGCTCATCGTGTTGACCGAGCAAGTGAGCTGCGCGAAGAATGGTTTGAAGGTGCTCAGACGGTTGGTGTCACATCGGGTGCGTCCGTGCCGGAAGTGTTGGTGCGAGACGTCATCGCGTGGCTGAAAGAACGCGGCTTGACGCACGTTGAGCAAGTGCGCACCGAAACCGAGACGACAACGTTTGCATTGCCGCGTAATTTGCGTATGGAGCTCAAGAAGTCGGGGCTGATCGATGCGCGCCCGCACGCGCCGCGGCAGTCAGGTGCGAACCACACGCATTGACGGTGACGCCCGGTGCAACGAAGGCGCGAGACGCTGCTGACTCACCACAAGATATCTGCGCGAATTTTCTGCTGTGTGCCGAGTGGTCGCTTGCACGCGACCACTCGGCACACACATGAATGAGGCGCAGGACACGGCTTTCCGCATACGCGCACAGGAATGCCTACAATAGGGCACGTGTCTTTGACTATTGGAATTGCGGGACTGCCCAACGTCGGCAAGTCGACCCTCTTTAACGCCCTGACGCGCGCATCAGCGCTCGCAGCGAACTACCCCTTCGCCACGATCGAACCAAACGTGGGAGTGGTACCGCTGCCTGATCCTCGTCTGGACGTTCTAGCAAAAATGTTCAACTCAGAAAAGATCATTCACGCCACCGTCTCATTCGTTGATATTGCGGGCATCGTGCGTGGCGCCTCTGAAGGCGAAGGCCTGGGCAACCAGTTTCTTGCCAACATTCGCGAGGCAGACGCAATCTGCCAGGTCACACGCGCATTCGACGACCCCGACGTTGTCCACGTCGAAGGCAAAGTTGATCCGGCCAGTGACATTGAGACCATCTCAACAGAACTGATCCTTGCTGATATTCAGACCCTTGAAAAGCAAATCCCTCGCCTCGACAAAGAGGTCAAGGGTAAGAAAACAGATCCGGCAGTTCTGGCGACGGCGAAAGCCGCCCTCGAACTTCTTGAACAAGGCACCGTACTATCCGGGCCCGAGGGAGCAGCGCTCGACCAGGATGCCCTTAAATCGTTCCAGCTGATGACGGCGAAACCGTTTATCTATGTCTTCAATATGGATTCCGAGGGGATGGCAGATCGCGCCAAGCAGGATGAACTGCGCGCCCTCGTCGCACCCGCTGACGCCATTTTCCTGGACGCCCAATTCGAGTCCGAACTCATTGAACTTGACGAGGATGACGCCCGCGAAATGCTCGAAGAGTCAGGGCAAGCAGAATCTGGCTTGGATCAGCTGGCGCGCGTGGGATTTAGCACCCTCGGACTGCAAACATTCCTCACCGCTGGTGACAAGGAATCACGGGCATGGACGATTCACCAGGGAGATACCGCCCCCGAAGCTGCCGGCGTCATCCACACCGACTTCCAGAAAGGTTTCATTAAAGCCGAGGTCGTTAGCTACGACGAGCTGGTTGAACTGGGCTCGATGGCGGAGGCGCGCGCTCACGGGCGGGTGCGTATGGAAGGCAAAGACTACGTCATGCAGGACGGTGACGTGGTCGAATTCCGGTTCAACGTGTGAATAGAGTGGTCTCTGCGCACGTCGGATTCTCACCGAGAGAGAGGCGTGGCAATCGCCAGCTTGGGCGCGAGCCAGCCGCACAGTTGGGTGCGAGCGCGCGTCGGCGCAGGCGCTGAGTAAGAGATCAGGAGTGACGCACTATATGCGAGGACAGGAAAACCTCGAACCTGCTGAGGAGGCTTACGTGACGAATGGAAATCCGGATCGGCTCCGTGAGTTTGCTTTCTTCCCGTTTCGTGTGAAATATGAGCGCGGCGCTGCGCCTCGTTACAGTCCGCTCTTGGCGTGGAACCAGACACTGAACGAGCTTGCCGCGCTTGCCGAGGACGAAGACTGGGGCGAGGCGACCCGGTCACTCGACCATCCGATCCTCAACAACTATGTCAACTACACGTACAAGCGCCTCGTCACCGAAGACAAGATTGATGTGAGCGCTGATGGGCAATACGCTGCATTTAATACTGGACTGCTGACTGCACTTTCAGAGGAGCTCTTTGCGCTTTTTGAGAGGAACCACTTCCGCAACGATGACGCGCAAGATTGGTTTTTCAAGGGATGGGTTACCGAGTCCAACAGAGATCTTCTGGCTAATTTTGACCCCTTGCCGCAGATGGCACAGTACGTGAGAACAGCTGGCGACCTCGTATACGACTGCAGCTGCGAACTCAAATTGGCTTACAGTCACATCTTGGGCGATAACATTGACCGCTTTCCACTGGATTTGCAGGCGAACCCGGTCCGCGCGCGACAGGCGCTTGATTCTGCGGTGAACTGGGCGCTGCGCAAGACTCGCCGCAACTATAAAGTGGTCGTGCCTCAGTGGTATCCGGCCGCGCCTGAAGATACGGCACAGTTCCTGATGCCGTTGGATCTTGACAGTGATGGTCGAGCAGATCTGGCGCTGGTAGTGTCCAAGGCTAATGAGCGCATATACCGCGGACACACCGTGTTGACATTGGAGATGGCGTACTCGAATGCCCGCCTCGTCGCTCGTCCTGACTCCGAGTGGCTTCTACCCAGCGCGGGAGAACCTGACGAGGTCGACTGAGGCGGTGGGGCAGCGCTGTTCAGTGGGGCTCAGCGGCGGTATTGGGGAGTGAGGATCTAGGGCACTTCGGAGAGTGAGATTTAGGTGACACTGGTGAGCAAGGATCTGGTGCGACCTCGCGAGTGAGGCGCTGTGCCATAGCTCCTCGGTGAGGGATCGCTGCTCACTCCATCGAGTCAACGTAAATCGAGACAGTCATGGTGTGAGACTGGTCGGGTTCGAGTTCGATCGCTTCGTCTGCAACGTTGCCGGACTCGACACAAACAAACTCTTGCCATGCGCGCGATTCAAGATCATCAAATTGGCCAACCGTGTCTGACCAGGGGTTCCACACGATCGTGTTGGCCGAGCCGGACTTTTCAATCGAGACGATCCGCCGGAAACGGGGATCGCGGATCTGCACGTTCGCATCAGAGTGATAGATCCGGTCCGTGTACCGTACGAACGTCACCTCACCAATTTGCTTGCGCGAGTGGTCGCGTGCAAGCGACTTGTCGTCGTAGAAAGCGCCGTCGAGGCCCTCAATCGTGACGTCTTTGATGTCGCCAACCGCCACATAGGTGTGGAAAGCTTCCTGAAAGGTAAACGGTCGAGTGTCTGTGTTCGTCACAGTCAACCTCATCATCAGGGAATCGGCTACGTCGATCGAAAGGTTCGCCTCGAAACTGAAAGGAAAATAGCCGTCGGCGCCTGGCTGGACTGGCTGGTCCGACTGGCTGGAATTCTGTGAAGGAGAATGAGCCAGGGCGAATTCGGCATACGTGGAGTCGCTTTCCCCGCGCGCAATGTCCTTGTCGGCAGGATCTGGGCTGATCTGAGTCCACATAGCGGTGCGCGCGAAACCGTGTTTGGGAGCTTCAGGATCACTCAGATGAGCTCCGAACCACGGCAAACATATTGGGACCCCTCCTCGTGGCGTACGGACACCATCGTGTGCTGCCAGCGGAGACATCCAGATCACGGGTGTATCAGAGTCAACCGTCCACTCGAGAACCTGAGCGCCGAACGGGGAGATCGACGCCCGCGAGGATGAACCTTCCAGGTTAAGGGGAGTGGGAAGTGCTGATGAATCCGTCATGGTTTAAGAGTAGAGCGAAACAGGCTTTCATGGGCGCATTCGCCATGCGGGCTGCACAAGAAGGAACAACATCATTCGGGCTGTGCGCCATTCGGTGGGGCATTGGCGAGGGAGGCTGATGCGCTGTTGCCTTCACCGTGAACTACAGGAGCCCGAAGCGGTGCGAGGGAGGGGGCGGAGTTGGTGAATCAGTAATTCTGGGGAGGTGCCGTGTGCGTGGATGAGCAGTATCCACAGGCATGTGGCTGGCTATGGTCTTATCCACACTACTTTCACCCGCGGAGGCCACGTCCACAACTCGGTGACGGCCACTGCCAGGTGGCCGCGTCGTACTGCACAGTGGCTGCCATGACCACTAGGAAAGGCATAAACAGCGAGCCAGAACTCCGTCGCAATGGCACAGTCACGATCCCCACGGAGTCGAAAGAGGCGCGTGGCGATACCCACGGCGAGAACCCGGGCTCATCTGCTACGAGGCCCATTCGCGAGGGGATCCGAACCTTGACGCACTGCGAGCGCTTTGCTGCCTCGCGTGGTTCACCGGTTTTGCGTTTCCGCTCGCGCACCCTCGAGCAGTGGCAGACAGACCTTAAAGAACTCGGCGGAGTGACGCAGCCTCCCTCGGTCATGTGTGCCGATCGTGAAATGGTTGGCTCGCGCGTCGTGACCTCGACATATGAACTGCGGCGGGCTGGAGTGGAAACCTCACAAATTGAGAGCGCGTGCCGCTCTGGACACATTGTTCACCTGGCGCGCGGATGGTATGTATCGCGCCGACTATTCGACGGCGAAATGATGCATGCGGTCGCGGCGATTTTGCCTGATGATGCTGTTTTTGCCGGTGAAACCGCCGCTTTAATGTATGGGGTTAGTGTGCGGGATAGCCATGAGGCTGATGACGCCTTTCGGATCTGTGTGCTTCGCCCGGCCGGCACTCGCGCAGTACGTCGACCTGGTGTTGCATGCAGAGTTATGGAAGTTGATGAAAGCGAAATCGTGAGCATGGAGGGCATGCGCGTCACGAGCGCTTTGCGCACAGTGTGCGATGTTGCGATGGGAGCGACGATTGACCTCGCGACAGCGTGGATTGAAGGCTTTTTGCGCCAGGGACTCGTAACAGTGGACGAGCTGGTAGAGGCCGCGCAGGCGAGGTCCGGCAGGCGAGGTGTACGGATTTTACGTGCTGCGATTAACAATGCCGACATCAGATCCGAATCAGTTCAGGAAACTGCCCTTCGTCTGCGTTTACGTGAAGCAGGCCTTCCCCGTCCAATTCTTCAAATCCCTGTGCGTGTCAGCGCCACACAGCAAGGCCGAATCGCGAAAAGTAGGAGCATGAGTGAGGCGCGGGACTCGGTGACGGACAGCGAAGAGTCCCTCGTTTGCCCGCAGAACAGCACCAACTTGTGTGGAGGGCATGCCAGCGGTAAAGGCTCGTTCCGAATCGATCTGGGATGGTGCCTGCCTGCACAAGATGGTGGGCGCTCGAAGCTGCAAATATGCAGCCTCGGACGGTCGAGGGCGGACTCGACAGGGGTGCGGAGCGCGGGCGCGCACCATGTGCCCGGAGGGGCTACTGGTGAGATCTCAAGCGGGTTAAAAAACGCAGCGGTGAAGATAGGTGTCGAATATTTTGGCGAGGAGTTCCATCCGGAAACTGGTCCACAGGCCGAACATGACCGCTGGCGGATCCAGGTTCTTGAAGAGGCTGGGTGGACTATCCTCGTGGTTCGTCGTAAAGATCTTCGCGGCGAGACGCCGTATCTCGAAAGAAGGATTGCCCAGCTGTTAGGCCATTCGGCTTCCATTCCCATGCGGCGCTCGTGGAAGAAGGCGCTTTTTGATCGGCGTCGAAATGCGTGGACGCGGGACGAGTCGGTGAGCCATAGCTGGCAAGTGGCGGCGGTGTGCTGACCCTAGACCGAGCGGCGGCCGAAACGTCGCGATGCTGACCAAGCCGCTTCGACCTTAGGGGATGAGAACAAGTACACGATGAGACGTCGTGGTCGATAAGAGCCGCAGTTCCAGGATGAAACGGAACACATTGCGTGTCGTAAAGTGTTCGATTTCGCATGCTCGTCTCTATCGGAGACGCCGATGAGTGATTAATCTGGTATTTCGTGTGCACAGCTGCGTGAAGAGGAATCGACCCCTACACTCAACTGGCAACCCCAGACGTTTATTGCCGAGTGGTCGCTTGCACGGGTCCACTCGGCGCATTTTCTTCGATCGTCGCCATAAAGGAGGCAGGCAATGCCTGTGCGTCAGGACATTCGTAACGTCGCTATCGTCGCCCACGTGGATCATGGGAAGACCACGCTTGTCGACGCAATGCTCTGGCAATCAGGAGCCTTCTCCGAACATGATTCGGTGGAAAAGACCGGCGAACGCGTCATGGACTCGGGTGATCTTGAGCGTGAAAAAGGCATCACGATCCTCGCCAAGAACACCGCTGTGCACTACCGCGGGCCCGCTGCGCAAAAACTCGGTCTGACCGAAGGCGTGACCATCAACGTCATCGACACCCCAGGTCACGCCGACTTTGGCGGCGAGGTTGAACGCGGGCTGTCCATGGTCGACGGCGTCGTCCTCCTCGTCGATGCCTCTGAAGGTCCGCTGCCGCAAACACGCTTCGTCCTGCGCAAAGCCCTCGAAGCTCAACTGCGGGTCGTCATTGTTGTCAACAAAGTGGACCGCCCCGATTCGCGCATTGAAGAGGTCGTCTCGGAAACCACTGACCTTCTGTTGTCCTTGGCTGAAGACCTCATGAACGAAGGCGTGGAAGCGGATGTTGATGCATTGCTGGACGTGCCCGTGATTTACGCATCAGCTAAAGCAGGCGTCTCCTCATTGACGAATCCCGGCGACGGCAAGCTTCCGGAAGAAGACCTCGAGCCACTCTTTGAAACCATCTTGCAACGTATTCCCGGTCCCAGTTACGACGAGGGGGCTCCTCTACAAGCCCATGTCACCAACCTCGATGCCTCTCCTTTCCTAGGGCGTCTGGCGTTGCTGCGCATGCACAACGGCACCCTGAAAAAGGGACAGAACGTCGGGCTCGCCCGTCATGACGGCACCATCAAGTCTGTTCGCGTCACGGAGCTACTACGCACAGAAGGTTTGGAGCGCGTACCTGCTGAAGAGGCTGGCCCCGGCGAGATCGTTGCAATTGCCGGCGTCGACGATATTACGATCGGTGAGTCGCTGGTCGACCTCGACGATCCTCGTCCACTTCCCTTGATCAAGGTGGATGACCCCGCGATTTCCATGACCGTGGGAATCAACACCTCGCCGCTGGCTGGGCGTGTCAAGGGTGCGAAAGTGACTGCTCGCCAGGTTAAGGACCGTCTCGATCGTGAACTGGTGGGTAACGTGTCGTTGCGGGTTTTGTCGACTTCTCGGCCCGACGCGTGGGAAGTTCAGGGACGAGGCGAGCTTGCGCTCGCAATCCTCGTCGAACAGATGAGGCGTGAAGGGTTTGAGCTTACTGTCGGTAAACCACAGGTTGTGACCAAGGAAATTGACGGTAAAGTTCACGAGCCGATGGAGCAGATGACCATCGACATTCCTGAGGAGTATCTGGGCGCGGTGACCCAGCTGATGGCTCAGCGTAAAGGCCGCATGAACTCGATGGCTAATCACGGGAGTGGTTGGATCCGCCTCCAGTTCACGATCCCTGCCCGCGGGCTGATTGGCTTCCGTGCGCGTTTCTTGACTGAAACTCGTGGAACGGGAATCGCCTCGTCAATTTCGGAGGGATACGCTCCGTGGCAGGGGACGATTGAGCAGCGGCTGACCGGCTCCTTGGTTGCTGACCGTGCAGGGCAGGCAACGCCTTACGCGATGACCAACCTGCAGGAGCGCGCATCGTTCATTATTGAGCCGGGGTCAGAGGTTTATGAAGGTCAGGTTGTAGGGGAGAATCCCCGTAACGAGGATATGGACGTCAATATCACGCGTGAGAAGAAGCAGACGAATACGCGTTCGGCCACCGCTGATGTGTATGAAACGTTGACTCCGTCGCGAAAACTGACGCTGGAAGAGTCGCTGGAGTTCGCGTCTAATGATGAATGTGTTGAGGTCACGCCTGAGGCGATTCGTATTCGTAAGGTCGTGTTGGATTCGCAGGAGCGTTTTAAGATCGCAGCGCGTCAACGTCGTAAAGATAAGTAGTCTAGGTTTTTTCGCCGAGTAGACGCGTGCAAGCGACCACTCGACGAAATTTCAGGGATGGTTGCCTTTTCGTGCCCTGCTACCAGCGCGCAGGAGGGACGACTTTTCCGGTCACCATCGTGTCCGCTTCGACACGAACGATTCCCCGCCGCGCCTCGATAGTAACGTGGTCGGGCGCAACTTCCAGTAAAGTCCCCAGAGCATCGCGAAAGCCTTCGCCTTCGCGATACCTCACCACGACCCGAGTGCCAACTGCCCATCTCATCCAAGGAAGCTCAGGCGGTTGTTTAGGAAAGCCGTGTTGAGCCCTATTGGCAGGTTGTGACGTGTTTTCTGAGAACATGAGCTTTCTTTGATTGATTGGGCGCCACTGCGACTAAGTGGCGTCTTTACAGGAGAAATCGCTGAGAGTCCACGCGCAAATGGTGGTCGCAGCCTGAATGCTGTCGCATATGAGTGATAATAGTGGCACTAATATAGTCAACGCGTCGAGCTGTGCGATGAGCCGGCAGTCCCGTGGGATATGTGATGGCCTCGAGTGCACGTCGCGTTGAGAAGAGGGAGGGATCTCATGACGTATGTCATCGCGCAACCTTGCGTGGACGTCAAAGACCGTGCTTGCGTGGATGAATGCCCTGTGGACTGCATTTACGAGGGGAAACGATCGCTGTACATTCATCCCGATGAATGTGTTGATTGCGGGGCATGCGAACCTGTGTGCCCGACCGAGGCCATTTTTTACGAGGATGACCTTCCCGAAGAATGGTCGGATTATTACCGCGCGAATGTCGACTTCTTCAAAGATCTCGGCTCGCCAGGCGGCGCGCAGCGTGTCGGAGCACAAGAATTCGACGATGAGATGATTCAGGGTCTTCCGCCTCAAAACGAGGAGTACCTGTCCCAAAACTGAGGCAGTCCCATCAGTGCATCGCTGTGATGACTATATTGGCGAGTGGTCGCGTGCAAGCGACCACTCGCCACTTATTTGCTGGAGACTTGTATGAATGCTCTGCTCCGTCCCTTGAATTTGCCTGACTTTCCCTGGGACAGTCTGGAACCGGCGCGCGCACGCGCCGCGGAGCATCCCGGTGGAGTGTGTGACCTTTCGATCGGCACACCGGTCGACCCCACACCCACGATCATCCAGGACGCCCTCGCCAATTCCACTAATGCTGCTGGATATCCTCGGGTTGAAGGCACGCTGGAACTCCAGGAGGCAATGGCTCTGTGGGCATCGAAGCGAGGTATGGTTCCTCTCCAATCTCCACGGGAGGCAACTGCACAATCGGCGGCCGTCATTCCGACGATCGGGTCGAAGGAAGCGGTCGCATGGCTGCCGTTCGAACTGGGGTTGACTAGCGATGACACCATCCTTGTGCCGGAAGTTTCCTACCCTACATATGACATCAGCGCCCGCCTCATCCGTGCGCGATGCATCCGCGTGGATCCAGAGCGCGTCGACACGTGGCCTGACGCATCCCTCGTCTGGGTGAACTCGCCGTCGAACCCCACTGGGCACGTCCTCACTCGCGAGAAGTCGCATGCAAGCGTCCAATGGGCGAGAGAGAAGGGCGCGATAGTGGTCTCGGATGAGTGCTACGCCGCCTTGCCTTGGCAGGCTCCTTTTACTTCCGAGGGTGTCCCATCCTTGCTTGATCGCGACATTTGCGACGGTGACCCAACCGGAATCATAGTCCTGTACTCCCTGTCGAAACAGTCCAATTTGGCTGGCTACAGAGCCGCACTGATGGCGGGGGATCGCGACCTGATCTCTCGAGTTCTCACCGTGCGACGCCATACGGGAATGATCCTCCCCGCGCCCATACAGCACGCGATGGCTGTCGCGCTCACGGACACCGACCACGTTGAGCACCAGCACGCCCTGTATGGAGCTCGCCGCACCATTTTGAAGCGTGCCCTTGAGGACGCGGGGCTGTGCGTCGACCCGCACTCGGCAGCAGGTCTCTACTTATGGGTGAGCGATCCGAGTGGACGCATGAACGGCTGGGACCTTGTCGATTGGTTTGCCGAGCGTGGAATGATCGTGGCACCAGGCGACTTCTACGGAGAACGCTCAACCAACTTCGTACGAGTCTCCCTGACCGCAACCGACGAATGCATCCAATCTGCGGCCCGCCGCCTCATTCCTGACGGGTTTGCGAGCGCGAATAGTCGCTAAGATCCAATGCGACGAGGATGGGGCTGCGCTACTGGATGTGAGATCCCTGCGCGAGCTGACCTCGGGGGTATTAAAGTAGGACTATAAGCCCATGCGTCGATGTAGTCGCGCCTGTTTGAGGAGGTAGTACATACCGATGAGCACTGAAGCTTCCGATCAGTCAACGAAAGCAGCCCCGTCCTCGTCAAAGCCACATGACGCCGAAGCTAAACCGGACGGCTGCCTGACTATTGGTGACAAGACGCTGCCGCTTGAACGCGTCCATGCGACCGCCGGCTCTGATGGCGTACGCATCACGAAAATGCTTTCAGACACTGACGTTGTGACGTTGGACCCCGGCTTCGTCAACACCGGATCGTGCGAGTCTGCCATCACGTTTATTGACGGCGCGAAAGGAATCCTGCGTTATCGTGGATACCCCATTGAACAGCTCGCGAAGCATTCCTCCTTCCTCGAGGTTGCCTACCTGCTGATTTATGGTGAACTTCCCGACGCGCAGACACTTGAGCTGTTCATCCGTCGTATCCAGCGTCACCGCCTGCTTCACGAGAATTTCAAGGCGTTCTTTACAGCATTCCCGCACCGCGGGCACCCGATGGCGATCCTCCAGGCAGGTGTCGCCGGTTTCGCCACCTATTACGAGGACACGCTGGATCCGCGCGACCCCGAGCAACTCAACGTGGCGCTCGTATTGCTGCTGGCGAAGCTTCCCACCATGATCAGCTACATCGCGAAGCGAGCCGCCGGCCTGCCACTGCTGTACCCAGATGCTCAACGTTCCTACACCGAGGATTTCATCCGTATGACGTTCGGCATGCCGTACCAGTCCTATGACATTGATCCGGCGCTGGTGCATGCTCTCGACACATTGTTCATTTTGCACGCCGATCATGAGCAGAACTGCTCGGCGTCCACCGTCCGCCTCGTCGGCTCCTCGCAAGCCAACCTGTATGCATCAGTGGCAGCGGGAATTGGCGCGCTGGCAGGTCCGCTTCACGGCGGTGCCAACGAAGCCGTGCTGAAGATGCTCAACCAGATCATCGAATCGGGCGAATCAGTTCAGTCCTACGTTGAGAAGGTTAAAAACAAGGAAGAGGGCGTGCGCTTGATGGGCTTCGGCCATCGTGTGTACAAGAATTACGATCCGAGGGCGGCCATCGTAAAAGAAACGGCTCACGATGTGCTGTCTCGTCTGGGCAAACGCGATGAGATGCTGGATGTCGCGATGGAGCTCGAGGATATTGCCTTGAATGACGATTACTTCAAGGAACGCAAGTTGTACCCCAATGTTGACTTCTACACTGGCCTGATTTACTCGGCGATGGGCTTCCCAACCAAGATGTTCACACCGCTGTTCGCACTGGGGCGTCTTCCCGGCTGGATTGCGCAGTACAAGGAGATGACGGAGGACCCGGCAACGAAGATCGGTCGGCCCCGTCAGGTCTACATTGGTGAGGTTGAACGCGACTACGTGCCGTTACGCCAGCGTAGCTAGTCCGCGCAGTTTTTGTTTTTTCGCGAGTGGTCGCTTGCACGCGACCACTCGCGAGATCTTGTTGAGGGCTGGGGGACTTCTCCTTCCGCGTTTCGGTCTGTGTGGCCTAGTTGCGGGCGACTGGACGCGAGGACTGTGGATAAAACTGTGGACTGTGTGGAACCAGTCGGCGCAGTCCCGGAAATCGTTGGAAAGACGCCAATTTGACAATTAAGTTTGGGTGCGCTACAGGGTGTGACCTTACTGAAAAGGTGCAGTAATCCACAGAAAATATGAGAAAAATGACGAAATTGTGGATAGCGTGAGCCACCCTCGTGCAGTATCAACCACGGGCATAAGCAGCGCCCAGCACCCCTGCAATAGCCAGGCACCTAGAAGCTGGCTGGCCCACTAGGAAATGACTGATCTCGGAGGTCCTATTTGCTGGGAGCGAGGAACATGACGTTACCCCGCTATCTCCACGTGACGCTCAAATGCGATGCGGCTTCCGGCTTATTAGCACCCGGACGTGCCGCCACGCGTCGCTGCACCCAGCATCACGATCACGTCACGAGGAGGCTGACCTCCATTCAAAGACCTAACGGTGGGGGAGAGCTCAAGTATGCGGCTCGGCTAGTCGTCCTCGTGGTTTTCACGATGATGCTGCTGCGGGTCATTCCACTCGATTGAGCGGCCTCCGCGCGCGTGGGCTTCAACTCTGCCGGACACGGAGCGCTTGAAGAGAACATTCGAGGCTCCGGCAAGTTCACGAGCCTCCACTGTTCGCGGTTCTGCGAAAAGACCGTTCGCGCCCGGAATGACGCCGCCTCCAGGCATGAGCGCCACCTGGGTATCGGCTGTCAGGAACAGTCCGGCTTCGATCACGCAGTCATCACCCAGCGGAATGCCCAAGCCGGAGTTTGCGCCCAGCAGACAGCGTTTGCCCAGGCGGACCTGGTCGTCGCCGCTACCGCTCAGAGCGCCAATGGTCGAAGCTCCGCCGCCTACGTCGGATCCATCACCGATGACAACGCCGCGCGAGATACGGCCTTCGATCAGGCTGCGGCCCAGCGTGCCCGCATTGAAGTTCACGAACGCGGCATGCATGACTGTTGTGCCCTTCGACAGGTAGGCACCCAGGCGAACTTTCGCACCGTCAGCGATCCTGACTCCATCTGGCACGACGTAGTTCACCATCGGGGGGAACTTATCCACGCCGGTTACGGTGACAGGACGGCCGAGGTGTTGGCGCAGGCGAAGGCGAGTTCCTTCGAAGTCATCGATCGGACACGGGCCTGCCGACGTCCACACAACTGAAGGGAGGCGCGAGAAAATGCCGTCGAGGTTGATCGTGTTGGGCTTGACGAGCCGGTGGGACAAAAGATGCAGGCGAAGGTAGGCATCGGCGGTGGATTGAGGGCGATCCTCTAGGTCGGCGGTGCATGTGACAACCTGTGTGTGCACTCCGCGAGCCTCATCGCGTCGTTCCAGTTCGGAGAGCATATCGAAGAGCTCGGCGTCTGGGGCCGAGTTAGAACGTTCGCCCAAATGGGGGTGCGGGTACCACACGTCCAGTGTGTGACCATCGTCGGCAACTGTTGCCAGCCCAATTCCCCATGCGTTCATATTGTGGGTCTCAGTTGTGTCCTCAGTCATGGTCTCAGTTTACGGTGCTTGGCATTTCCCGGAAGGACTTTGGCGAGGGGGAGGGCTGCAGGCGGCTCGCAGGTGGGTGCGATAGTCGACGAGGCATGTGCCGAGTGGTCGCTTGCAAGCGACCACTCGGCACACAAGAGGATTGAAACGCGATCAGGTTTTCCCATATTGTGAGATCGTCGAATGGTTTGAATGGGTGTCAGTGCCCGTTGGGCCTGTTGTGCTGATCCCATAAGTCGGGCCAGAATACGTCCAGCTCAGCCAGCATCGACCGAAGGAGCGGCAACGAGATACCAACAACGGAGTGGGGATCCCCCTCGACGCCCCGGACGAATGCCCCTCCAAGACCATCGATCGTGAATGAGCCCGCCACCTCAAGCGGCTCACCCGAGTCAACGTACGCTTTGATTTCTTCGTCGGTCATTGAGCCGAAATATACGGTTGTGGAAGCTGAACGCCCGGCCGTTCGCGCAACTTGATAGGCCACGTCCGTCGACTTGGGCGTGTTAGCGGCGGGTTCGGGGGCACGGGACGGCTTCACGCCAGCAAGGGGAGAGGCACTCTCTTCGTCAATCGAATTGTGGCTTTGCGCTGTCAGGAGGGCGACGCAGTGCCCTGTCCACAACGTGCCGCTGCGTCCTTGCATCGACCTGATGCGTTCGATGGCAGTCAGGCGGTTATGCGGCTTTCCATACATGACGCCATCCAGTTCGAACATGGAGTCGCAGCCCACGACGATAAGGTCTTCGTGTGTGCGATCTTCGGCACGAACCTCGTCGACGGCCGTATTGTCGAGGGAAACGCAGGCCAGCCTGTCTGCCACCGCGAGGCATTTTGCCTGAGCCAAAGCGAGAACTTGGTCGGCAGGCGATGGGTCTTCGTGTGCAGGGTCACTTGACGAAGAGAAGGCTTCTTTGAGCCGTCGGAGAACTTCGTTCTCATCAACATCTGACACCATGACAATCGGTGTGATTCCTGCTGATAGGAGCGTCGCGCGGCGCGCCGGCGAACGGGAAGCCAAAACTAGATGCATACCGCCTAGTGTGTCACTTCGACGAGTGGTCGCGTGCACGCGACCACTCGCGGATAACGGGGAACGTGACGATCGACACATAAGGCGCTATGCTATGGAAGGTTGCATTCATGCAGGTGGCATGCCAATCGCGGAAAATTTCCGCGTTGGGGCGATACGAACGCTACTTTCACAAGTGTGTCAGGCGAAGAGATAACGCTACGGCTTACGCTGCGCGATGCAGAATACTGATGCAGAAGGATGCGAGTACGGAAGGGAGGAATGATGCGTGACTGGACAGTGCGAAGCTGACATTAGCGACATGAACAATGATCAGCGAGACGGTCACAGTGATGCTTCGTCGAGCAGAACTTCTGAGCACCCGCCCTCACGTCCGGCCAGTTCAGTTGTGCCCTCAGAAGACGATCAACCGTCCGCGCAGCCGGGCTCGCCATCTTCTATGCATCACGAGCAGTCGCTTGCACGCGACCACTCGGCGCAAGCGGGGGAAGAACGGGGAAGCGTGCAGGCGGGAGTGAGCCGCGGGGCGGGAGCCACGATACGCGAGTACGAGGAACAATTGCTAGGCGAAATCCCGCATCTGACCGTTGAAGACCTTGCCAACGCGGTTGGCGGAACCGTTGACGACGTGAATGATTTCTGGACGACGATGGGCTTCCCGGACGCCGACCCCGAATCGCCGCTCTTCACCCACCGTGACCAGGAAATTTACGCCAAGTGGACTCAGCTCGTCGCCGATGGAAGTGTCGACCGATCCACCGCACAGTCTTTGCTCCGAGCCCACTCCCACATCACCGACCGCCTGGCGTTGTGGCAGGTGGAAGCGTTCGTGGAAGATTCTGTCCGCCGCCTGAGGCTTGATGATACAGCGGCCCGCCTCGTCACACTCGACCAGATGCGCCAGTACGTCGACCTGCTGGGCGAGACCCTCGTCTACTCCTGGCAGCGACAGCTGCACTCGCTCCTGGA
This sequence comes from Schaalia radingae, assembly GCF_900106055.1. Lineage (NCBI taxonomy): Bacteria > Bacillati > Actinomycetota > Actinomycetes > Actinomycetales > Actinomycetaceae > Schaalia > Schaalia radingae. The sequence continues at coordinate 1,646,188 of NZ_LT629792.1, read as the reverse complement.
TCGCGTCGACCATGAAGTCTCGCAGCGCGGGCACGAATCAGCCAAGCGTCGATTCCCGCTGAACCGATCCCTCGGTTTTGTCGACATGGTCTCATACACGGCCTCCTCGACCATCCTGGGCGGCAAGCTAGTTGGCCTGATCCAACGTTTTGAGGACGCGAGCCGAATCGCTGTGACTCAAGCAGGCGGCAGAGTCGTCAAGATGATTGGTGACGCCGTGTTCTTCATTGCTGACGATTTGCCCACCGGACTGAATGTGGTGACCTCCTTGATTGAGCGCCTTAACGCCGATGATGACATTTTGCCGGTTCGCGCTTCCTTCGTACGGGGTGACGTGTTCTCCCGTTCAGGTGATGTATTTGGACCGCCGGTGAACCTCGCGTCTCGTCTGGTGGATATCGCGCCGGTTGGGCGAATCCTGACTGACCCGACTACCGCCGCGGCAGTTTCCGCGGGTAAAGGCGGCAAAGGCTATGCGATCGAAACCTTCCCCAGCACAGAACTTCGCGGCTTCGGCCTCGTCTCTCCATACCTGCTCTCGCGTCAATACGAATAACGGTGGTGGACGAGGGGAGAGCGCCGCGTCAGTTACAGCGTCTGTTTTAAGCTGCGCGCATAAAATTCCATCTCGTTGCCTTCGCCTCCGGCCTGCTCAAAACACCTGCCACGTGAGACAACGGTGTGACCTCGCTCGCTCAAAGGCCGCGTTCTCCTCGTTAAAGAACGGTGCAAATTGAGATGAAAAAGGTCAAGTAATGTGAAAGAGCGCTCCTAGGATGTACCATTAAGCCGTGACTACAGTACTGCTCGTCGAAGACGATCCCGCGATTTCCGAGCCTCTGGCTCGCGCCCTTGGGCGTGAAGGCTACGAGGTCCGAGCTCATGGCACTGGTAAAGGCGCTCTCAATGAGATTGATGGCGCCGATCTAGTTGTCCTCGATTTGGGCTTGCCTGACATTGACGGCCTTGAGGTTGCGCGTGAAATCCGCTCGCAAGGCCGCACCACACCTATCCTGATTCTGACCGCTCGCACTGACGAGGTAGACATGGTCGTAGGCCTGGATGCCGGTGCCGATGACTATGTGACCAAGCCGTTCCGCCTGGCTGAGCTCCTGGCTCGTGTGCGCGCTTTGTTGCGCCGCTCGGTCGGTGACGTGTCAGAGGATGAGATCAGCGCTCAGGACGTGACAATCGATGTCTCTGCACACAGGGCGTTCGTCGGATCGCGTGAACTGCATCTGACTGCCAAAGAATTCGAGCTGCTGCGAGTGCTGGTACGTGAAGCCGGCAACGTGGTCGAGCGTGAAGCGCTGATGCGTGAAGTGTGGGGGTCTGACCCATCAGGGTCGACCAAGACGCTGGATATGCACGTGTCGTGGCTGCGCCGCAAGCTCGGAGACGATGCCGGGTCGCCGCGCTATATCACAACCGTGCGTGGAATGGGTTTCCGTTTCGAAAAGAACGGTCACTAGGCCGCTCCTGCTCGAAGCCTTGCTGCGCTCCCCTTGCTGCGCTGAGTTTGGAATTGGCGTGGCCTACTGGTGGATGCTCATCCTAGCAGTGAGCCAACGCTGACGCCTGTTAGTCCCTGCCGGCGCATGCACGTGCTCGCAGTCAGCCAGTGTCGACACGTTGCGGTGCAACCGGTCAGCGCTTGCACAAAACGATGGGCTGACGCCAAGATTGGAGGGAACGATGAGACGCCGAGCAGCAAAAATGATCCTGGCTGCCGTAGCAGTCGTTGTCCTGCTGATGGGTATTCCGGGTGCGACGATCGGCTCCATCATGGCGTGGCAAAGTGAGCAAAATGCTCTGGACGCGCGCGTCGAATCCCTCATGCGGGCATCTGACCGCCGCATTTCGGAGGGCACGCAGATTTCTGAGCATCTGGTTGAAGCCTGGGCGAAACCGCTGGTCGTGGAAGAGGCTGATGCGTGGACACGTGTGAAGGCGCGCGGGCAGGAGGAAATCGTGGTGGGTGAGACCATCTCGGGCCCTAAACTCAGGTCGTCGGAATCATCTTCGCTGGGGACGATCGTGACGATGGAAACTTCCGCGATGCCCGCGATACGTCGCGTTATCGGTGTGATTGTCCTGTTCATCGGTGGTGCAGCACTATCGATGCTAGTTGGCTGGGCTTTGGCGAAGCGGCTGTCACGCCGACTGTCCGCTCCGCTGATTTATCTGGCTGCTCAGGCCGAGCAAATTGGCGCCGGTATGGTGCGTGCGCGAGTGAAGCCATCCGGCATTGAGGAAATTGACTTGGTCCAGGATGAACTGGCCAGAACAGCAGAGCGCATGGCGGGGCGCTTGGCGGCAGAACGCCGTTTTTCCGCTGATGCTTCTCACCAGCTGCGCACGCCTCTGACGGCTCTGTCGATGCGGCTCGAGGAGATCGAGATGATCGCTGAGCAAGACGAAGTGCGTGAAGAAGCATCCAGCTGTCTTGAACAGGTCGAGCGCTTGACGACCGTGGTGACGGACCTGCTCGACACGTCCAAACGCACCAGCGGGCACACGGAGGCTATCCATGTGGTGGAAATATTCAACACGGCTCGCGAAGAGTGGGAGAGTGCTTTCACGCAGGCCGGTCGGACTTTGACTTTCACCGATGAATCGGGTGCTTCGGTGCTGGCCGATGCAGCGAAGCTCGGGCAGGTGCTGGCAACACTGATCGAAAACTCCTTGCGTTACGGTGCCGGCGAAACGCGAGTGGTTTCCCGCAAGTCACCCACGAAGCGCGGTGTGATGATCGATGTGAGTGACGAGGGCGAGGGTGTCTCTGAGGAACTGGCTCCCGAGATTTTTGACTACGGCGTATCCGGTCACGGGTCCAGTGGAATTGGGCTGGGATTAGCGCACGACCTGACCGAAGCGATGGGCGGGCGACTGGAACTGACGCAGGCAGCGCCACCGGTATTCACCGTGTCACTCGCGGCCATTCCCGCGTCGATTGACCCCGACCGAGTCATGCCGCAGGGACCCCTGGTATCAATGGGAAGGCGCTCGCGGCGCTTCTGATTTTTATTGTGTGTGCCGAGTGGTCGCGTGCAAGCGACCACTCGGCACACACAACCCTAGTGCGCTGGGATGTGACGAAGCCGCGGGTGAGCGGTAGATTCTATGTGTGAGCTCATCAAATACTGCGCAGTCACCAGTCGAAGAATCCGCAAACACGGCAGCAGCCGTCGACAACCTCGAAGCGCCAAATGGTCACGTGGCGTCTCATACCACCGGGGCACCTAGCGGTGCGCCAGCGCCTTCTGCACCTCGCCCTGTCATCGCTGTGATTGGTGGTGGTCAGCTGGCGCGCATGATGCAGGAAAGTGCCATTGCACTGGGAATCGACCTACATGCGCTGGTTGAAGCTGAGGATGGTGCAACGGGCTCAGTTGTTGTGCATTCAGTGGTGGGGGACCCCTCGGACATCGATGCTGTGCGCACGATCATCAGCGGCGCGGATGTGCTGACGTTCGAGCATGAACACGTTCCGCAGGACATCCTCAGGCAAGTAGGATCCGACATTGCAATCAATCCACCTGCATCGGCTTTGCTGTACGCGCAGGACAAGCTCGCTATGCGTGAACGCCTCACTGACGCCGGGATTCCGTGCCCCCGTTGGGCGAAGGTCACCACACCCGAGGAACTGGCAGCATTTGGCGACGCGGTTGGATGGCCGGTCATCGTGAAGACACCGGTTGGCGGCTATGATGGTCATGGCGTGCGGGTTGTCGGCGATGCTCATGGTGTTGACGATTGGTTCGACCGTGGAGCGCCGCTCCTTGCTGAAGAAAAGGTGTCATTCACGGTGGAGCTGGCCGCCCTCGTCGCCCGAAATCCATCCGGTCAGGTGCGCTCATGGCCAGTTGCTCAGACGATCCAACACAACGGAGTCTGCTCCATTGTGCGGGTGCCTGCACCAGGTATTTCTGCCGAGCTTGCCCGGCAGGCGGAAGATCTTGGGGAGCGTATTGCAGTTGAGCTGGGAGTCACCGGTGTTTTGGCTGTCGAACTCTTTGTTGCTGATGGGGTTGACGGTGCGCGCGTGTTGGTGAACGAGCTTGCCATGCGACCGCACAATTCGGGTCACTGGACGATCGACGGGTCTGTGACCAGTCAGTTTGAACAGCATCTTCGCGCTGTGCTCGACCTGCCGTTGGGGAGCACGCGAATGACGGCGCCTGCCACGGTCATGGTGAACCTACTGGGGTCGAATCGACACGATCCCAGCGAGGGCCTGTCTCAGGCTTTGGCATCGAGTCCGGAAGCAAAGATCCATCTGTACGGCAAGTCGGTGCGACCCGGCCGGAAGCTCGGACATGTCAACGTATCTGCGACTACGGTGGAAGAAGCTCAGGCCGCAGCTCAGGCGGCGGTCGATGCGCTGTTCGGCGAGCCGGAGGAGGAGGACGGCTAGGCCCGTCACACTGGTCGGCATTGACGAGGGCGACGCTCTGCGGCGTGGCACGTTGAGATTAAGACAGGGGTCTGCCTGATGATGAGGTGGCGGCGCGCTGTGAGTGCGCAAAGCACCAATGAACAACACGAGAGGACACGGAGCACCATGAACCTACAACCATCAGAGGAATCCACGAGTGGTCGCATGCAAGCGACCACTCGGCGCGGCGAGGGTGGCGACGCGTTTCCTATCGTGACCCCAACCGGTCAGAATCCACTGGTCGGGGTGGTCATGGGGTCGGATTCAGATTGGCCGACGATGAAACCTGCCGTTGATGCCCTTGCAGAGTTTGGCATCGCCTGTGAGGTCGGTGTCGTTTCTGCGCACCGCATGCCTGAAGACATGGTGAATTACGGCAGGTCAGCGTCCGAACGAGGTCTGCGTGTCGTCATCGCAGGTGCCGGTGGTGCAGCGCATCTGCCTGGCATGCTCGCAGCGCTCACCGAACTGCCCGTCATCGGTGTTCCGGTACCACTGAAACACTTGGATGGTGTGGACTCCATGCTGTCGATTGTGCAGATGCCTGCTGGCGTCCCGGTCGCCACGGTGTCAATCGGCGGTGCACGAAACGCTGGATTGTTGGCGGTACGTATCCTCAGCGTCGGTACCGACGAGGCTGCTGCCGATCTTCGCGCCCACATGCGAGCTTTCCAGCAGGATCTGCGCGCAGTTGCCATGAACAAAGGAACACGCCTGCGCGATGAACTGGGTGGCCAGAAGCACTAACACCTTTCACTACCGTTGTCGATCCACCAACCAGTACCTGCATCTATCTGGCCCAGCGTTCGGACCGATGCGCGCCGCCCTTCGAATCACACTGAGAGTTCGTCGGACGGTCACGCACCACGCGCGTGACCTGGCATGCATATCCGTAATACAGTAGTGGCATGAGTATTCTTGTATGTGGCGGCGCCGGCTACATCGGCGCACATGTAGTACGGCTTCTCCAGCAGCGCGGTGAACGCGTCATCGTCGTCGACGACTTGTCGTATGGAACGGCTGACCGTATCGGCGACGCGAAACTCATCAAAATCGATTGCGCATCCGATGAAGCTCGCGGCGTTCTGACCAACGCCATGGTCGATGAGGACGTGGACGCAGTAATCCACTTCGCCGCCCGCAAGCAGGTTGGCGAATCGGTGGAGCGCCCCGCCTGGTACTACCAACAGAACATCGGTGGCCTGGCCAACATGCTTCTGGCGATGCAGGATGCAGGCGTCACCCGCATGATCTTTTCCTCCTCTGCCGCGGTGTATGGCATGCCGCCCGTCGAGGTTGTCCCCGAAAACATCGACAAGAAACCAATCAACCCATACGGCGAGACCAAGCTCATCGCCGAGTGGATGATGGCGGACTGTGAACGCGCATGGGACCTGAACTGGATCGGCCTGCGCTACTTCAACGTGGCGGGTGCGGGGTGGAACGACCTGGAAGACCCCGCGACCCTCAACCTGATTCCAATGGTGCTGGATCGCATTTCCAAGGGCGAGTCCGCCAAGATCTTCGGCACAGATTACCCCACGCCGGATGGCACCTGCATCCGCGACTACATCCACGTGCGCGACCTGGCTCAGGCACACATCGCTGCACTTGATGCTCTTGAAGATGGAAAGCCGGAACATCGCGTGTTCAACGTTGGCACTGGGAAAGGCACATCCGTTCGCGAGATCATAGACGGTTTGCGCGAAGTGTCGGGCTGGGATTTCCCGGTCGAGGAGCTGGATCGCCGCGCCGGCGACCCGCCTCAGCTCATCGGCGATTCGTCCCGTATCCGCAAGGACCTGAACTGGACGCCCGAACTGGATGTCCATGACATCCTCAGCTCCGCCTGGGAAGCGTGGCAGGCCGGCCCTCGTCACTTTGAGGTTCCCGCCAGCAAGTAGGAGCCGGCGGACCTTACAGGCTCACGGGTCGCCCTCGTCATTGGTGTTTTCGACAGTGACGAGGGCGGCTTTGTCATGTCGCCGCCAAGGATAGGGGAGCGTGCGCACGCGGTGGCGCTCGTTTAGTCTGCAGGTGGCGCGCACCATTGAGTGTCGGCCGACTACAAGGTGGACCGCACTAGCGACCTACCCGTCAAGCTGGTTGAGGTCCTCTGGCGTGATCTGGCCGCGTGCGACTTTGGCGAAGAACTCGGGCGCAGTTGTATCGCGCAGCAAAACGGCTGAGCCAGATCCGATTTCAAAGCCCATGGATTCGATGGGCGGTGCACCCATGAGTTGGGCGTCACTGGCTGACTTGAATGCCCACACCAATCGGGCAAGGTCGGTTGAATATGCGGACTTGTCGGCGGTGAGTGAACTCGCTCCGGCGCGTTCAACTCTCAGGGTGGCTATCGGGTTGAGCAGGACACTGGGGGACAGGGCCGTCCCGATGGTCTTGGTGATGACCTGGCGTTGGCGCTCGGCTCTGCCGATGTCACCGAGCGGATCTGAATAACGCATGCGTGAAAATGCCAACGCGGTGCGACCATCGGCGTCGTGGCATCCGGCCTGCCAGTTCAGCTCGGACAGCTCGTCATTCACGTCCATGTCGAGGCACAAATTGATGCCCCCCAGCGCGTCAACGATTGTTCCCACGCCGCCCATTCCGATTTCGACGTAGTGATCCACGGTGAGTCCGGTAAGCGATTCGACCGTTGCGACCAGCTGGTTGGGACCTCCCAGGGAGTAGGCTGCGTTGAGCTTGATGTCGCCGTAGTCCGGATCCGACACGTACGTGTCGCGAGGCAGTGAAATTGCGGTGGCCTGACTGTTGGGCGCGACGTTGATCAGCAGAATCGAGTCGGCTCGAGCGCCCTCGGTACCGTCAGCGACGGCTCCATCGGCCCGGGAATCTGAACCGACGAGCAGGTATGTGGTGCCAGGAGTGTCCGCGTTCGTGGTGAGTGCGTCAACTCGCCCGAGGTGCTGGTTCGCATCCCAGACGAGGAATGCCGGCCATCCGATGATGAGCACCAGAATGATGACGAGGACGAGTGGCCAGCGCCTGTGACGCCGGCGTCGCGGGCGTGCGCGGTCGCGCGCGGATGAGCTGGAGGGCTCTGAGGAGCCATATGGGCCGGACGAGCCGTACTGTTGCGCTGGATGCGAACGCTCAGGAATCGTCCATTGGCGTGGCGGATGAAAAGCCTGCTGGCGCGGCGTCGCGGGCGTCCCGTCATCGTTGGTGCCAGAGAGCGCAGCGCGTTGAGATTGAAGCTGACGCACCTGGTCGGCCGGCAGGAACGAGGGTGGCTGTTGCCGCTGATTGCGCGGCGTGGTGTGTGATGGCATGCGCCTGGTTGGCTCGGCCGGCTGATTGCGAGCGGAGGATTGCTGTGAGGAATGGGTGCCGGAGCTGTGTGAGGACGCACGGCCCAGGTGGACAGGGCCGCCACGATCTGCACGCGAATGTGAATCAGCGTGGGTAGCGCTGCTTCCTCCGGACTGTTGGACGCGAGAAGAGTTGGATGATGGGTCAGGAGTACCACGGCGAGCATACGGATCACGGAAGGAACGGCGCTGAGGTGTGGCCGCGGGGTTCGGATCTGCGGGAGCATCGGATGTTGTGCGCAGGTGGCTCGCTGCACTGCGGCCTGGCGAGCGCTGCGCATCTGGCATGCGGCGATGCTCGGAGATTTTGTGCGCATCATTGGCACGAGGGCGAGACCGACCCGGGTCAGGTGCAAATGACGGGGGATGGTCTGTCACGTCGAATATTCCTTACTCGTTGAGTTCTTCGGCAGTGCGTCGCATGCAATCGAGAATGCACAGCATCATAGAAGCGAGAGACTTCGCGGCACGCCAATGGGTACCGGTGTCTAATTTACGTTGTATTGGGCTCAAGGTGCTCGTATGCCTGATCGGTGTCTCAAATCCTGTCGCTCAGTGTGGCGCCGAGTGGTCGCTTGCACGCGACCACTCGGCACAACAAAAAAGACGAGGACGCGTGCGAAACGTATCGGCTCGACGTTTAGTGGCCGGTCGGAGGACAACTTGGGGTGCTCTCAGCTGACTCATCTGAGAGATCCTCTGACAGCAGGTCAGGGCCCGGTGCCTCGTTGGTTGCATTACCGCCGTCAATCTCGGTGTTATCAGAGTCGTCGAATGCCCCGGAGCTGTCATCACTGGATTGCCCATCGCCCTCAGGGTAGGGGACTGTGCGCATCACGCCGTTGCCATCGCGGTACTCGCTGCCAGGTGGGTACGGTTCATCGTTGGCAAGAGCATTCCACACCTCAGTGGCGTCGGGCTCAACTGCGACGACCCTGTTGGGGTCGTAGTCATCTGGCGTGTTCGGCATCATGAGAAATTGGATGTTTTCACGGCTGATACTTGCCAGTGACATGAGCAGTCCCGCGTCATCAGTGATGTCGGCGAATTCACTGGACATCTTGAGCGCCGCCAGAGTCTGCTTGAGGAACGACAGCAATGCCGGCATGTCGGTGATGAAGTTCTTGGACAGTAGTGTGTTGAATATGACACCCACGAGTGCTTGCTGGCGGCCGATGCGCTCAAGGTCGGACCCGTCGGAATCTTCCACTCCGTAGCGTACGCGGGCGTAGTCGAGGGCACGACGCCCGTCGAGATGCTGGCATCCTGGATCAAAGTAGATGTTCGAGTCGTCGTTTTCAATGGTTGACGGCACGTCAAACCAGACTCCGCCGAGCGCGTCCACCATATGCGCAAAACCAGCGAAATCGACGACGACGAACCCGTCCAGCTCAAGTCCTGTCAATAACTCGACAGTCGCTTTCGTGCATGCGATCCCGCCGGCGATGTCATCTTTGCCTGCTCCGTCAGCAAAGGCAGAGTTGAACTGGCCATAGTGTTCGTAGGTCTCGTAGCCTTCGGCTGACTGGCATGAGGGGATCGTCGTCATCAGGTCACGCGGAATCGACACCACCTGTACCCTCGAGCGATCCTGCGAGATGTGCACGATCATCGTGGTATCGGAGCGAATGGTGTCGATCTTGTCGGGATCGCCATACGCGTAGTCTGCGTTGAGACGCGAATCAATGCCGGAAACCAGAATGTTCAGTGCTTTGCCGGCGAAAGGGTCCCCTGGTGGTTTCTCTTCGTCGGTCGTGCCACCCTTGTCGAAATCGCTGATATCGATGATGTTTTCGGAGAGTTGGTCACGAAAATCTTTAATCACAAAGAAGCCTGTACAGCCTGCTAACAATACAAGCGAGACCAGCACGCCGAGGACAGCGCGAATCGCGCTGAAGTATCGAAATTCAGTGGCGCTATGTTGCATTGCGCGAAACGCAAGAAATCGTTTGGCTGTACTCATTGAGTGTGATTGTACCGGAAAATCGTTATCCAAACGTTATTGAGACTGTAAGGTTTGTCGTGTCGTTCCCCATGCGTATACGGCCCCTGGCGTGCTAGCGTACGCAGCCCGAGGTCAAAGCGCCGTCGTTGCCCAGATTGACCGCCGATGCTACTTGTCGTCAGCGTCATTGTCGAGGGGGGCGCCGGCATCTTTCGTTTCATCGCCATCTGGCACAGGTTCCGTTGATTCCGTGGTATCGGCAGGGAAAACGCTGTCAGAGGTTGTCCCAGAATATGTATCGTCATCACGATAGTGAGGAAGCGGCGGGTGTGTTGACAGTGCGATAGCGCGAGCTAACTGAGTTAAGCGCTTTTCCGTATCGGCATCGCGCCGATACGTCGTGGCAACTTGCATGAAGAAAGCCAAAACCAACGCGTAGAGCAGGAGGTTGATGCCTCGCTCCACGCCCAGCCATGCGGCCAGACGGTTCAGCAGACCGGGAAAGAGCACCGCGAATGCTGCAAAGACGATCATCAGCAGCATGCCGAGGCGTTTGAGCGCCAGTTGGTTCGGATTGCGTATGGGACGCATGACGAACCATGCCAGCAGCAGCAGCCCCGCCAGCAGGAGTAGCTTGATAAGCCAGTAATTTGTCAACATGTCGCTCACCCCATCAGCAATTCGACGAGGATATTAATGGAGTTCAGCAGTGACTGTCCCTTGGAGCGCGAGTAGTCGGTGTAAATGATCGTGACCGGAAATTCCAGCCACTTCATCTTTGAACGCGCCAGTTGGGCAACGATTTGAGAAGCATGTGCCATACGGTTTTGTGTCAAATGCACGTGTTCGACAGCGTCGCGGCGCAGCATTCGCAGACCGTTGTGCGCATCGGTCAGTTTCATTCCGGTGCGCACGCGAGTCACCAGCGCTGCCGTTTTCAGCACCACACGCTTGAAACTGGAAATATCGACGTGACCTTCAAGGAAGCGGGAGCCGAAGATAATCGGCGTGTCGGTATCGATTGAGGTGCGGCGCATTGCCACTGCGTCTTCGACGCGGTGTTGCCCATCGGCATCAAAGGTGACGGCGTACGTGCCATTCGTACGGGTGAGGAAGTATTCGAATCCAGTTTGTAGCGCTGCGCCCTGACCGAGGTTAATGGGATGCGTCACCACGTGTGCCCCGGCTAGACGCGCCTGTCTGGCGGAATCATCTTTTGACCCGTCGTCCACGCACACAATGTTCGGGAACGTGCGCCGCGCCTGCTGGATCACCTGTCTGACAACTGTGGCCTCGTTATATAAAGGCACAATCAGCCACGTGTCCTCATATCGCTCCATGCTGGCATTATTCCACACCGGTGCGCACGCTCTGCCTGCGCATTGCCGAAGTGTGCGGGTGGTGCCTGTGATCTTGGGCTGTGAGTGCGTATGATTAAGTGGCTACAGTACGTCAGGAGGGTATATGCCCAGAATTGTTGATACTGCCGATGTTGCATCGAGCGCGTCGATAGGCGAGGGCTCGAGCATCTGGCACCTCGCCCAGGTACGCGAAGATGCTCACATCGGTGAAAACTGCATCGTTGGCCGTGGTGCCTATATTGGCGAGGGCGTTCACATGGGGAACAACTGCAAAGTGCAGAACTACGCCCTTGTCTATGAGCCCGCATCCCTTGCCGATGGTGTCTTTATCGGTCCGGCAGCAGTCCTGACCAACGATCACTTCCCCAGGGCCGTCAACCCGGATGGAACCATCAAATCTGCATCTGACTGGGAGCCGGTTGGCGTCACCATCAAGGAAGGCGCCGCAATTGGCGCTCGCAGCGTGTGCGTGGCGCCCGTGACGATCGGCGCATGGGCCACAGTCGCTGCCGGAGCAGTCGTCACGAAGGACGTCCCTGATTTCGCCCTTGTTGCCGGCGTGCCAGCCAGGCGCATTGGGTGGGTCGGCCGCTCGGGTGCACGCCTTGAACCAGTGGATCGACATGACATTGACGAAGGCGCCCGCAGCGCTCTCGAATCGGTGAACGAGGGGCAGACACTGTACCGCTGCCCCCTGACCGGTGACGTGTACTACGAAGAACAATCAAGTGATGGACAGACAACGTTGAAAGAGGTTTCTCACTAATGGAACGTGCATTTATTCCGCCTGCAAAGCCACTGATCGGTGACGACGAGCGTCAGGCTGTTGACGACGTGCTCGCAACCGGAATGGTTGTTCAGGGCCCTCAGGTCAAGGCTTTCGAAGAAGAATTCTCTGAGCAGGTTGTCGCAGGCGTGAACTGCGTGGCCGTCAACTCCGGCACATCAGCTCAGCACGTCGCCACTCTGGCGTCGCAGCTTCCTGAAGATGCTGAAGTGATCGTGCCGTCCTTCACCTTCGCTGCCACCGGCAACTCCGTTGCCATCGCCGGAGCCAACCCTGTGTTCGCTGATATTGACGTCAATACGTTCACTTTGGATCCGGCCAGCGTTGAAGCTGCAATCACTGATAAGACCGTGGCCATCGAGGTCGTGCACCTGTACGGCCTGCCGGCCAACATGCCCGCCATCCTTGAGATCGCCAAGAAGCACAATCTGCAGGTCTTCGAAGACTGCGCGCAGGCACACGCCGCGTCGATCAACGGCAAGCCGGTGGGGACGTTCGGCAGTTGGGGATCCTTCTCCTTCTACCCGACGAAGAACATGACGTCCCTTGAGGGCGGCATGGTCACCACCGCTGACGATGAGCTTGCTCGCCGCTGCCGCCTGATCCGAAACCAGGGCATGGAAAAGCAGTACGCCAATGAGCTGGTCGGCCTGAACAACCGTATGACCGATGTGGCTGCTGCTGTTGGGCGCACACAGCTGAAGAAACTCGCAGGCTGGACGAAGACCCGCAAGGAGAACGCTGCAAAGCTCAGCGAGGGTCTCGCCTCTGTGGACGGCGTGGTCACCCCGACCGTGCCGGAAGGCTACTCACACGTCTACCACCAGTACACAATCCGTCTGGAAGGTGCGACCGGAGAAGAGCGCGACGCGTTCCGCGACGCACTGAAAGACGAATGGCAGGTCGGCTCCGGCGTGTACTACCCGATTCCGAATCACCGCCTGCAGTCCCTGGCACCCTACGCTGAGGGTCTTGAACTGCCGAACACGGAAAAGGCTGCCCGCGAGGTTGTCTCCCTGCCGGTTCACCCCTCCCTGTCGGCTGAAGACCTGGATCGCATCGTTGAGGCCGTGTCCGCATGCGCCAAGGCTGGAGCGTGAGTCGCATGACATCATCAGCACCCGAGCAGCATCGCATTGAGAAAGGACAGCCTATTCGCGTGGGTGTCCTCGGCATCGGTTCGATGGGACGTCACCACGTGCGCAACGCACGCTCAACCGAAGGGTTCGATCTGGTCGGCATTGCCGATCCCAGTGGTGACCGTTTCGGCGTTGCCGGTGACATGCCTGTTCTTCCAGACGTTGATGCTCTGATCGAAACCGGGATTGACGCCGCCATTGTTGCTGTCCCCACCATTTTCCACGAGGAAGCGGCTCTCAAACTGGCTGAAGCTGGGGTTCACACACTGGTTGAGAAACCGCTTGCCGCAAGTGTTGAGGCCGGGCAGCGTCTGGCTGATGCGTTCAACGCAGCAGGACTTGTCGGCGCTGTTGGCTACGTGGAGCGCTGCAACCCGGCGATTATGGAGATGCGTCGCCGCGTTCAGGACGGGCAGCTCGGTCAGGTCTACCAGATCGTCACGCGTCGTCAGTCCCCATTCCCGGCTCGTATTTCCGATGTCGGCGTGGTCAAGGATCTGGCCACTCACGACGTGGATCTGGCCGCATGGGTCGCCGGCTCCACCTATGCCGAACTATTCGCACAGACCGCGTACCGGTCGGGGCGTGAACACGAGGACATGGTCACGGTGTCGGGTCGTTTCGCCAACGGAGTGCTGGTCAACCACCTGGTCAACTGGCTCACTCCGTACAAGGACCGCACCACGATCGTCACCGGCGAGCATGGCGCGCTGGTCGCCAACACCGTGATGGGGGATCTGACCTTCTTCGAAAACGGCCAGATGCCTGTCCAGTGGGATCAGATCGCCGCATTCCGCGGAGTGTCCGAAGGCACCATGACGCGCTACGCCTTGACCAAGCGTGAGCCGATCGCCGTGGAGCAGGAGCACTTCCGCGACGCCATCTGGGGCGTTGGCGATGAGCACGTCACGATGAATGACGGCCTTGCTGCGCTGCGCGTAGTCGAAGCAATCCTGAAGTCCGCTTCATCCAATGAGGTCGTGCACTTCGATAACTGAATACTGACGCACTTGTCAGGTCGCCCCTCATCAAGGTGACCGCCGGACGCCCTCGTTCATTCCATACGGATTGGCGAGGGCGTTCATGCGCCCAGAACCTCACCAACTTTCCTGCTGAATGCGGGAGCCATTGTCTTCGCATAGTCGAGCGTGACGTGATTGTCGTCAAGGTAGACGGAAATGTTTCCAATGAGGGTCGGGCACACCTGATCGAAACAGAAAGCCTGATCCGTCATGTCAATCTGCGTGAAGTCAAGGCTGGAGCTGAGCTGGTCGGTCGGATCAGCGTCAGGGAAATACGCAGCGCGCTCCAACAGGCATCCGCCGTACGTCCCGTCGGTTGGATTGGAATCAGAGCAGTCAAACAGGTTCTGCTCTGAGCGCAGATTGTCGCGCACACCGACCACCGGGATCCCACGCTCATTCAGGTAGGTGACGAGGTCTTCCAGACCGCTGACCAGGCTTTCATCAGGGGAATCAGGAGAAGCGGCCGTACTGACCAGCATCACCGCATCGAAGTCGTGCATGTCCATGTAGTCCAGCAGATTCTGGTTGCGTTCCTGACAGGTCCCCTCGTAGCTGTCCGGCATTCCCCACGAGCACCCGCCCTGCAGGACGGCAGTCGCATTCCATTGTGCCGCGTCCAGGAACATGCTGACCTGCGTCAGAATCATCTGTTCAGCGTGAGAATCTCCGGCAATCAGAATGTGGCCTTCGGAGTGCTGGTCATCTGCCGCATAGGTTCGGCACGACCCGTCGTCAGTGTTGAACAGGCGTTGTCCATCCGCGTCACACGGATTGGAATACGAGGCCCACTGCTTGTCCAAGGCAAACGGGCTGGGCAGCGGATCCTCGTCAAAAACAACCGGCTGCATGTTGCCGTCAGTGGTCGCATCGCTGTCAGATGCGGAGTATGTGCTCTCACTGCTCGTGTCGAAAATCGTGGCACCGGGGTGAGTTTCGGAGACCACGTTATTCTGCAGATCCGTGAGGTTCATCAGGTCGTCCTGAGCTTTGACATGCAGAGTCCAGTACGTGGCGGCCAGAGGCACAGCTCCAGCCAGAACGCTTGCCAACGCCACGATCGCCTTGTTGCGGGTACGTGCATTGACCCAGCGACCCTTACGCGCCGGATCATCGACCGCACGGGTCAGAACTACTGCGACAACGATGGACACTGCGATGGCAAGCAGTCCCTCGACCACCGTGAGTCGGTGCTGGCCGAGGGCAGCCAGGGTGAGCGTGAAAATGGGCCAGTGAACCAGATATACGGCGTAGGAAATGTCGCCCAGATTCGGCAGCGGCCGCGTGGACAGAAATGCTGCGGCTGAGCGAGGCGATTTGCTGGGGAAGAGAAGGATTGTGGAAACCGCGAGCATGGGGACTGCGGCCATGGGACCTGGATAGGTGCCGATGCTCACCAGGCTGTAGATCAGCAGGACGACCAGACCCACCCATGACATCAGGCGGCCCCAGGGGCGCAGGTGACGGAGCCATGGCGCTGCGGCTGCGATTGCTGAGCCGAGGGAGAACTCCCAGATTCGTGCACGTGTATCGAAATAAATGCTCGCGTCATCTGGGGCCGCTGTCAGGAGCCACATCAGTGACGCAACGGTCAGCAGCGTGAATGCAGCGCAGACGACAGGGCGAATCAGGTGCCGCTTCCTGCGTGCCAGCAGAACACACAACGTCATGAGGAATGGCCAGAGCAGGAACACCTGGCCCTGCATTGACATGGACCACAGGTGCTGCAGGGGGCTGGCAAGCCCGGAGTCATTGGCGTAGTAGTCGGCGGCAACCGACACCAGGCGCCAGTTCTGCCAGTAGGTCACTGACGCGAATCCCTGGATGGTCTGTTCGACCCACCGTGAGCGCGGAAGAATGATGAAGGAGGCAATAACGGTGGCGAAGACAGTGACGACGAGGGGCGGAAGAAGGCGCTTGAATGTGTTGGCCCAGCGCTCCAGGAAAAACGGCATGCGTCCGGCTTCTGAACGACGCACGAATGACGACGTCATCAGGTAAGCGGAAATCATGATGAATGCGTCAACACCGATGGGGAGCCGATGCGCCATGCGTGGTAGAGAAGCACCTGCACCATGCAGATCGCCCGCAGACCCTGGATATCGAAGCGACGGGGAGACGCTTTGATGGGCTGCGCGGCTACAAGAGGAGGCGTTGAAGGGCCTTGTGGGCGCTCGCGGCTCAATGTCGAACGCGGGTGTGCTTCAACATTGACAATTATCGAAGCTATCACGGGGTAGATCAGAAAGCGTATCGTCATGCGGCTTGGAAAGCGCGAAAGTGATGTGACATTTGGCTGTCCTTTATGTGGGGGACTTGCCCTGAGTGACCTGAAGAACCGCCAATATGTGCATATTAGAATGCTATGAGCACGTTGATGATATGAGGTGGAATGATAAAAATCGCTCGTTATTTCAGTGCCGCTGTTTTCCTTTCTCTTGCGGCTGCGAGTATGCCCGTCGCCGCTCTCGCAACGGATAGCGACTACGTGGAAGACGACCAGACGGCAGGAAGCCAAGGAACATCGACCGAAGAAGACAGGTCGACATCTTCTTCTGAGGATCCAGCACATACTGGTGCGGTAGAAGGAGCTCCTGAGGAGGCTGGGAATACTGGCCAAGCTGATGAGTGGAAAGATCCTGAAGGCAGCGGGCTTGAAGAAGAGACCAGTGCTCGCGAAGAAGATTCCTCTCAACCGCAAGATCCACCTGACGACTTTTCGCCCCAGACTTCTGTGAGATCACATGACGGCGGCATCGTGTCCGTCCAGTCAACAGAAGTCATCGGCAACGGCTGGACTGTCGGGGACATATACAACGCCGGGAATTTTGACGCCAGCGGAAGCGGCGACCTGTTTCTTGTCACGGGTGACGGAACGCTGTGGCTGTATCCGCGTTCCTCTCCCACAACCTTTCAACCACGTCAACGTGTCGGCCAAGGATGGGCAACACTGCCGCATGTGATGGCTGGCATCGACTTTGACGGTGATGGCCACACAGATGTCCTGGGCGTTCACCCCAATGGGGCGCTTGTTTTGTACCCGGGGTCGGGATCAGGATCCTTCAAGGCATCCAGACAGGTTGGACAGGGTTGGGCTATTTTTGATCGGTTGATTGCGATTCAGCGTGGTCCAGGTGGCAATGCAGCAATTCTCGCTTTCAGAGATAACCAGATGAGCGTATACGGAACAGATGGTAAAGGAAAGTGGAAAGCGCCTCGTCCCGGGAGTTTCCCGAATCATCATTGCACGCCATTCCCGGCGAGCGATCTTTTCGACACGGGTCATTCATCGATTATTTGCCTGTCATCAGATGGTGATGTTAATTTGCATGCGACGACCGATGGACTGGCTTATTCGTCGTACGCTTCGTTGAAAACCTCTTTCGAGGCACCTGTTTTCGCCCAGTCCAACGGTTATGCGGGCGGTGGTGAGGGGAGTATCGATATTGCCGATGCTCGCGGCCTTCTTTATTCTGTGAAGGTTGCAGGCTTGAGTGGATCAAGTGATTCGGAGCCGTCGCATCCAGCACCTGAACCTCCTGGACCTGACGACGTGTGGTACGACATTAGCTTGTCGACCCACGAAATGATCGGAGTGGGCTGGCCGCAGTCAAGGGTGTATTCGATGGGCGATTTTGATGGGAATGGCCATGCAGATTTCGCTTTGGTTAATTCGAATGGTCAGCTGACTTTCTATCCCATGAACTCATCTACTCGCTTTGGCAGTCCGCGCGTTATTGGTCAGGGGTGGAATGCAGTTCGAGACATTTACACAGGAATTGACTTTAATGGGGACAATCGCAGCGATATATTAGCCCGCATGCCAGATGGAAGGCTGCGACTGTATCCTGGCGATGCACGCGGTGGATTCCTTGCGCCGTACTACGTTGGTCAGGGGTGGGGCAGCTTCGCGAAAGTTTGGTTGCTACGCAATGGGCCGAATCACCACCCGGCTATCTACGCATTGGACTCTGATCAAAGTCTCATGCTCTATTCGACAAATGGCCAAGGAACGTTCCTGCCGCCACGCAACCTCGGAAAAGTCGATGACCTGCTCTCTCATGCTTTTTCTGCAGATGACTGGAATAGCTCGGGTCGTTCAGATCTCATCTCCCGTGATGACAATGGTCACCTGTACGTTCTTCAGCAGAGCCAGAGCGGGCGCTTCGAACCACCACGACTCATAGGGTGGGGATGGCAGAGTATGTCGCCACTTCTTGTTGGAAATACCTCGCATTCTTCCAAGGAGCTTGTTGCTGTGGACACGCGAGGGATCCTGCACCTGTACTCTTTCACCTACAGAGGAACTAACCGCTCCTTCAGGAGTATTCCCTTACCGAAACCGACGTATGCTCATCGGGTACAGGAAACCGATCAGTGGCTCACGCATCCCATTTCGTGGCAGGGACAACCTGACGGATCAACGTGCGGGCCGACGTCGATGTACATGGTTCTCAATTACCTGGGTTACCAGCAATCTCGCTATGCGACGCACAGCTTATCGATTTGGAATCTCGCATCGTCAAGCTACGCGGCAGTAGGAAGTGGTGCCTCAGGTGGAACATCGTGGGAACACCACCGGTTATCTGTCGGCCTGAACCGATGGATGGGAACTCAGTCCTACCGACAGACAACATTCCCCAGTGGGTGGGATTTCAGAAGCAAGGTTCTCGACAGTTTTCAGACAGGGCGCCCGGTTCTGGTGGACACGATTGAGAGTTATGGAGGCCCCCACTATAACGGTCACACTGGGACCAGTTCGCACATCATTGTTGCGTATCGCTACCACAAATCAAATGCGACAGTGGGGTTTGTTGATCCGGGAGGGCCTGGATCTGCCATTACCGGATATAGCGCGCAGCGTTACTTTGATTACTTTGACGCTAACCGTTTTGCGGAGAATTTCCTCGGCAATTATGGCGGCGGCGGCCATGGAATGGTGTATTGATGCGCCGTACCCGTCTGCAGTTTGTAGCTGGAGCACTAACGTGTGCTGCGATGTCGGGGCTGTGCGCATGTACAAGTTCCTTTACAGGGAGTATCCAGAGCGACCATGGCCAATCGGGCGCGCCTGAGGAGAATACCGGTGTGGCTCAGCAAAGCGAGCCGCAATCCCTGCCCGCAGCAGGAGGTCTGCGGGATCCCAGCACGTGTGAACGACAGGCGCGTGAACCCGCTGATATTTCTCGTGCAGTGCTGGCTGTCTTAGGCGAACCGATCTCGACGGAATCTGTCATTATTGATACGACCTCGCAAGCAGTTGCCCCCTTCCGAAGCACGACTGTCGGGTCGACTATTGACAGCGGATCTCCACTGCAAATGATCGGCATGGGCGAAAGGGGCGAAGCTCTGGCGGTTGCGCAGGAACTGCCGCGTGCTGAACATTCCAGTCCGACTCATGTAGGAATCATTGAAGGCAAGAAGTTTTATCCATTTGTGTCGACGAAACTGCTGCCGGAGCAACCGCCTACCGCGCTCACGCCGGCTCCTCTTGCAGGGACAATCGCACATGGCCACGCGATATGGACCGAACAGCTTTTCGACGGGACGCCGTCCAACGCGTGGTCCATGGCGTGGCGTGTGATGGGAGCGCCGCTGACGGGTCAGAAGATGGCGACCGAATTGCTCTCATCATGGGCGCTGACTGGTCAGAGCAGTCTTCCCGTCGCCTCCGGATGGGTTCCACCTGCTTTCGATGGCACATATGCGTATGTACCAGCTGTGCTCCCGGCCGATGGACAGGACAATGCATATGAGGAACAAATCCTCCAGGTCGCTTTGAACAATCCTGGAACTGTCATCTCGCGCGAACAGGGGCGTTTGCCCGCTGCCATTGGTACAGACGTGGGATGGATTCGTGACACGACCGGGAACGGACCAGAGTCAGAATCTGACGTATTCACCCTTCACTGGGCGAAGCCGAGCCGACACGATATTGAAATTCAGACAGGTGACTTTTTCAAAGTACAGTGGCTTGCGGGCGACGAACACTTTATTGTGATAGTTTTCCAGGATCAATGCTCCGCGCGTTCTTGGCTGGGGCGCTTCGATCGTGAAAAGGATGCTTTCACGGGGTGGGTCTATCAAAAGTCCGATGGAATTGCGTTATCGTTGAACGATTCAGTCGCAGTATGGGGCAATGGGTCAGGAAATGTCGGCTCTGAAATGTATCGATGGGACCTGATGACCGATAGTATTACCGCCCTGGGCGCTAACGAGGGATTTTCTGTTCCCTTCAGCGGAGGCCATTTGATGACAGCGATTCCTTCATTTGGAAAAGAATCGGGCGCGCCGCTAGTCCAATGGGCTCTTGAAAAGCCCATTGACTGAATGGTCGGTTGCTGAAAGCACTTCCGTTTTCAAACGGCCTCGGCTCAGAATGCCTTAGGTGAAAGGTGAGAATCGCCCCACCTACGAAGCCTCCTTTCCAGAGGTTTTTCGATCAATAAGTGGAGTCCGCCGGCCGCAGCAAGCGCGATGATGAATACGACGCACCACACAGGGATAGTCCACACTCCCCACGGAATGAGTCCAGTGAAGTTCTTGAAGGAATAGAGGACAGTAGCGTGGACGAGGTAAAAAGCATACGACCATTCACCGCCTGTCACGAGGAACCGGTGCCTCAGGGGTGAATAGTGCCCTTCGATGTCCGCCGATGCGCAGATACCAATCATTACGGTGTAGGCGAGTGCCAGGATGACGGGAGTGAAAGTCCTTAAGGAGCTGATGAAAGGGCCTGATTGGTCGTGATATCGCGAATTCAGGAGCCAGTAAAAGGCGATGACGCCAGAAATCATGACGTAGGTAGACCACGCAGGAAGATGAAAGCGTACGCCGGCGCGCAAAAGATGAGCGAGCGCCATCCCGAGAAAGAATTCCCAGAGTCTTTCCAACGGAGGAGAAATCATAACTCCTGAAGCACGAAGCAGGCACATGACAACGCCTACCCCAACGGCACTCGTCAACAGGGCAGAGGAAGCTTTCTTTTTCATCGTTCTGCTCGGATTCACCAAGGGGTGAAGGAAATAGAAGAATGCTTCACACGAAAGAGTCCAAGCCGCGGGATTTCCTGAAAACAGTACCGCAGGCTGGGTGGAAAACCCCTGGAGCAAGATGATTGACAGTGCAATGACTGGAAGTGAGAACTGCTTGACCCAGGACTGATCATCAGGCGGTGTGAAAAAAGAATAGAAAACGAAAAGACAGGGTATCAGTGCCACGAGATGGGCCGGCCATATCCTGGCGAATCTTCTCCACCAGAATTGTCGAATGCCCGTTGACGGCGTGGCTGACCAAGTGAGGACGAAACCGGAAAGAACGAAGAAAAATGAAACACCCGTATATCCCACGTTCAGGAGCGACTGATGCCGAAGGGGTGCCAGATTCGCCATATGGTATGCGAAGACGCCAAATGCTGCCCACCATCGTAAGCCGGTCAGGGAATCAAGGCGTTTATGCATCGGCAATTCCTTATGACTGAGAATAGGAAGCGAGATCTATTGGTCGGCTGGCGGAAGTAGATTCTCATGCCCACACCACCCTTTTTCCACGAATTCCTTTGCCCATAGCCCGACTTGCTTTTTCCCGCACAGATATGCGTGGAGCTGCTGTAGGCGTGAAAGACTTGAATAAGCTTCGAAAGCCATAGGATGGTTCATCATAATGCGGACTGAACGATACTTGGCAATAAAGTTGTCGGCACGCGTAGCTTTTGCTACGGCTTGTAGGGGGCGCTTTATGGCGGGTGTCAGTCGGATGGGTGCCTGATGAAATAGCCGTGCGTCACGGCCGGTTGCTTCCTGATAAAGATGGGAGGTAAATCTTGAATACCATTCGCGGGTAAGAGTCAGGTGCGATCCGCCCTTTAGCCATAGCATCCAAAATTCATGGTCCAGCATCGGCAGTGCCCACGAATAGCCAAAGAACTCGTACGTCGACATTGAATTATTGATATATTTAGCCTGTCTTTCCCTGAGGTTGAACCATTCGATAAGCTCTTGTGTCGCTCGGGGATTATTTCTGGAACCAATTTCTAAAGCTGCTCGTTGAAGTTCTGCTTGCCAAACCGGATCGCGGCCAATGGCATGATAGCAGCCTTGAAGATTAGCGTGGTGTTTAGTTATTGCGGCCAAGATCTCTTTGTACGAATGCCCTTTTTCGCAAAGATTTTCGTCGTGCATATTGCCGACAATCGTATGGCCAGGCAGGAAAACAGCATCGTCCTCGACGAGCTTGTTTTCTTTAATAACACTAAGTGGATACCAATCTTGAATGTGTGGGAGTGATGTTCCTTTCCAGGTTTTTCTGAGAAAGTGCTCGAAATCAGATCCTGTCACAGCTTTGTGGACTTTTGAAGTATCAAGGGGGACCACAAACCAGTCAATTCCTAATTCATTTGCAACCAGATGCGAGATGTTGACTTCATCGCTGTCATCTTTTCCGTACGTAAATGCGATCACATTTTCGACATGTTTCAACCGTAGGTAGGATGCGAGAAGCCGTGAGTCGAGCCCTCCGGATAGAGGAATGACAAGTTGCCTTTCCCCGACGACGTCGAGGAGGCGCCCTATGCTGCTATCGAGCGCATGCTTGAATAAGTCACTAAATTCTTCAGCATCGGTAACACTGTCTGGAGAGAAGGCATATCGCGTGTAAAGGCGAGACTCTTTCTCCCCATCTTTCTTAAGGATGACGTAGTGGGCGGCCTCAGTTGAACAAATGCTTTCTGCGAGAGTGTAAGGGCCGATACAAAAGCCTGTACTCTCAAATATCCGAGCCTGTTGGTCATTCCGCTCAAGTGATTTCAATGTGCGAGTAGCCTCGAAGTCGTCGGTAACTAACCACGTTCCGTTAACAAATGCATAGGCAAGCGGATGGGAACGAATCCGGTCACTGGCTATAATCGGGTTTTCCTCTCGCTCATCGACGATGGTCCAGTGGCCAGGAAGTTTCGCCAAAATGTCTTCATTTACGCCACTGGATAACATCTGCATGATGAGCTGCGTATCGCTGGACATTGACCAGACGTGGAGCCTGCCTGAAGAGTCTGTGACCCACCGGGGGGATGTCAGTTTGAGATCGAAAAACTTCATTAAACGCTCCCTTCGACGAGCGAATGTGGAAGAGCAGGAATCGCAGTCAACATCATACAGAAGAGAACCACAAGTACTGCTTCAGTTCTGTGTGACGGGACCTAAACTGGTTAGACAATATAGAGTATTGTCTTGCTAGACTCGCGGACTTGCCAGTGAGATATGCAGGAGGACAGTTCATGCTGGAGATACCAGGCGACGCAGTTTTTGCTTACTCAATTACCCAGGAGCCTGATGAAGCTTTTGCCCAGTCGGAAGAGCTCGCTGGTTCTCTATTTCTCAATACAACCGAGAAGACTGAGAGCAGAGAATTCACAAATGCGGAAGGGTCCTCACAGGCTGTTGTTATTGGTTTTTGTGTTGATGCGCATGGTGAGCGATCCCGTGACGAAATACCGCAGATGATTCTCGAGGCTGCAGCCGAGTCGGGAATCAAGTACGCATATGAGCTGTGTAACCGTCTCGCAGGCAAATACGTCGTCTACTTAAGTGTTGATGGCGTAGAGGTAGTCTGGGGGGACGCGACATGCAGTATGTCCGTCTTCTATACTCACGAGGATCCCGTGGTGGCCTGTGGTGTGTCAGAGAATCTGGTAGGTGCTTATGTGAGCAACCGTTCGGATTCTCAGATGGTGAAGATTACAACGAATGCTCCTGATGGTCAGCCCCTTCCGAACAATGTGACCAGCTTTGACCATGTCAGAATTCTTCTCCCGAATCATATACTTTATGTTCGTCAACAATATGCCGAACGTGTGTGGAGGACCCCGGGTCTGGTCAGACGGACAGCTCTCGATGAGGTCGTAGTGAAAACGCTTCTTCTTATGAAGAATATATATCGAGAATATAATAGGTATTATGACTTGCTGTGTCCGTTAACTGCTGGATATGACAGTAGGATTAATTTTGCCTTTATGAAGGAACTGGGTGATAACCCGGCAACATTCACCTTCCGCCATCCTTCATTCACGGATGAAACGCCGGATTTGAAGATTTCTCATGTAATATCTGAATATTATGGCGTGCCGCACTCTATAGTTATGGACTCCCGTATGGAGGAATCTGAAAAGAGCTATTATAAAAGACTCGTCGGTAGAGATGCAACTGATTATTCGCTTAATCTAGCGCTTACCATTAGAAAAACATTCGGTAATAGAGCGATTCTCAACGGGAATATAATCGACCAAATAGGTAAAAGTGTTACGGGTAATAACGTTCCCGATAGACTCGCTTCGCCATCCTTTGTTCGTTCCCGTATTTACAATAGCGGCAAACCAGCCTTGCAGATACTCGGACTCTATCTTAGGGACGTGAGGCAAAATTGTGGAAATGATGTGTTTGATGTTTTAGCCTGGGAACAGGACTGCTGTAGATGGGGTACTCAAAGTGATATTACCTATGGCATGTGTGGTGTGAACATGCTTACACTGTCAAACTGTCGAGAACTTATCTTGGAATGGATCAAGATCCCGCGAAAGCAACGCGTCCGCAAGGAGCTCCATAAATCGCTCTTCCAGCAGCTAGACCCGAAGCTTCTTTCTTTCGGCTTCACACCCGAGTCTAATATCAAGAGAATAGTGAGGCTCAATTGGCCAATATTCTATCTCAGTTGTTATGGGTACGGTTGGTACGTTTCAAGACACTCACGTTAGAAGAACTTAGGACGGTGAAATGCCGGTGAAAACGAGAGAATCTTCTATCTGAGGAGGTGAAAGAATTGCGGGGGATCTGGCATCGACTACATGAAAAGCTGCTGCGCGAGAAGAATCGTAGTCCAGTGGTATCTGCGATCTTGACTCTGATGACGGGAACCATGATCTCCCAGATCGTCATTTTTATATTTCAAATTTTTATCAATCGAATTTATACTGACTACGAAAAAGGGCTTTTCGGAATATATGGAACCATTACCTCCTTCGTTATCGCCGTAGCAGCGTTGAGATTTGATGTTACCCAGATGTTGCCCAAATCAGATACTGTTGCTCGTGTTTTGAAAAAGATTGCAACTCGTTCGATAGTGGTCTCCTCTTTTTTGACTTCACTATTTTGTATTATATTTTCGAAGTTTCTTGAAGATAGGTATCATCAATCCCAGGAATTATCGAAATGGCTAATGATTTCCGGTTTGACTGTCTTCTTGGTGGCAGAGATAACGAATATTCAGTACTGGTTGACGCGAAAAGAGAGATTCGGAGCTCTTGCTTCCAACCAGGTTCTTCAGTCGACAAGTATTGTCTTCTTTCAACTTATAATGGGACTGTTGTGGAAGGGAGGTCTGGTCGGTCTTATAACGGGAACGATCATGGGTCAGTTGGTCGGGTTTGTCGCAATAAAGATCCGCACTCCAGAGCTCCGTGGACCCATACCGGATAATGCGCCTTCGATGCTTTCGCTAATGAGGCGCTATAGAAAGATGCCCTTGTTAAACGGTCCAAACGTACTTGTAGACTCGGTTCGCAATATGGGGATTAATTTGTTGATTGGTTCAGTGGCCGTCGCCGCTCTTGGCCAATTTCAACTAGCGTGGGCCATTATGCAAGTTCCCGTTGGACTTATCGCAGGCTCAGTTTCGCAGGTATTTCTCAAGAAGCTTGCAGTTGTTGAACATGGGAAGATGTCAGGTCTTGTACGTTTTACTTTGATTCGAGCAGCGTTTGCTGCAATTGGGCCATTTGCTTTGCTATTCGTTCTGGCACCATGGCTATTTCCATTCGTTTTTGGCGCCCAGTGGGATCAGGCTGGCTATTTTGCTCAAGCACTTACACCATGGCTGTATATGACGGTCCTGACTTCTCCCATATCGAACATATTTGTCGTTACCGAAAATCAACGTCGAATGCTGATTTTTGCTGTTTTGTACTGTGTTGTTCCTTTATTGTGGTTGTGGTTCTCGCCGCTGGCTTTGCTCCCGACCGTATTTGCTCTTGGCGGGCTTATGGCACTAATGCTGGGTGTGATGCTGTTGCTAGCGTGGAAATGCGCCGTGGATTTTGACAGGAAGCCGCCTGCTTGTGAATCTTCTATCTCGTAGGTCTAAGACATATGCCTGCGGAAGCAGTCGAGACTGTCACGGTAGAATTTGCCTGATGAAGTGGCAAACGTCGTTTCGCTGAATCGCTCGATGGCTCTCTGACGAATTCGAAGAGGAGAAAAACGTGGCGAACCATTGACCAAGTCTCGTGCAATCTGTGTCATAGCTTCTGTCAGAGCGTCCTCATCATCAACTGGCGAAACGATGCCACTTTGCTGTTCGATCATGAATTGGCCGGCCCACGTGTCCGTCCCGACGCATGGCAGCCCCACCATTTGCGCCTCGGCAAAGACAGTTCCACCTGCTTCGACTGCACTTGCCAAGACAAAAGCGTTTGCCCCAGACAGAAGCTCAAAAATCTGATCACGAGGTTGCGCTCCAAGAAAATCGACGTCATTTGAGATGCCGAGCTCAACGCAATAGTTCCTGAGCGAATCAACTTCGCCTGAAACGCCGCCGCCTATCACGCGCAGGCGCGCATGTCCGACCGTCGCTCTCATTCTTGCGAACGCCCGCAGAGTCAGGCGCGGACGCTTATTTTCTCCCAAATGAGAGACATGACAGAAAACGATATCGTCACCTTTGGTGTAGGAAGGCAAGCGAACTTGCGCCGCCGCATTCGAAACCGGCAGAGCGATCACAGTCCACGGGGTCGTTGAGTAAAAGCGTTCGAGCTTTTCAGCAAAGACAGATGACACTGTCGCACGCCCCTGTGCCGACCGTACAGCGTAGATGATCTGCTTTCCGCGGAAGGAACGTGGAGGACGTTCCAAAGACGATGGGCGGTGTTCAGTCAGGCAGTAGGGAACATCCCAGTAAGCTGAGGCCGCCTGGGCGATCAACACACCCGGATACACAGAATGCGCATGCACAAGATCAGGTTTGCCGCATGTGACCTCATACAACTCAAAGAAGCGGCGCGCCTGCATGCGGATGAATGGGTATTCAGCTGGAAGCTTCTCGTGAGGGACAGAGACGATAGAACCTCGAATCGTTGAGATCCCATTTTCCTTGCTCATGCTCACAGGCGCCTTTTTTTGCCAGGGCTTCGTTGCATCGAGGGCAAGAACTCCGACCGTGAATCCTGCATTTTGCAGCATGAGCACCTGTTCAGCGAAAAACGATCCATTCAAAGGATATTGGGGACTTGGGTACCAGGACGGTATCATGAGGACGTGCCGAAGACCAGATGACGTCGGAAAAGAAGAGGTACTCATACTACGAGCATACGGGCTCAAGGAGGATTGGGCACAGCTCGAGTACACTGGAGCATGGTCCAGTTGACGAATGCGAGGCCTACGTGCAGTCCACACCCACAATGATTTTCCACGCGCCCTATCCGATGGAGAAGAATCCGACGGCAGCATCACGTTTGCGCCCTTTGCGGATGCGGCAGGCTTTCGCGGATATCGGCTATCACGTGATCGATATGTCGGGGACGACGCCCGAACGTCGCAGAAAAATGGCTGCGCTCAAAAAGAACCTGCGGCAAGGAATGAAGCCGGAGTTTTTCTACAGCGAAAACTCCACGCAACCCAATGTATTCGCTACGAGCGTGAAGTCAGGATTTGCGCCGATGCTTGATAATGCGATCTTGAGTCTTGTGCGCAGGCACGGCATCCCATCGGGTGTTTTCTACCGGGATATCTACTGGAAATTTGCACATGCCCCAGCAAAAACTGTCATTGGCAAGCTGTCGCCTTTTTTTCACCGACTCGATATGCGTGGATACCTCCGCAATAATGTGCATTTTTTCCTGCCCTCTGAAGGCATGGCAACCTATCTCAACCTGCCGAACGACGCAACGTTTTCTGCTCTTCCACCCGCAGGGGATAGTGGACGCACAATGCCGCTTCCAACAGGTCCGCTGAGATTGTTTTATGTCGGTGGGCTCGGCGGGCATTATCGTCTTGATGCGCTCTTCGCAGCCCTTAAACAAGAACCAAGTATTGAACTGGAGCTAGTGACGAGGCCTGAACAATGGAAGGCAGCCCTTGCTCAGGACTCTTCATTGGGCAGCGACCAGATTCATGTGCATCACTTGAATTCAAGTGAACTTGATCCGCTGTATGCGGATACTCACATCGGCATTCTTGCTGTTGAGCCGAGTGACTACCGGAAGTTTGCTGCGCCGGCGAAACTGTTCGAGTATATTTCGCGAGGGCGACCAGTTCTCGTGACAGCTGGAACCGAGGCCGCACGGATCGTCAACAAACTGGATGCAGGCTGGCAGGTCAATTACGGAATTGCTGATATTGCCCAGATCTTGACTTTCTTGAAAGCTCACCCTGAGGACGTTAAGCAGAAAGCGAGGAATGCTCGCATAGCGGCTCAGACTAATACGTGGAGAGACCGTGCTCGCTCTGTTGCCGAAGTCTTGACAGAAAGCAAGTGACAAAGATGAATCAATCATTTCGTGCCCGCCTGCTTGATTTTCTCCACGACGCCGCATTTTCCCTACCTGCGCCTGTGGCTGACACTGTCATGAAGCTTGCAGGGCCGGGTAGCCCCCTATATCCGGTAATTCGCAGAGCTCAAGGATACAAGCCCTACCCGCTTCCATCCCCGCTTGCGATTCCCGACGCGCCTATTCGAGTACTGATTGCGCCCGTAAACTTTGCGGAACAGGCGTGGCAGTGGGCACATGCTCTAGAACGTTCTTATCCGAACATAAATGCACAAAATGTGATGGTCGACTTTCCTGGAGCGTTACCATTCCGATCCGATCGAGTTATTCCCTACGGCGTTTTCACGCTCTCAAAGGATTGGGCACGCAAGTATTTCGAACAGGTCTCACAGTTTACGCATGTGCTGGTCGAGGCGGAGGAGCCTCTTTTCGGGCCACTATTTAACTTCAGCGTTGAAAAAGAAGTGCGAGCTTTACAGTCGCGGGGAGTTTCTGTCGCCGTGTTGTCCCATGGTTCTGATACGCGAAATCCTCGCGCGCATGCGCGGCGAATCCACTCCTCTCCTTTCGATGAAAACGACCCTAAGACGCAACTACTCCAACGACGTTCAGATCGTAACCGGCAGCTGATCGAGCGTTTAGGAGTACCAGTTTTCGTTTCGACGCCAGATCTGCTTGACGATGTTCCGCAGGCTCATTGGTGCCCACTCGCGATTAACCCTGACGAGTGGGGATCAAAGAGTAGCGGAATGGGAGACAAAACGTCGAGCGAAAGACGAAGCCTCCTGCAGGTAGCACATATTCCAAGTCGCTCTTGGTTGAAGGGCTCTGAACAAATAGTTCCCGTGCTCGAGCGCCTTGATGCGAAAGGAATCGTGGAGAGTAGATTTCTCGAATCAGTGCCTCGGAATGAGATGCCCGTAGCCTTGGGAAATGCAGATCTTCTGGTTGAACAAATCACGATGGGTATTTATGGAACAACGTCGCTCGAAGCGATCGGAGCGGGATGCATTCCGATAGCGCATATTGATACCCGCTTTCGCACATATATCGAGAAAACTACCGGAATCAAATGCCCCATTGTCGAGGCGCAAGCGGACACGTTGGAAGAAACCATTGCAACTCTTGCTCGCGATAAGCACAGGCGTGAATCAATCCTCGAAGAAAATAAGCGCTATCTTGCGCTTGTCCACGATGGTGAACTGAGCGCGCGTGCGCTATATGAAAATTGGATATCCGCCTAAAGCTTTTCCTTCGGGACTCCGATAGCTAGGAGCCCAATAGTTCTTCCATAATAGTCCGAGCAACCGCAGCTTCATTCTCAAAGCTCAAGGCATGTGAAGCTTTGTGGCTAGCCTGTTTGAATGCTTGTATCTGCTGTGAATTAAGTGAATGCAAAGACTCTACGATTTGCGGAATATCGAAGCCGCCAGATAACACTCCTAAACCGTATTTATTGACTACGTCCGTCATTTCTACAGAAGGGCCGACGGCCAAGGCAAGCCGCGCCTGAATGAAGTCGAAGAATTTGTTTGGCAAAGCTAGGCGGGCATTCGTTGTAATCGGTTTGATCCAGTAGACACCAACATCGAACTGGTTCAAGACAAAAGGCAAATCAGAAGGGGAAACAGGGTCATGAAAGGTAATTCGATCGCATCCACTGGCTTTGGCTTGTAGTTCCCGTAAATACTTACCTTTATCATTCGCTGGCACCAAATACAGGTCAAGCGTGAATTTGTCACCGGCTTCAATCACGGCGTCAATTGCAGTGTCCAGCGCGCGGCCTGCAACTGCGCCGCCTGAGTGAACCAGTCTGATAGGACCGGAGTCGTTAACCGGGCTAGGGGAAAGATCGACCCATGGCGCCGCATTCCTCATAAGACGAGGCCGGATACCATAGTGCTGCTCGTACAACGAGGCAATTCTCCCCCCGACAGTTGTCGCTGCGCTCACCTGTGGAAGCCATGTGCGGCAGATGTGATCAATCCAGGGAGCAACGAGCAGGCGCCACGAGAGAATCTGAGTGCGTTCCTCCGGTGCCCATTCATGCAAGTCTGCCCACACCGGCGCGCCGTGAGCCGCTGTCAGCGCGGCAGGCAGTGCCCGTGCATCGTTGGCCACGACAACATCAAATGAATGTCCTTCCAGAAGACGCAACGCTTCCTTCGTGGCCGGAGCATCTAGGTCGACCGAAGAGTGACGGTGAAGCGCAAGCTTGGCGACACCGGATGGTGTCTGAGGCAAAGAGGCAGCAGATTGAGGAACCTCAAGGTGCTCGGTTGAATACGGGGTTGTCGGCCCGTATCCAACGGTTGTGACGTCACCGAATTCCTGAAGTACGCTCAGCTGGCGAAGTACGCGTGCGTCGCGTGCAAGAGGAGAAAACGAAAGACACAAAATACGTGGCTTCTGACTCATGTGCTCGCTTCTTTCTGCCTTTGACAAGGCATGGTGCTCTGTATAAATACCGTGAACCTAAAAGGCTTGCGCAACGACCTGTGCAGCGCGCCTGGATGTCGCTGGCAGCGAACGATGCGAGATGACCCACTGGCGCAGCCTCTCGCGCTCGCCTGCCTCGCGGTGCATTGCCATATTTCCTGCCTGAATCATCGCGTCAGCTACTTCGTCCGGGCTGAAGCCTGCGGTACGCCCCAAATTGGATTTGCGAATATCGTTGGCAGGAGGTCCCTGTCCGATATAGACAACAGGTGTTCCCTGAGCAAGAGAGACAAGGATCTTGGTGGGATACGCATAGTCATAACCACCCGGGCGAATCGATGCGAGTGAAACATCGGCGCTGGCGTACCAGCGCTGAGCCTGATCAGGAGGAACAGGCTCATGGAAAACAATGTCCGTGGATGCTGCTCGACCCAGTTCAACCAGGTCATCCCATGCGTTTCCCTGTCCAAGAAAGACCAAGACAGCCTTCGGAAACACGGTTTTGACGCGCGGAAAAGCCCTGATAAAGGCGTCAGGAGACTGCAGCGATGAGGCGGTACCTGCGTAAAGGTAAACCGGGCCGCCAGCGTGAGGAAAACCGTCGGGCAGGGGAGTGCGGTCAAGCAACTCCTGCGTTTGAACGCCGTTGGGCACCACGCTCACATTGACAGCCCCCAGCTCCTGAGCGCGCTGAGCAACCCCCTCAGACACAGCAATGACACGTTCTGCACCTGTGAGAGCAAAACGCTCAATACTGCGCAGGACCCTGACAACCAGAGGCTTCATATGTTCGGCTTCGGCAGCGTCAGACAAAATGTCGCACGCGTAATAAACGTAGGGAATTCTCCGGAGACTGCATGCGATACGCGCGACGGACCCGGTCGTAGGAGGAGGCTCAACCACAACAGCATCGGGTCTGCGGCATGTCAGAAGACGGAAGAACAGGGGAATGTCAAAGGACATGTACTGCGCATAGCCACGCACGGCGCCAGCAGAATCCCGCAGAACAGGGAAGCGTTTGATCAGGACTCCTTCGTCAGTTACCGAACCGCGAAGGGAACCAAAACGCGAGGTCAAGACGGTGACGTCGTGCCCATCCATCGCCAGCGCATGCGCAAGCCCGCGCAGACGAAGGGCGGCCGCCGCAGGCTCGGGGGCGAAGACCCGGGTGGCAAGAACGACGCGACTCACCTGACGCGCCCTGCCCAGTTTGACAGTACTTCTGCCACGCGCTCGGCAGCGTGGCCATCACCATATGGATGGGCATCAGCTTCAGCAGGTTCGGCCGGATAAGAACGTGAAGCAGCCGCCGCCAGATCCGAACCAGGCTCCACCAACTTGTTCCAGCCAAGATGTACGGTTTCCACCCACTCGGTCTGTGGGCGGACCGTCGTGCAGGGAACGCGCAGCAGGAACGCTTCCTTTTGCAGTCCACCCGAATCAGTGATCACACCACGTGCATGAAGCGCTGAGGCAATAAGGTCGGGATATGCCAGCGGGGGATGAACGAGTAGGTTCCCGCGCGGGTGATCGTTTGACAATTCGATGCCATGCTCCTTGCACTTGGCAACAAGGCGGGGGTGGGCAAGCAGCACAACGGGATGATCAACGTCTCCTAGGGAATCGAGCACTGACAGCAGTCGATCGCGATCATTGGTGTTTTCTGCCCGGTGAATCGTGGCCAGCGAGTAGGATCCTTCAGCTAACCCAAGCTCGTTCATGACAGGGGAGGGCAGATCTTTCACCTGGTCGCGGATCTGGAGCAGGACATCAGTCATCACGTCTCCGACAATGACGGTGCGCTCTTTCAAACCTTCATCGGCAAGGTGGCGGGCACCTTCATCAGTGGGCGTCAGCAACAGATCTGCGGCATGATCGGTCATGACGCGGTTAATCTCTTCGGGCATCGCGCGGTTGAAGGAGCGGAGTCCCGCCTCCAGATGTGCGACTGGAATATGGAGCTTCACAGCGCTCAAAGCCCCAGCCAAGGTGGAATTTGTGTCTCCATACACAAGAACCCAGTCAGGATTATGGCCGGTAAACACATCGTCGAGGGCGGCCAGCATCTTCCCTGTCTGCACGCCTTGAGAAGCTGATCCCACGCCCAGGTGAACGTCAGGCGCGGGAATACCGAGGTCCTCGAAAAAGACATCTGAAAGCATAGGGTCATAGTGCTGCCCCGTGTGGACGATCACGTGATCGATCCCAGCTTTATCAAAAGCGTGGGCAATCGGCGCCAACTTGACGAATTGGGGACGTGCCCCGACAACTGAAACAACGCGCATGTGGGCACTTTATCAGTGGAGACGTTGAGATGCTGGGATGATCGTGTGGAAGCGGTTAGAATGTGTGCGTTATCGCTGACAGATGGAAAGAAGTTTTCATGCGTATTGCAGTTGTGGCTATGGGAAAGATCGGGCTGCCGCTCGCCGTCCAGTTTGCAAGCAAAGGGCACGACGTCATCGGCGTTGATGTCAACGAAAAGACGGTCGCAACCGTCAACGAGGGACGCGAACCATTCCCGGGGGAGGCTCACCTGGCTGAAAAACTCGCTGAGCTTGTACCCGCCGGAAAACTGCGCGCCACCACGGACTACGGTGAAGCAATCCCAGAAGCGGAGGCAATCGTCATAGTTGTTCCACTGTTTGTCAACGATGAGACGTGGGCACCTGATTTCGGATGGATGGATCAGGCCACACGCTCGCTGGCCGAGCACCTGACCAAAGACACACTGATATCTTATGAAACGACTTTGCCGGTGGGCACCACCCGCGGACGCTGGAAGCCGATGATAGAGGAGATCTCCGGCCTGAAAGAAGGAGAAGATTTCCACCTGGTGTTCTCGCCTGAACGCGTGCTGACTGGCCGCGTGTTCTCCGACCTGCGACGCTACCCGAAGCTGGTGGGCGGTCTGAGCCAGGAAGGCACTGACAAGGGCATGGAGTTCTACCGCAGCGTCCTTGACTTTGACGAGCGTGACGACCTGCCTCGCCCCAACGGCGTGTGGGACATGGGCAGCGCCGAAGCCGCCGAAATGGCGAAGCTTGCAGAAACGACCTACCGTGACGTGAACATCGGGCTTGCCAACCAGTTCGCCGTATACGCCGACAAGGCCAACATCGATGTCAAGCGTGTCATCGACGCATGCAACTCACAGCCATACAGCCACATCCACCAGCCCGGAATCGCTGTTGGCGGGCATTGCATTCCCGTCTACCCGCGCCTGTACCTGTCCACTGACCCCGACGCGTCAGTGGTGCGCACAGCTCGCCAGTTCAACGCGGGCATGCCTGAATACGTGGTATCGCGAGTTGAGGGCGTCCTCGGAGACCTTAAAGATCTGAAAGTTGTCGTGTTGGGAGCCTCGTACCGCGGCAAAGTCAAGGAGACAGCATTTTCCGGTGTATTTGCCACAGTTGACGCCCTGCGTGAGCGTGGTGCTGAGGTGCTGGTCCATGACCCGATGTTCACCGATGATGAACTCGCACACTTCGGATGGGACGCCTACCACCTAGGTGAGCCGGTCGACGCTGCGATTATCCAGGCGGACCATCCTGAGTACAAGGACATGACTGCTCAGGACTTGCCCGGCATTCGCCTCCTGTTCGACGGCCGCCGGGTGACCGATCCTGCCACATGGGCAGGAACCCCACGCATGGTAATCGGTGAATGAGGCCTTGGGCGAGGTGCCCCGAGAATCCGCCTACCTCGCCTAAGATGAGCGCTATGACTGCCCCGCGAATTGCTGCCGTCGTTGTTGCCTGGAACAGAGCCGAGCTCCTACGCGAAACGCTTGGAGCGCTAGCCCAACAGTCCCGGCCGCTTGACGACATCATCGTGGTGGACAACGCCTCGACGGATGACACACCGCAGGCCATTCAAGGCAGTGAGGCCGTCACAGACACCGTCACGCTTCCCTCGAACTTCGGCGGCGCTGGAGGATTTGCTGCCGGCATTGCCCGAGCAGTATCCCGAGGCGCTGACTTTGTGTGGATTATGGATGACGACACGGTGCCACACATGGACGCCCTCGAGCGACTTTTGGAAGCACGGGCAGAATATCCGGGCGAACCTGCAGTTATGGCGTGTCGGGCGGAATGGTTCGATGGGCGTGAGCATCCAATGAACAAGCCGCGTCGCCGCGCCTTCCTGAGACCTGTCCTGCATCAGCATGCTGAGGCGGCAGATAGCTACCAGATTCGAACGGCATCTTTTGTGGCGATCCTGCTTGACGTGCGAGCGATCCGCGAAGACGGTTTGCCCGAAGCGGCATATTTCCTGTGGAATGACGATTTTGAGTACACAGCGCGTCTTCTTCGACGCAGAGTGGGCTTGTATGTTGATGCCGCGCGCGTCGAACACCGCACGAAAACTTTTGGAAACTCTACGGCAAGCCCTGGCGCACGCTTCGTCAACGAGGTGCGAAACAAGATGTGGGCGTTCGGACGTTCGCAGGCTTTTGGGCCGATCGAGCGGTGCGCATTCATGGCGATGACCACGATGCGCTGGGTACGCTTGCTGGCCACGTCCCCTGATCGCACTCAGCTGTGGAACTACCTGAAAGAGGGCGTGGAGCAGGCAAACGAGGAGCCGTCCTCTACCGCCGATGTGCTTTCGGATACGCCAGTGGCGTGTGAAGCAGCGCAGTTGGATCGACGAGCAAGCAGGCAGGGGCAAAACGGGACAAGTGACCTATGTGAGCGTATACAGCAGGAGCAGGCAGATACTTCCGTGGCGGAAGGCGCCGCGTCAGATGAGACACTGCCATTCTCAGTTCTCCTGCCCGTATACATCAAGGACAATGCAGCACACTTCCAGCGGGCTCTCCAGTCTGTGGGTGCAGATCAGAGTCTTGCTGCCGATGAGATTGTTATTGTGTGCGACGGTCCCGTGAGCCCGGAAATAGATGAGATCCTGGATTCTGCGCGTCATGGCAGATCGCCACACCTCGTCGCTGATATACCGATCAAAGTCGTCAGACTGGAGCGTAATAGAGGCCTTTCAGCAGCCTTGAACGCGGGTCTGCAGCACTGTTCATACGACATTGTCGCCCGAGCCGATGCCGACGATATCTCTGTTCCTGAACGATTTGCACGCCAGCTGCCAGTCATGGAGCAGGGATTTGACATTGTGGGAGCGGCGATCGTGGAGTTTTCAGTAGACGAAAATGGCACTGGGATGATCAGAAGGCAGCCGACTCACCAGCATGACATCGTGAGCGCCTTTACCTTTCATGACCCGTTCAACCATCCCGCGGTCGTTTACCGTGCAAGTGCAGTGAAGGAAGTTGGTGGCTATCAGCATCTGGACCTGATGGAGGATTACTGGCTTTTCGCGCGGATGGTTGCTAGCGGTGCGCGAGTTACCAATCTTTCCGACGTCCTCGTGAAGTATCGGGTGGGAGCGGGGGCCTACCAGCGGCGCGGAGGACTTCGGCTACTGAAAAGTGAGGTCGAGTTGCAGCGTCGGCTAAGAAGTCACGGAATAACGACTCGAGGCCAGCTAGTGCGTAATCTTGCAATACGTGCAACCTACCGAATTGTGCCAACCGGTTTGAGACGGGCGGGATATCGTCTATGGAGACAGCTAAGCCAGCCGCAAGCCTGAAATTCGCCCAACTGTTCGTTGCTGCCTAAGGAAGTTGATGTATCAGAATGACTGACTTGTCACCATGGATCCATGTCTTCCCCGGCTTCCTTCTTTTACTCATTGCGATCGTGTTTCCGGGCGCCTTGCTTGCATGGGCAATGGGATATCGGAGACGTATCTTCCTGATCGCCACTCCCTTGCTCTCAGTGTTCCTCATGGGGACGGGAGCGATCGTGGCACAAAGGGCTGTTCGTCCATGGGGATGGGGAACTTACATCAGCTGGACACTCCTGTGGGTCGTAGGCGCATACGTTGTGCGAGGAGCCCAACAACTCATACGTCGCCGACGAAGTGCGAACCACGCGCGAGTATCTGGCTCGACTGCCTGCATTCGAATTCCACCACCTGCGAATATCGTGGCGTACTCTCTGGGCGGTATGCTGGCCATCTTGGTCAGCGCCTACGGAGTGATTGCTCCCATAGGCAACCCGGCGCGCCCCCCACAAACTTGGGATGCTGTTTTCCACCTGAATGCCTTACGGTGGATCCTCGATACAGGGGACGCATCGACTCTGCATCTCGGTGCCGTGGCGACGTCAGATGGTACACCAGTCTTTTATCCTGCGGGGTGGCATGACTGGGCAGTATTGGCTGTTCCAGGGACAGCGGGAGACGTGGTGGCTGCGGCAAACGTTTCTGCACTGGTCATCGCTGCGCTTCTATGGCCCTTCACTGCAACGATGCTTGCAGCAACACTGAGTAAGCGCAGAACGTGGATATGGGCGATCGGACCTATAGTCGCGAGCTGCTTTACGGCCTTTCCCGAACGTCTGATCTCATATGGAACACTGTGGCCGACTGCGTTGTCATACGTGCTTGTCCCTTTGGTAACGAGCATCATTGTTGAAATGTTGCGTAATCACTGCTCACGTAGGGCCTCACTGCTCGTCCTTATGGTGATGGGCCTTGGTGCTATCGGCATCGCCCATCCGACGGGCGTCATCGTCGCTTTTGTCTTTGTCGTGTGGCGCTTTATCGGACACCTGGCGGCGCTTGGAAAGAACCGGGTCCGTGCGGGAGCAAGCTGGAAAATCTTAGCGTGGAGCATGCCGTTTGTCCTCGCCGGAGGACTCTTCGGCCTGACACGCACAAGTTTTTGGCGATCAACTACCGGATATGAACGTCTGAAACCATTTGGAGAGTTTCAGCGCGAGCTGAGGGGAGCGCTAATTGACGCCCAGCTTCCCGATCAAATACACGGCAATCAGCAAGGGATAATTTTACTGGGAATTCTGACAATAGGTGGGATTCTCGTCTGCGTTGGTCAGAAACAGGGATGGGTCCTTCCGGCCTGGGCATCCATCGTAGCCCTATATCTGATTGCTGCAGTACTGTGGAAACCGGGCCTGAAGCTCGTGGGCCTGTGGTACACAGATCCTGCTCGTATAGGCTCAGCAATTCCCCTCATAGCTGCGCCGGTGTCTATAGTCGCGCTGGCGACGGTGATTCATGTCGTGCACTGGCACTGCGCGCGTGCGTTGGGAGCGGACGACAAGCGACGCTCACTGCGTCCCCTGCTATTGCTGACCTGTTTCGGAGTCACGATCGGGCTCCTATACGTCCCAACGGGTAAATACGGGCGCACAGTAGGAGCGCACCAACTGTACCTGAACTATATGCAGCTGAACCAACAGGGCTACAGTTCTCTGGTCTCTGATGCTGAATTAACGATGATGGCGAGAATAAAGGAAGAAATCCCCCCGGATGCCGAGGTAATCGGAGATCCGATGAATGGTTCGTCCTTGTTGTATGCGGTTGCCAATGTTGATGTCACTTTCCGCCACATCACCGGGTCATACGATCCTGACCTGCTTGATGCCGCCTATAACATCTCAGACATGCTGGAAGATCCTGAAATCTGTCGCGTCCTGAATGCGCACGACATTCAGTACTATTACACCGACTCGTTGACATATTGGCCGGAAGAAGCAGATACGCGCCCACTATCTGTGGGACTGCGCGAAGGTCGATTCTTGACGAGGCATATGCGCTTGGTTGATCGAGGCGGAACTGCGGCGCTCTGGAAGATCACACCTTGCGAGGAGAAATGACGATGCCTGTGCGATTGAGTAGTCTGTGGTGGCTTACCTTAAATCAGAGCCGAAAGGCGCTAGCATTTAGAGCTAAGTGCATCCTGCGGTAGGCAACCGCGCCAATTAAGGATTAAGGAGAATGCAGTGGAGAAGGACCAACCGGATCTCGTTGTGGTGGGTGCGGGCCTATTTGGACTGACGATCGCACAACGAGCTGCAGAAGAGCTTGGACTCAAAGTCGCCATCATTGAGAAGCGCTCCCACATTGGTGGAAACGCATGGTCGGAAGAAGAACCAACCACCGGCATTGAGGTCCACCGCTATGGCGCTCACTTATTCCATACATCCAACGAGCGGGTGTGGGAATACGTCAATCGCTTCACTTCTTTTACGAATTACCAGCATCATGTCTACACCACTCACAACGGCGAAGTGTTTCCCATGCCGGTCAACTTGGGCACCATCAACCAGTTTTTCCGCGCGGCGTACACTCCCGACCAGGCGCGCGCGGTCGTTAAAGAGCAATCCGCCGAACTGGGTGACAAGAAGCCGGAAAACTTTGTCGAAAAAGGAATCTCCCTTGTCGGGCGTCCGCTCTATGAAGCATTCTTCATGAACTACACAGCCAAGCAGTGGCAAACTGAACCGGAAAATCTTCCCGCTTCAATCGTCTCGCGCCTGCCTGTCCGCTACACCTATAACAATCGGTACTTCAACGACACCTATGAAGGGTTGCCAACCGACGGTTATGGCGCGTGGATGGAAAAAATGGTGGACGACCCGAATATCACGGTGTACACCGATACCGATTTTTTCGACGATTCACACGAACTCAGCCGATCCCATGTTGTCGGCAAGATTCCAGTTGTGTACACCGGCCCGATCGACCGTTACTTTGACTACGACGAGGGTGACCTTGGATGGCGCACCATCGACTTGGAAGAGGAAATCCTCGACACCGGAGATTTCCAGGGAACATCAGTGATGAATTATGCAGACCTGGATGTTCCGTACACCAGAATTCATGAGTTCCGCCATTTCCACCCCGAACGCGACTACCCGACTGACAAGACGGTAATCCATCGCGAATACTCCCGTTTTGCTGAACGAGGCGACGAACCTTACTATCCCATTAACACCAGCGATGATCGCGAGCGTTTGGAAAAGTACCGCGCCAAAGCTGACAAAGAGCCCAATGTGTTGTTCGGCGGCAGGCTTGGAACATATAAGTACCTCGACATGCATATGGCGATCGCTTCTGCGCTGACCATGTTCGACAATGTTCTTAAGCCCCACTTTGTCGACGGTACGTCGCTACAGTCTGGAGAAGAAAACCAATGAGCACCAAGACACACGATGATTACACGCAGGTCGCGCGAATAGTCTTTCCCGCACAGGGGGAAGAGGATCTGCTGCCCCTGTATGTAGATTTCGGCCGGGCACACAATTCGACAGAACCCATTGATGCCGGCAGCAAGAAGGCGCGCAATGCCACACTGCGTAGTCTTGCCATGCAACGCCATGGGGGCGAAGACCATAGCGCATTGATCAACGGGGACTCGACAATGAGGCTGCCTGGAGGTCTTCGAGTCTCATTCGCGTCAGTCTTTAACGCGTTTCCCGCGAGCTACTGGCGCCAGTGGACCCGTGCGACAGCAGCACGTCTCGAAGTGACGATCAAAGGACGCGCATCGGTTCTGGTCTATAAGTCCAACGCTCAGGGGCGCTTTGTGCGTATCGACTCCGCAACGGTCGATTCGCGGACCGTTGAGTTCGACATTTCACTGAAGACGTTTGCCGATGGCGGCTGGATCTGGTTCGACGTCATTGCATCAGATGAAGACGCGCAGTTCCTCTCCGGATGCTGGAAAGTGGACGCGTGCCCTGACGGTGATGCGTCCCTGTCGATCGGCATCACCACCTTTAATCGCCCTGATTACTGCGCAAAGACAATCCTCGCCCTTGGTGAAGCCGAAAACCTGAAGGATATCCTCAAACGGGTATACGTCGTCGATCAGGGCAACAAGTACGTCAGCGATGATGAGCTCTATCCGAAAGCAGCGGAGTCGCTTGGCGATAGGCTCGTCATGATCCACCAGGGAAATATGGGAGGCTCCGGTGGATTCTCGCGCGGCATGTACGAATCGGTACAAGCTGACGAGACAGAATTCCACATGCTGCTTGATGACGATGTCATCGTGAACCCCGAATCAGTCGAACGTTTGGTTCGCTTCGCATCACTGTGCCGTAACCGCACGATCGTCGGTGGGCAGATGTTCGATCTTAACGACCGTGCAGTTGCTCACTCCTTTGGCGAGGGAATCAATACGTGGCGCTGGCTGTGGGGACCTGTTCCGGGAACTGAGAATCGCATTGATCTTGCACTGGCTAATCTCCGTCAGCGTCGTGAACTGCACCGCAGACTCGACGTCGACTACAACGGCTGGTGGATGACGCTCATTCCTGTCTCAGTGATCAAAGAAATTGGCTTGTCCTTGCCGATCTTTATCAAGTGGGACGATCTTGAATACTCGCTGCGCGCCTCCGAGCATGGCGTGAGCACAGTGACCCTCCCAGGGGCAGGTCTGTGGCACGTAGCGTGGGGTGACAAAGACGACGCACGCGACTGGCAGGCGTACTACCACGAGCACAACAGGATCCTGACGGCTCTTCTGCATTCGCCATATGACCACGGTGGCCGCCTGCCGTACGAGCTCACGACACTTGACGTGAAGCACTCTGTATCTGCTGAATACTACGCCCAGTCAGCGCGACTGATGGCAGTGCGCGATATCTTGTCTGGCCCTGAGCATCTCCACCGCACCCTCAAGACGCGCATGCAACAGCTTCGTGAAATGACGAAGAACTTTACTGACGCACAGTACAAGTCAGAGCCGGACGCCTTCCCGCCGATTAATCGTCTGAGCCGTTCGCGTTTCAAGAAAGGGCTACCCAAGGGGCCAAATATGCTGACCTTGGGGCCTTGGACACTGAAAACACTGATCCGGTTGATGACGCCTCCGAAAGAAAGCGCAAAACAGCATCCGGAAGGATTTGTTGCACACGCTGACTCGAAGTACTTTATTTTGAGCCAGTTTGATTCTGTCCTCGTCACGAAAGCGGACGGCTCTGGCACAGCATGGTACAAACGAGATCCACGGAAACTGCGCAAGCTCCTGAGTCAGTCAATTTCGGCCAGAAGCCAACTGATCAGCCGCTGGGATGAACTTTCGGCGCAATATCGACAGGCTCTTGCGCATATCGTCTCGCTCGACGAGTGGGCGAAGACTTTTGGTATCACGTCCAATGAATCAAGTGAAACTGCCGCCGCGGAGTACTGATCGAACAGAATTTTTCCATTGATGACTAAAGAACTGAGTGAATACCCACTTCGAGCGCCCGGCCATTCGGCCGGTTTGCTCGACTTGGGACGATGGAGTTTCCTCCTGCGCCTGTTGGTGAAGAAAGAACTGCGGGTACGCTACAGAGGGTCCGCGCTGGGCATGGTGTGGAGCTATGTAAAACCAGCGGTCCAACTGGTCGTTTACTACATCGCAATGGGTAAATTCATGGGCCTGGGTCGTTCCATTCCCAGCTACGTGGTCTACCTGTTCGCCGGCATGGTGATGATCAACTTCTTCAACGAGATCCTGTCCAACACCACGCGATCGATTATCTGGAACGCTCCGCTGGTGGGCAAGATCTATCTACCACGCGAGCTATTCCCGGTCTCAAGCTTGTGGGTCGCCTTCGTCCATGTTGTTCCGCAGATCGTTGTGCTGATAGTCGGAGCACTCCTCTTCGGATGGAGGCCAACCCCAGTGCACATTCTGGTCGGTGTACTTTCAGTGCTGACGATCGGCATGTTCTCCCTCGGTTTAGGTCTGCTCTTCGCGGCTTTCAACGTCTTTTTCCGTGACGCTGAAAACTTCGTTGACTTGCTGTCGATGGTTGCTATCTGGGTCTCGCCTGTGTTCTACCAATGGCATATGGTGGCGGATGTCTTCCCTCGGTGGCTTGTCAACCTCTACATGCTGAACCCTCTTGCGATGGGCGTCGAACTGTCTCACTTCTGCTTCTGGGCACCGACGCAAGGCGTTGTCGAAGCCGGCCATACGAGCTGGGACCTCATGGCCTCAAACATGCCCGCACTGATGATGGGATCCTTCGTCATTGCGTTTGGTGTGCTGCTCATCGGCCAACTGGTCTTCCACCGTCTTGAAGGTAAGTTCGCACAGGAGTTGTAAATGAACGATCCTCACAATTCTGGGTCCGAAGCCCTCGAGATGGTCCGGCTTGAACACCTCGATAAGGAATTTCGGCTGCGCCACACCCGTTCCATCAAGGAGTACGTGGTGTGGACTTTGAAGGGGCGCAAAGATGAACTGGACGATTCCTTCAAAGCGCTCGACGACCTGTCATTGTCGATCCACCAGGGCGAGTCCGTGGCACTGCTCGGCTTCAACGGATCAGGAAAATCCACCACGCTCAAACTGATCAGTGGTGTGATGCGCCCCGATCAGGGCACTGTTCTGGCTCGCGGCAGAATCGCCGGTTTGATTGAAGTTGGCGCGGGAATGCACCCGGATCTGACCGGGCGCGAAAACATTTACCTGAATGCGGCGATTTTGGGCATGAAAGAAAAAGAGATCGACGAAAAGTTCGATCAGATCGTGGCGTTTAGCGAGATCGAGAAATTCATCGATACTGAGGTGAAATTCTACTCCTCAGGTATGTACATGCGGCTTGCTTTTTCCGTTGCCGTCCATTGCGAGCCTGACGTCTTCCTGGTCGATGAGATTCTCGCCGTGGGAGATGAGCCTTTCCAACGCAAGTGTATTTCGAAGATGGAAGAGCTTCGGGGTACCGGCCAGACGCTTGTTGTTGTCAGCCATGACCTCGAAATGATTAAGAACATTTGTGAGCGCGGCATCGTGCTGGATCATGGAGTCAAGAAGTTCGATGGGTCAATCGTTGAGGCCGTCGACTTCCTCCGCGCCTCTCGATAAGGACCAAGGTGCCGCCGGACTTTTGTGAGGACACGCCCGCGCCGCGCGAAGTCGCCAGGAGGCTAAGGGCGCAGCTGCGCGCGTTCCTGGGTGGCGATGCGGGCGATCGGGTCGGCAACGGCTGGATCGTCTCGGTCAAGCCCGCCGCAGGCGATGATAACCAGAGGCTGGCTGCGGCTCAGCGCCCAGAGCAACAGGCTCGTATCTGCAACCAGACCCCGGCTCATCACAGCGATACGTGGCGGCAGGTCGATGCTGCCGTGCAGGGATGCCGGCGTAGCGCTGTCAGTGCGTGGAGATCTGGGTACAGCGCTGTCAGCGCGTGGGGACTTCGTCACGCCACCGTTACCATGCACGTATCCCGACGCAGCGCCCTCA
This sequence comes from Schaalia radingae, assembly GCF_900106055.1. Lineage (NCBI taxonomy): Bacteria > Bacillati > Actinomycetota > Actinomycetes > Actinomycetales > Actinomycetaceae > Schaalia > Schaalia radingae. The sequence continues at coordinate 1,602,123 of NZ_LT629792.1, read as the reverse complement.
TCGTGCGCAGCGCCAGGCGCGCCGCCGTCAGTCTCCCACAACTGCTCCCACGCTAGATTCGAGGGCTCATCGACCCGCCAGCCGGTAGGGAAAACAGGCAACTCGTCGGCATCGAACTCCGGCACGTCGCCGCAACCTGACACCTCAGCGATCGCATCCATCATCGCGCCTGGCAGGTCTCCATCCCATTGCAATGCCAGCGCTGACAGGTTATGCGCATACACACTCACACCGGCCCCATCAGCGGCGCACGCCCGCTCAGACACCTCGCCCGTGATTAAAATGTCGGCGTCCCCCTCGTCCATGAGGGCCGCGTCAACGGTGCGCCACCCGCACAGCCACGAGGCACCCGCCCACAGACACCCTTGCCACGAAGACGGCATGTCCACGCAGATCCGTCCGCGCGGCTGACAGTCCTGATCGTCGAGGGCGACCTGCCCGCTCGGCGCGTTGATGCTGCGGCTGTCACCGCTGTCGGCGCCAGCAAGGTCACCCCACTGGTTCATCGCGGAATACTCCATCAAAAGGTTCGCGATCTTGGAGAACCAGCGGGCCAGAACAGGGCCGGAGAGCTCGGTGCGCTGAATGGGGGAGGCTGCAAGGTCGTACCACGTCAGTAGTGGCAGCGGCTGTCTTTGAAGCAGGCTGACCAGCTGATGAAGAGTCATACTCGGTACGTTAGCGAAAAAGGTGCGGTAACGGGAACGCGCCCGCGGGGGGGGGCTGAATAACGGTTAGGTCACCGTGAGTGGCCACGCTAACCCGTGATGCGACACAGCGACAACTCGACACGCCGAGTGGCGGAGAAAAAATCGCAAGCCAACTTGACACCGGCGGATAACAACGGTGTAATTCAGGTACGAACTGTTTACGGCGAGGGGACGATAAATCGTGTGGAACATCCTGGGTGACGGACCTCTGACATGGTCCGAGGCTGCGGATGTCGAGGCATTTGCCCGTGCTGATGGCCCGCTGGCGTGGCAGCAGCATGCGCTGTGCGCACAGACAGATCCAGAAGCCTTCTTCCCGGAAAAGGGAGGATCGACGCGCGAAGCGAAAGCCGTGTGCCAATCATGCTCAGTGCGCGAAGAGTGCCTGGAATACGCATTAGCTCATGACGAGCGATTCGGAATCTGGGGCGGATTGTCCGAACGGGAGCGTCGCCGCTTGCGCCGTGCCGCTGGCTGATGACATGACCTCCAGCGCTTCGCACCGCTCGGCGCACACTACGCCACCCTCGTCCACCCCTGAACAATCAGACGCTGACGTCTCACCTCATGGCGATGAGCCAGGTTCACGCCGCGCGCGCAGCCACACTGCTCACGGCGTTGTCGCCGTGCTGGTCACCCGTTCGACGAATGACAACCGTTGCCGCGCAGCCGCGGTCAGTATCGATTCCCAGGCCGAACGGCCCGAACACCTCGTCATCATCGATGCGGAAGCTGGGGATCCCCGGCCACCTCACACTGCCGCCCAGGCTGACGAACACGCCACGCTCGACAATGCCATTCGTGACTTCACGGTTCCGACCACCTTCGTCTCAACACCAGGTGCGCGCAACCTCTCTGACGCCATCCACCGTGCATATGCCGACAACGATCGCGTGGCTGAACTGATCGATAATTCCACGTGGCTGTGGATCATGCACGATGACTGTGTGGCGCACCCACAGTGTCTGTCTCGTCAGTGGAATACCGCCCAGAGCGGACGCACAATCGGCGTGGTCGGTGCCAAACAGGTCGCAATGGACGGCTCACGCCTCCTTGAGTTGGGTATTCGCGCCACCCGTTCAGCACGGCGAGTCGACACAGTAATGCCCGATGAGATCGATCAAGGTCAATACGATGACACGTCCGATGTCCTCGCGGTCGGCACCGCCGGCATGCTGGTGAGCACGCAGGCATGGACGAAACTGGGCGGCTTGAGCCCCAACCTCGGACCTTTCGGTGACGGACTGGAGTTCGGCCGCAGGGCGCGGCGCGCCGGGTACCGCGTCGTCGTTGACCCGAAGGCACGAGTACGACATGAACAGGCCAGCCTGCATGACCAAGGCACTGACCATCCCGATGACGCGTCTTTCCAGGCACGCCGATATGCCCAGTTGTTCAACTGGATGGCGGCTGTGCCGTGGTGGCAACTGCCGCTGCTCATGGTGGCTCTGACCGTGTGGACACCGCTGCGTGCCATCGGCAGGATCATGACCAGTGCCGCCCACCTGGCGATACCTGAGCTGAGCGCCTGGCTCAAGCTGATCGCACACACGCCCGACCTGATTCGCGCACGCCACCTTGCCGCCCGCACCGCCACACTGTCTCGACGAGTACTCGCATCAGTGGAAGCCAGTCCGCGCGAGGTGTGGCGCGCCCGTAAACTTCGAGCCCGCACCATTCGCGCACGCAACGACATGGACGAGGGCGACCCCATCCAGCATGCCTCACTGCGCAGCTACCGCATGACCAGTGCTGTGACGTTCACCGTGATGACCGTGATCACTGTCGCACTCAGTATCGTCCTCTGGCACTCGCATCTGTCCGCCCTGCGCGGAGGTGCCTGGCTTGCATTGCCATCGACATTGAAACAGACGGCGCAAGCCGCGCTGACATGGTGGTTGCCGTCAGGCAGTGGAATTGCTGCTGTTCCTGACCCGTTCCTCGTTCTTCTCACGGTGCTCATTGCGCCGTTGTGCGCCTTGGGAGTATCCCCAACGTATGCGACTGCTCTTTTGCTGGCCGCAGCCATACCGGCATCGTGCCTGACAATGTGGGCCCTTTCGTGCGCTGTGACGACCTCAGTGCGCCTTCGAGTCGTCATGTGCATGGTGTGGGCCTGCGCCCCGACATTGCTGCTGGCATTACTCCACGGACGTCTCAGCGCCGCCCTCGTCCACGTCTTTCTTCCCCTGGCAGCGTGGGGCTGGATCCGACTGATCAGCCGCGCAAAGCCAACACTGGTCGTCCCGAGCGCGGATGGTGTGGCCACTGTTGACCGCCATGTCCGTGCCGGCGGAGCGTGGGGGATTGCGGCAATCAGCCTGGCCGTCATCGTGAGCGCGGTGCCTGCCCTGATGGGTGCGGCTGTGCTGATCGCCGCGGTTGCACTGATGCGGTGGAGGAGGCGTGCCGCCGCCCTCGCGTGGTCCCTCGTGCCTGCTGGAGTTGTGATCACCCCATTGGTCAGCGCGGCGATCCGTACTGGCGGTACGAGCTGGCACGCGCTCATTACGCCTGGCGGTGGAACACTTGCAGTTCCTCCTGCGCAGGCCTGGCAGATCGCACTGGGTCTGCCCTTTGACATTCGTGCCCCCTACGGAGAACTCAGCAGACACAACCCGTCGGTGTGGACGTGGTTGAATATTCACGGTTTGACCACAGCGCTCATCTGCGGGGCGGTCGTTATTGTCATGCTGGCGGTGTGCGCCCTGTTGAGCATCCTCCCTGTGCGTGCCCATGAGCCCTTCACCCGCATGTGGGGAATGGCCGTGGCAGCGCTGAGCCGGTTCGCAGCCTACGGTGTGAGCACAGTGCCAGTGGCACTGGGGGCCGGTGCTCATGCCCCTGTCGGATGGCTCGCTGCAGACACGGTAGCCTATGCGTGGCCCGGCCCCTTTATTTCACTGGGACTGTTGGGCATGACCCTCGCGCTGTCAACGTGCGACAGTCCGCACTACACGGCCAAGGCTGAAGACGGTGAGCTGACTGTGCGCATGCGCGCATGGTCGCAGCGCCCGCCTCTCATCCGTAGCGCAGCCACCGCACTGGTTGCCTGCACCGCGCTGGTCCCCATGATCGTGTGGGTCACGATGATGATGGCGCCCCCAACGGCGAGCAGAGTCACCGCCACATCGCGCCCGGCCCTGCCAGCCGTGTCCACTCACGCACAGGAATCACCGCGAGGCGGACGCACCCTCGTGATCGCCCCACTCGAACCGTCCGCCGAAACGTCTGGCTCAGCCGAGGGGACAGGCGCGGCCAGTCCACATGATCATCAGGAAGACGAGGCCGCGACGCGCGCTCAAGGCGCACTGGCCGCGTGGATCCTGCGCGCCCAGGACGTGTCATGGACCGATGATTCAGCGCTGACACGATGGGCCCGTCTGATCGCAGTCAGTCCGAGCGAGGCGGATGGCGATGCAGCCCTCCCAGACCCCGCATCCGCGCAGCTTCTCAGCGCACTCGCCACGCTGGTTGCGACCCCTGACGAGCAGGCTGCGCGCATCCTGTACCAGCACAACATCGACACAGTGGTGTGCACCGGATCGAAAGGTTCGCACGCGGCTGCTTCTCACTGCCAGGCCAGCGTCGAAGAATCACTCGACAAAGTGGCGGCACTGGAAAAAGTAGGTGACACGGATGCGGGCGCCCTGTGGAGAGTCCGACCAGATTCAGCCCAGCCCGCACATTTACGGATCGGCACGACGCCGATTGACTCCACTCAACTCGGCACATCAGTCGCCCTTGATACTGGAGCAGGGGTGGACGAGGGAGCCCCTGCCACCCTGGTGTGGGCGGAGCGTTCAGATGCGCGCTGGCATGCCACTGTGGACGGGCGCGCACTTGAATACGTGACACCCTCGGAAGCCACCTGGGCTCAAGGCTTTGCACTGCCAGAATCGGGGCACCTTGTCATCACCTGGTCGTGGTGGCCGCAGACCCTGTGGCGCGTTGTGCTCGCTGTGGCCGGAGCCGCCTGCATTATGGGCCTCGTGCCACTCAGGAGGCGCACATGAGTACCGCGCACACACCCACAGCCGTGCCCCGCACGAAGCTGGCACGCTCACGGCGACCGATGGTCGCCGCACTGATCACGATTATGGCTATCGCGTCAATCTGCTACCTGGCCGCACGCTCCGCCACAACGCAGCCCAGTGCCATCGGCCCGGCCCGTATTGAAGCTCCGGTTGTGACGGCGTCCCCCTCGTCAGTGACACTGGGCTGCCCGGGAGGCCTGGACGACCCGCAAGCCGTCGGCAATACGCGGATGCCGGCGCAATGGTGGGTGTCACCTGCCGGATCCTCTGGTGTCAACGCTGGCGGGAACGATGCTGCAAAGAACGAACCACACGTGGCACTCACCGTGACAGGAGAGCGTGTGCAACGTGCCACCGCGCTGGTGCTGTCGGGAAACGGCGGAGGAGAACTGCGCTCCTTGGTGCTCGACACATGCCGACCAGCTCTGCAGGACCAGTGGGTTGCGCTCGGAAGTACTCTCGTGGGAGAGGACGTGGTGCTCCAACTGGTCAACCCATCCGACAAGTCGACACAGGTTTCCATCGATGCAATCAGCGAATCTGGCCCGACCACCACGCCAGGACCTGCCGTCGTTGTCCCGCCCCAATCACGCATGTCGCTGCTGGCAGCCTCCTGGTTCCCAGGATATGAGCGCCTTGCACTGCACGTTCGAGCCGACGGTCCCGGCGTCATCGCCTGGGCACAGTCATCCGGCATGAACGGTGAGACACCGTTGGGACTGACGCGAATTGCAGGGCAGCCAGCATCGCTGGACTCCGTCATAGCGTTGCCGGATCGCACCGCACTCGAATCAGCAGCCATCCGTATCGCCGTACCCAGCGGAGAGAACGCGCAGGTCACGTTGAGCGTGCTGAACCCCGTGGGAACAACGCCGTTGGCCGGCACCGACCAGCTCACCGTGGACAACGGGACAGTTCTGGATGTGGATATTTCCACGCTGGATGACCAGGCTCGTGCAATTCGCGTCCAATCAGATGTGCCCATCGCGACAACCGTGATGGTGAAGACGGTTGGGAGCCAATGGAACGGGTCGCAGACGCACTGGGAAGACAGAGATGCATCCGTCGGGGTCGCTCCCGTCACGACGCTCACCATCCCGGCTCGCCAGGACCTCGGGGCGCTCCTGAGTGACATTCTGGCTGAGGAGCAGGTGGCGCGTCCAACAGCCCTCGAAACTGCCAGCGGTGCAGAACTGAGCACCATGTCCGTGCTTGTCACCACCGGCGCGAACGCCACACAGGTGAGTATCGGGGACCTCACACACGACTTGCCAGCCGGGACAAGCACGCAGATCGATCTGGACGAAGCAGCTCAGCAGACACTCGAAGCCAGCCAGCCGGTCCACGTCAGCCTCGCACTGAGTGCGAAGACACCGACAGGTATGCTTCACGCGGTGACAGGGCTGGATCACGCCGGGTTAGGACAAGGCCAGGAAACGATCCTCATGACGCCCAGCCGATAAGCGGACCGGACTGAAGCGACTACATGTCGAAATACTCTTCGAGCTCGTCGGGCGGAATCGCCAGAATATGCGAAATACGGTCAGCCAGAATCTGACGCATCACCGTGTCCATGTCTGAGCGCGCGCTGTGCAGCTCCATCGCCCGGCGATACACGACGATACGGTCACGCAGCCCGCGCCGGCGATCAGCGGGAAAAATGCGGGCAATGACCACCGAATGGTCCTCCCACGCAGCAGGATCGGACGGTGGAACATCCTCCACACCGAATTCAATGGTCGCCACAGCTGGCCACCGTTCAGTCAGCTCACTGACAGCATCTTGAACGCAGCGCACAAACTGTGCGCGCCGCGTCATTCGCGCAGGGATGCCCGGAACAAACTGTGGTCCGCGCGTCCCTCGTCCGTGGCGATCACGACGACCTTGACTCCGTGTAGGCACATGGCCACTGTAAGCGATGACATGGCGAAAATGGCAGTCAACCTTGGGTGTGCCTCCACGCAACCGGCGTCAGGCCACCCTACAGTAGAAGGCGTGATGCTGGCTCGACACTGTTCCAAACCCGGATGCGCAGGGGCTCCTGTTGCAACATTGACGTATGACTATGCCGATTCGACGGCCGTCCTCGGTCCACTGTCAACAGCGAGCGAGCCGCACGCATACGACTTGTGTGAACGCCACGCGAATAATCTGACTGCCCCTCAAGGATGGCAAATCGTGCGTTTGCAGAGCTCGTTTGACCCGGCACCACCATCGGCCGATGACCTGATGGCGCTCGTTGACGCAGTCCGCGATGCCGCCCACACCGATTCAGCCTCACCAGTGGCTCAATGCGTCGCGCACCACGCCCAACAAGGCGACCCGGCTGCCCCCTCGTCAATTGACGGGAAAGACACACCCAACCGCCCCTGGCAGGCTGAACGCGGCCCCTTCGCTGGTGATCACGAGGCCAGAAAATCACGGTTCCATGTGATTACGACACAGGGAATGACTCCTGAGGACAAGGAATAGTTCAGGCAGCACCGATCTCAAAAGGCACGGCGCCTGCGCGTGACCTTTGAACGTCATCACGGTGATGGCGACGCACGTCGCGCACATACTCGCGATTACGCAATGTCACCAGGAATGCCGCGATGAAACGCTCCGCATCAGCCGTGGGCGGGGCAGGTGAGACATAATCCAGCAACGAGTGGGCGTACTCCGATGTGAGCTGAGCGCGCTGAGCTGGCGACATGGTTGCGATCGTGCGCATCAGATACAGGCCGTACGCCCTCACGTCACTTCCAGGATCAGTGAACAACGCAGTGTCAGCCCATCGCTTCAACTCCGGTGGCATCACCAGGGGAACAAAATGTGCCGGCTCAGGCAGTCGGACCACGATCGTTCCTGCAGCGATATCACCCAGACGCTTTGACTGCTTGTTGACCAGCGATGTCACCGCGGCAACCGACCCCATCGTCATGAAAATTTCCAGGAGCGCGGACACCGCTCGCATCGCGATCTGACGCATCGTGACAGGACCACCGTCATCTCGAACAACCTGCAGGTGGAACGCCCATTTGCCCAGTGAGCGACCATGCGTCAAAAACTCCACAGTCATCGGGGCGATCAGGAAGATCATCACCATCGTGCCGATGATACCGATGCGTTCCAGTGACCATGAGTCAAAGGTGCCCAGAAACGTCATCAGCAAGAACACGCTGCCGAAGGTGGCGATATACACATACATATCGATAAGGAGAGCCAACCCACGCACCACGGGGGAGGCGGGGTAGACGTCCAGGGAGACACCCTCGCCGGTTTTCAACCGGTTATCGGAAATCTTGCGTACGGGCGAGACGTTTGGGCTCATGTATGACATGCTAGCTCGAGTGGACATAGATGCGCTGAAAGCTTCGCGGTCGCCTTCATGGGATCGACTCCATACGCTTGCACGGATGCGCCGCCTGGACGGCGATCAGATTGACGAACTCAGCCTGCTGTACAGGCGTGCATCTTCGGACCTGGCGATGATACGCGCCACCATGCCTGATCCGGACCTCATCCACCAACTGTCCAACGACCTGGCGCGAGCGCGTTCACGCCTGACCGGAACGTCAGGCGCATCCCTGGTTGGCATGGCTCGATGGTTCAAAGTGACGCTGCCTGCCGCACTGTACGAAGTGCGGTGGTGGACAATCGGCATCATGGCGTTGTTCCTGACGATTACCATTACTGAAATTGTGTGGCTCGGACGCAACCCCGCTGCCATTGAAACGCTGATGGAGCCAGAAGCAGCACGATCATTCGTCTTCCACGACTTCGTGGAGTACTACTCACAGGACACGAACGCCCAGTTTGGCGCATCCGTATGGTTTAACAACGCATTTATCGCCATCCAGATGATCGGCGCGGGTATCACCGGAATCATGCCGTTCGTGATCATTTACAACAATGCTGTCTCCATGGGGGTAACAGGTGCGCTGGTTGTGCACTATGCGGGGCCAGCTTTCTTCCTGCATTACATCCTTCCGCACGGTCTGCCCGAGCTGACGGCGATCTTCATTGCCGGTGCGGCAGGGCTGCGCCTGTTCTGGGCTCTGATCAGCCCAGGTGGTACCACCCGCGGACGAGCCCTTGCGCGAGCTGGCAGGTCAATGGTGGTGATTTGCGGCGGCCTGGTGATCCTCCTGGCAATCTCCGGTTTCATCGAAGGATTCGTGACGCCATCATCATTGCCGAACTGGATTCGCATCGGCAGTGGGGTACTGGTCATCACCGCACTGTGGCTGTACACGTTCATCCTCGGAGGGCGTGCCCACAAGCTCGGGATCATTGGCGATCTGGAATCGGATGCCGGGTACGCGCAACCCGTTGCTGCCTGACCTGTGCTAGGCCAGTCCCTGGCCTTTCAGCTGCACATACAAGTCAGCCAGTTTGGCGCTGAGCAGACCCGCCGACACGTCGAGCGTCATCACACCGATGCGATTGAGTTGCTCACAGGCCTGACGGATCTCACGGCGGGCAGCGGAAGCAGCTGCCGCGCCATACACCTGATCAATCGTGTCAGATTCTGACAGCATGTGATCCAGATGCGGGTCACGCGCCGATGCTACGACCACACGATGATTGCGCGACAGGGCTGCCACAGAATCCACAAAGTCAGGATCTGACCCCAACGGCGGAACTTCGGTAACCAGGACCAGCAGCGAATGGTGATGCACCATGCGCCCTACTTCCACAATCACCTTATTCCAGTCAGTAGGTTCAACGGTGGGCTGCACGCCGGCAAAATCGATCGCCAACTGGTTGAGAAGGCGCGGCCCCGTCAGACCGCTGACACGGGCACGCACCTGACGGTCAACCGCCATCACGTGCACCTTGTCCCCACCTCGATCAGCTAAAGCCGCCAGAAGCAGCGTCGCTTCAATACCTGAATCCAGGCGAGGCGCCGACCCGACATCCACCACGTCAGCGTCATGCGTATGTTCTTCAACTACTGAAAGGTCGCTGCTGCGAATCATCTCCACATCTGTGGGGCCCAAAAGCAGGGATCCTGCGCGCCCGGTATCCACAACGATCACTACGTGGCGATCTCTTTCAGGGCGCCACGTGCGCACCATGAGGTCGCGTGAGCGGGCAGTGGCACGCCAGTCAATGTCACGAGGGTCATCACCGATGACATACTCGCGCAGAGAATCAAACTCGGTGCCCGGTCCGCGCAGAACCGTGGCCGTCGACCCATCCAGATCGTGGAGGCGCTGCAGTCGGGACGGGAGTAGGCGGCGCGAGCGGAACTCCGGGATCACTGTCAGCGTCAGGTCAGCTCGCAACGACACCTGACGGGACCCCAGCCGAAGTGGACCCCACGCGCGCACGGTGACAAAATCAGAAAAAACCGTGCCACGCCTGGCAGGAAAAATCGCTGTCCGCAATCGCGCCTTACCGTGCGCCTCGAGACGCACATGGTGACGACGAGGGTCCTGGCGCACCGACGGCGGCCATGCATCGCGCACATCCATGTGCACGACCCTGCCGGAGGGATTTGCCAGAGTGAGGGTGCAGACTGAATCAGTGCCGGCACGAATAGGTGAAGGCGTCTCCCTCGTGACTTCCAGCCTTCGCGGCGAAAGCGCGAGCGCACTGTCAACCAGCACCATCGCCACCACGAGGAGGAACCATGCGACCGTCAATGTCATCGTGGGGAAAAAGATGATGGGGATGATGCCAAGCGCCGTGAGGGCGACAGCTCTCCACGAAGGGATAATCACCGTGGAACCGCCACCGTCGCCAGGACGTTGTTGATCACTGCCGTTTTTGTCGTACCTTCCAGTTCTGCTTCAGCATTCAGTGAGAGACGATGCGCAAGAGTTGCCGGCGCCATCGCCTTGACGTCATCAGGAGTGACAAATGATCGACCCATCAGGAACGCCCACACCCGCGACGTGGCCAACAGGGCGGTACCGCCTCGTGGCGAGACACCGAGCGATGTTGCCGGGGAACGACGGGTTGCCTGGACAAGATCGACGATGTAGGCGATTACTGCGTCGTCCACGTTGATGTGCGCAGCAGCCTTTCGGGCCAGAGCCAGATCATCAGCCGTGGCGACAGGTTCCACTCCCGCCTGTCTGAGCTGCAGAGGATCGAATCCGCGCTGGTGACGCGCCAGCACTTCCCGTTCCACATCTGCCTGCGGAAGCGGCATGTCGAGCTTGACCAGGAAACGGTCCAGCTGCGCTTCAGGCAGGGGATAGGTTCCCTCCTGCTCAACGGGGTTCTGCGTGGCGACCACCATGAACGGCTCACGCAGACGATGAGTCGTGACATCAACACTGACCTGGTGTTCTTCCATTGCTTCAAGCAAAGCGGACTGGGTCTTTGGTGGGGTGCGGTTGATCTCATCGGCCAGCAGGATATTCGTAAAGACCGGGCCTTCGCGAAACTCGAAGGACGAATCGCCCGCGTTCCACACCATCGACCCGGTGATGTCAGCCGGCATCAGGTCGGGCGTGAACTGGACTCGTGTCATCTCAAGATCCACAGCCGCAGCAAGGGACCGCACCAGCAGTGTCTTCGCAACGCCGGGCACACCCTCAATCAGTGCATGTCCGCCTGCCACGAGCGCAATAATCAAGCCGGTGACGGCCTGATCCTGGCCGACAACCGCTTTGCTGATCTCGGAGCGGATCCGCAGCAAGGATTGCTGGGCTGACTCGAACTCTTCTTGAGAGAACTCGTGAGAAGACTGGTGAGGTGGGGTGCTCATCTGGTCATTGGTCATCTGGTCACTCATGGCGAATATCAGCCTCCAATTGTTTGAGTTCCTGTGCAAGGCGGGCAAGATCCTGATCGTTGGTGGGGGCCGGCCCCCACAATGTGTCGTCAGCACGCATCACATCCACACCTGAGGCTCGAATTGCCTCGGTCAGCGCGGCGCGTGAGGAATGGTCAGTGACCCCTAGGCGGCGGGCAATCCTTCGTGCCGTGTGGACGCGCAACGACGTGGCTGCGTGGGCGTGCGCACGGTTGGAACGCAGGAGTCGTCCTCGTCCCTGGACGGTTTCAATGGCGGGGACAGGCGTGGGCAGGTTTTCAGGAACGAGGCGACCAAGACGCACGCCTTTGACCCACGCCAGCATTGCCATCGTCAGGCCCAGCAGTAAAATTCCGTATTTGAGCCACAGCGGCATCGGAGGGGCAGGTGCGGCAACCGTCGTGCCGGCGTTCAGTGAGCCCACGAACCACACCAGGTTCGCGTTGCGGCCCAGGGTGTTCAACGCCAACGCAGCATTACCCGCCTGAGCGATCGTCTTGTTCTGCACCACCGCCCCGCCGGGAATAATGGCGCGGAACTGGTCACCCTCGATCTTCTCAGCGTAGACAAATTGGCCGGAAGACTGCTCGAAGCACCCGGTCCACGGTTCGTGCACGCTGACTGTGACCTCGGACTTCGAAATCTTTCCGGCCCGTTTGGCCGCCTCGGACCGGCACGTTGAATCCTCCAGCAAACGAACCGTCGCAGGGACGTCTGGTTTCAGGACACCAGGCAGAAGCTGGGACGTGCCGGCAAACGTGACGCCGTTGAATTCCGGGCCGGTCATCTGACCGTTCGCGATCCACACGATTGAGTCGATCCGGTCGGTGTACATCTGAAAATTCAGTGGCACCACATCTCCTGCGACTGCGAGCGTGGTATCAGGCTGCTGAGCGCGGGCGATAGCGTCCTCCGGCGAAGACGTGACGAAGACATTCACCCCTTGTTCGCGCAGGACTTCAATGAGGGCGGCCGAGCCTTCATCGTGCAGATTTCCGGCGGAAAATGGGCGCCGATCCTGCGAATTGGTCGGGATAATCAGCAGGAGCGCCATGCACGCGACAATGATGCCGATCAGGATCAGCAGGGGTTTGCTTTCGCGCAGTCGTTGCCGTGCGGACAGCGTGGCGACCGTGGCTCGTTGCTGATTCACTTGGCCCCCTGGGCTGAGGGAGCACGGTCAGCGTCTGAGGGTGAGTGTTCAGATACTGAGCCGTCTGGAGACGAGTCGCCTGACGGTGGGTCACCTGCGAGTGATTCGCCTGAGGAGGTGCGTGACGTGCGTAGCGCTTTCGTCAGTTTCATCAGGCGGGTGACATCGTCACGTGTCGGAGTTGACCTGCCGTACAGGACAGCATCGAACAGCGCGGCCGCATTGACGAGGGAGTCGCGCGAGTCTGGAAACTGCGCGCTGGCAGCCGTGGCCGCTTCGTGAGCGGTCAGGCCGGGCGTGGCACGCACGACGTCACGCTCGTCAAGACTCAGGACCAGGTAGCGCATTCCCCAAATGAACGCCTGCGCGAAGTCCGCCTCTTTCAGATAGCTAGATGCGTTGTCATGCGCCTGGCGTGCGGAGACGTCCTGGTCGGACATGACCGAATGAGAACGCACACGGTTGCGCAGGCGAATGGGGTTGAGGATCAGCGCGACAATGAGAAGCACGGCAAAGACAGCCAGCGCCACCATGAGAATCTTGAAGCCGGGCAATGTAGGGAAAGACTGCTCCTGAAGAAATCGCAGGATGCGCTGCAGGAGTGTCTCACCGGACTTGTCGACGGGGTCTGGAAACTGATAGCGCGTCTTGGAAAGCTCGCGTTGGAGCCACTCCTGAGCCTCTGGGGCATCCGGAGTGACGGGCACGTCCAGGTTGACGATTCGCATCAGTGGCCTGCCAGTCAGGCGCGGGCAGCTTGAGCCAGGGCGGGGCCGAGGTTTTCCTTGCGCATGCGTTCATCGACATACATCAGTGTCGTAAAGCAGGCGACGACCGGCAGCGTGATGGCTTGCGCGATCGTTGTGCCCAGGACGGACGAGACGAACAAAATGGTGGGGGAGCCGGTCAATGCGAGCAGGCCCGTGACGGCACCGACCACGCCGCTGGCGACAGATACAAGCGCAGTGAGCAGAATGTAGATCAGCGCGTAGCGTCCGAATGTGCGCCAGAAACTGCCTTTGGTCAGCTTCCATGAGCGTTTGATGGAGTCGATCAGGCCGGCGCGTTCGATGACGATGACGATTTCGACGTACAGGAGTCGAATCAGCAGGAACAGGTAGACCAGCGAGACAATGAGTGCCGCGACGGTGGCAACAAGGAGCATGATGACAATGCGCTGCATGTCGCTTTCCTGAGCACTTCCCAACTGAGTGAGCACGAAGATCATCAGCGCACCGATGGCGATGCTGGGGATCGACAGGAGCAAACCGTACAGGGACAGCACGCCTACGCGTGACTTGATCTGGTTCCACGCTTCCGCCAGTGTGCACGCCCTGCCCAAAACAGCGTCCTGAACGGTTGCGCACAGCACGCCGGTGACCAGCACGGTGGAGATTGTCAGAAGAACGGTGGTAGTCACCGCGTTGATACCGAGGTTGGTGGCGATGCTGGACAGGTCGGACAGGATGAAGTCAATGAGAACGGTTGGGTCTTCGTCAGTTTGGTCGATCAGCGGGAAAAGCTTGTTGAAGACCGAATCGACCGTCAAAGACGAGATGATCGCGGTGATCACTGCGACGATCAGGACGACGACAAGGGTGAAACCGAAAACAACAGACGGGTTCGAACGCATCGCACGGAACGTTCCCTCGAACAGTTCACCGATCTGGAGAGGGCGCAGCGGAATGACCCCTGGCTTAGGGTCACCCAGGCCCCATTGCTGCGCCCGAGGAGCATTCTGCGGGGCAGGGCCGGCACCGGGAGCAAAGTTCTGATCACCGCCCCCTGGCGCCGAGTGGTCGCTTGCATGCGACCACTGGGCGGAAGCCTGTGAGGCTGGCTGGCCGGGTGTGGCGAATTGGTCAGATCCATTGGCAGGCGGAGCGAACGACGTGCGCTGTCCCCACCGCGGTGGCGGAGCACCCCAGGATGAATCAGGCCCTTCACGTGAGTCGGAACCTGGCCTATAGGCTCCGGCGTGGCCAGATGCCCCGCCGGTAGCGGTGGAATCAAATTGTGATGCGGAAGACGCGGATCCAGAACCTGGTGCTGACCAGGAAGCGTCGTGGCCGGCTTCGGGCGCGGTCTGATTGGCCTCGTAAGGCGGAGACGATGCGCCCTCCGATGCCGATTGGTCGAATGTACGCGACTGATCGCTTTCACTCATGGTCTGACTCCTTGGACATTAGTGTCAGTGCAGTGATCGCTTTTAATCGTGCCATGAAGTCATGGACAATTCTATTTTTCACGACCGTGAGTGCCACAAAAGGAACGGAAGTTGAAAGCGGGTCGACTGTAAAAATTGTCCATTTCGTGACACTATTGTGATTATGGCAGCACATATCCTGGTGGTAGATGATGACGTCGCACTGGCGGAGATGATCGGCATCGTCCTCGAATCTGAAGGCTTCATCGTCACCGCAGCGGAAGACGGTGATCGTGCGCTCGATGAATTCCACACCGATGCTCCAGATCTGGTGCTGCTGGACCTGATGCTGCCGGGAATTGACGGCATTGAAGTATGTCGTAGGCTTCGGCGCGAATCCGACGTTCCCATCGTCATGCTGACGGCACGCTCCGACACTGCTGACGTGGTGGCCGGACTCGAAGCCGGTGCAGATGACTACGTACCCAAGCCGTTCAAACCCAGGGAACTTGTCGCCCGTGTGAAGGCCCGCCTGCGAGGTCGAGACGAAAGCGCCGAGGAACACCTGCGCCTGGGCGAACTGTCCATTGATGTGGCCGGACACGTGGTGCGCCGAGGCGGCGAGACAATTGCGCTGACACCGCTCGAATTCGACCTGCTGGTTGCGCTGTGCCGCGCCCCGTGGAAGGTGTTCACGCGCGAGGAACTACTGGAAAAAGTGTGGGGCTACCGTCACGCTGCCGACACTCGTCTGGTCAACGTCCACGTCCAGCGTCTGCGCTCGAAGATCGAACGCGATCCGGAGCGCCCCGAAATCGTCATTACTGTGCGCGGAGTGGGGTATCGTGCCGGAACAGGGTCGTGACACTGCGCCGGAATCGGACGCGACCACTCGGCAACCGCGCTGGCATGAACGCCTGTGGCTCTGGCAAAAGGCACGCAGCTCGCTTTCAGTGCGTATCGCCCTGTCACTGTGCGCCTCGGCGCTGGCACTGCTGATTATCTTTGCTCTGATCACGTCCGAGCAGCTCACCGACAGTGTCTTCGATAACAGGAAAGACGCCATCTTGGAGGACGCTGGTGTTCGATTCGCTTCCGCGCAATCCATGTTCGACCAGTCGACAGCCTCCAGCCCTGACCAGGTTCAGGAGCTGGCGCGTCGAATGGTGGCTAATGTGCGTGGTTCAGCTGCCGGCGCCGGAGCAGTGTCGGTGATGGTGCTCCGCTCGCCCTCGTCCGACACTAATTTCCGCATCAACGAAATTATCAACGTCGACTACTTGACAACCATCACGGACCCACTGCGTGACGCGGTTGTTGAATCGACCAGCGGTCAGTGGCAATCCGTGGCGCTGCACGACAGGGATGGCAGTGAACAGCCGGGCATCATCGTCGGCTCTCAGGTCAACCTGCCGCGCGCCGGGCTGTACGAAATGTACATTATCTACTCGCTCAAACAGGAACAGAACATCATCACGATGGTGATGCGCTCCCTGGGCTGGGCCGTCATCCCTATTGCGATCGTGTTGCCGCTGGCAGTTTTCCTGATTCTGTATCACCTGATGGGTCCGGTGCGCATCACCTCGTCCGCCGCATCGCGACTGGCCGAGGGCGACCTGCACGCACGCGTACCGGTGACAGGTGTCGACGAAATGGCTCGCTTGGGACAGGCCTTCAACAACATGGCGGATTCCCTGCAACACCGCATCACCGAGTATGACGAGCTGTCGAAACTCCAGCAGCGTTTCGTCTCCGATGTCTCACATGAACTGCGCACCCCGCTGACCACAATCCGCATGGCGGAAGTGATGATCTGGAAGGATCGCGACAACTTATCCCCATCGACGAAGCGATCCGCCGAGCTCCTTCATGAACAGGTCGAACGTTTTGACTCCATGCTGGCTGATCTTCTGGAGATTTCCCGTTACGACGCCCAAAGCGCCCTGCTGGATGCCGAGTCCACGGATCTGCGTGCACTCGCGGCGAAAGTGGTCAACGATCACAGTGAACTCGCTGAGCGCCTCAACGCGCCGATCATCATCCACAACCCAGAGAACAGATGCGACGCGGAGATCGATTCGCGCCGCGTCGAACGAGTTGTCCGCAACCTCGTTGTCAATGCGATCGAACACGCCGAGCGCCGACCCATCGATATCGACATTGCCGCCACCGACACCGATGTCGCCCTGCGGGTGCACGATCACGGCGTGGGGATGAGTGAAGAGACCGTTTCCCATGTCTTCGACCGTTTCTTCCGTGCCGACCCCGCTCGCACGCGCACAACAGGTGGAACCGGGTTGGGCCTGGCAATCGCGCGCGAGGACATCAACCTGCATGGCGGCACCATTGAAGCCTGGGGCGTGCCGGGAATGGGATCCTCATTCCTCATCACGTTGCCGCGCAAGGTGGGTGCAGCCGTGGCATCCCGCCCGCTGGAACTTTGGAAGGATGAATGGGGCGAGGGGCGCGAGGATGGTTCGTCCGAAGGAGGCGCGGCGGAATGAGGCTGAATCGAATCGCGCGTGCATGCGCTATGCGGCACCGGTCAGCAGGTTCGCACGTCTCGCAGTCGCCGGTCCTTATGCGTGCACTCGCATGCGCAACAGGCATTGCGATGGCATTGTCAGCTGCTGCCTGCTCAGTGTTGCCGACTGCCAGCTCGCCCCACCCGTTCGACGTTCCCACGCCATCAGCCGAACCGGTTGAAGTAACGGCAGGTGGCCCGGCCCAGGGCAGCACCCCCGACATGCTGGTGTCCGATTTCCTGCTGGCGTGCGCTGCCGGCACAACTGATGACTTTGCAGCGGCGCGCCTGTATCTGACTGAAAAAGCTGCCCAGACGTGGCAGCCGACCACAATGATTCAGGTGTATGCGACCGCGTCAACACCCTCGACACAGTCGCAGGAAGGAATGGGCGATGTGACGACAGATGTCACCGCCCCCGCGGTCGCAACAATCGACGCTAACGGTGTGCTGACACCCTCCGAATCGGGTTCTCAGATCGCACGGTCGTTCCACTTGGTCCAGGTAGATGGTCAGTGGCGCATCGATTCTCTGGACGATGGGGTCATGGTGTCGGAAGCTTCCTTGACAGCCTCCCACCAGCTCGTCTCCTTGTATTTCCCGTCCAATGACGGGGGAGCGCTGGTGCCTGATCCGCGGTGGTATCCGATTCGCCGCCTGGCTACTCACCTTATGGAAGGACTCCTCGCGGGACCGTCCCAGTCGATCGCGCCGGCCGTCACCTCGGCGATTCCAGAAGGCGTAGCCCTGGGCGCTGGAGGAATCAGCGTTGACAACCAGGTGGCCAGCGTGGCACTTAACGGGCAGGTCGCGCCGGTACAGGACCCGACGGAACTGTACTGGCAGATCTACACCACGTTAACGCAATCCACGTCCGTCACCTCGGTGCGCATTGTGTCTGAGGGTGCGACGATCGAGGACCTGGCAGTGCCGCTGGGTCCCGACTACCGCATGGACAGTGCGGTGGGGATTTCAGATACAGGTTTTGTCAGCGTATCTGGCAATTCCACGCGCCTGCTTCTTACCCCGGAGCAAATTGGGCCAGACGCGTCCAAGCCGGCAATTGGACCCACCTCTGATGCTGCGATGGCGTGGGTGGGGCAGGACACTGTCTATATTGCTGACGGTGATGGCGGGCAGGTCGCGCATCCGGTCGCCTCGCCCTCATGGCCCTCAGTTGACCGCTTCGACATGGCGTGGACAACGTCGTCAACCACGCCCGGTTCTCCCATTTACATCATGGGGCTGGGCGGCACCTACATTGAGCTCCCCTCACCATTTGACCACTCCCACACTATTCAATCGGTGGAGGTCTCACCTGACGGTGCGCGCCTGGCTCTGATACGCGGGGTCGGTACGACCCGTTCGGTCTGGGTCGCGCCGATCGTGCGTGACCCTCAGGGAGTGCCGACCAGCGTGGGCACGCCCATCCAGGTCAGCGCCACGTCTGCCACGGTCAATGACGTGTCGTGGGCTGGCACCGTGACGCTCGTGTTCGACGAGTCCGCCTCGGATTCTTCACCTCAGATCCGCATCGAGCCCCTGGGTGGATTCGGCTCCACCATGCCTGTGCCTGGTGAGGTCGAGATGATCAGTGGAGGGGCGACACCCTCGAACATCTACATCCGCACCCGAGAAGGGAACCTGTATTCGCGTTCAGGGTCGGTGTGGCAGGCCGTGGGCGCCCCCGTTCGCGAGATTTCCTATCCGGGCTGAGACGGGTTATCCACAGAACGGCCCGTGTGAGTCGACACGAGGCACCTAATGAGGTCTGCTGGAGGGGTGGAATACGCCGACGCAACTCACCTTCTGCATCGCACATTGACGAGGGGGTCCCATGCGCTGTCTGACCTGATCTTGCCCGTGCAATGCGTGGGGTGCGGTAAGTGGGATGCGATTCTGTGCAAGCGTTGCCGTGCCATTGCCACGAATGATCCGGGCACCTGGCAGGCGGTTGAGGTGAACGAACAGCAGATGATCATGGCGTGGGCACTGGGTGAATATGCGGGAGCGCTGCGTTCGATCGTTCTGGCTGCCAAGCATCGTCCACGCGTAGATCTGAGTGAATTTCTGTGGCGCTGTGGGATCACGCTGGGGGAACATGTGGCGCGCGAGGCGGCGTGGCGAACACTTGATGCGGATGAAATATGGGTCGTGCCGGCTCCGTCACGCTTTGCCAGGCGTTTTCGCGGACAACTCGTGGCGCTCGATGTGGCGCACGGAGTAGCGGTGGGTCTGTCGCATGCGCGCGTTGATGCTGATGGTGGGCGCTCGCGGATGCGTGTACGCGTCATCGATGCAGTGCGCTTGCGTGTGGGAAGCAGCAGCCAGTCTGGGAAAAGCGGGGCTGCTCGCGCCGCAGGACGCAGCGGGTCGATGATTCGGCGTGTCGATATTGTGCCCAAAGTGAACGTCATCCTCGTCGATGATGTGATGACGACGGGGGCGACGGTGCGTGAAATGGCGCAAGTGCTGGGGCCGCCGGTTCAGGCGGTCGTCACTCTGTGTCGGGTCAGTGCGACAGGCACACCCCAGTAACGTGAAATACGTCACGACCATGCATTATGATGGAAGGCACATAACAGAAGGCAGGTCGGTTCCGTAACGTCGGGCCTGCCGCGATACAGGGGGTGATAACAACACTCACCGCTCATCGCAATGAAGCGTGAGCACTGTTGACGTGGGCACCGGGCCCACTGAATCTCTGGAGGAGACATGGACATCACAATTGTCGGACGTAATGCCGAAATCCATCCGAATTTCCGTGAGTACGTTGAAGAGAAGGTGTCGAAGACAACGCAGTTCTATCCGCGGGCACAGCGCGTGGACGTGGAATTGACCCACGAAAGGAACCCGCGGCAAGCCGACACCGCTGAGCGTATCGAGCTGACGGTCTACGGGAAAGGCCCCGTCATCCGTGCCGAAGCAACCTCAGCGGACCGCTATGCGGCAGTTGATATCGCAGCGGGAAAGCTCTTTGAAAGGCTGCGTCGTGCGCGCGACCGCGCGAAAGATCATCGGCGCCATTATCAGCCACACCCGCATGAGGAGTTCGATCCGCGCACCCTTGAATCCGAACTTGAACCCGAGGCAAAGCCAGCCGCCGCGCCTCGTGCCGAACTGAAGAGCGCGTACGACCTCAAGCCGGGTGAGGCCCGTGAAGAACAGCTGGGTGATTCTCCCGTCATTGTCAGGCAAAAAGTCCATGAAGCTGAGCCGATGAGTGTGGATGAGGCGCTCGACCAGATGGAACTGGTTGGTCACCCATTCTTCCTCTTCGTCGACAAGGAAACACACCAACCGTGCGTGGTGTATCACCGTCACGGCTGGACCTACGGTGTGATCCGCCTGAATACTCGAATCGGAGAAGGCGAATCGCGAGACGACTAGGCGAAATAGGTCAAAGCATCGGTGTAAGCGCTGACCTGATAGCCATCGCGCTGGCCTGTTGTTCATAGTGCTGTCAGTTCATCGTGCTGACCTGTTAGTTCACAGCGCCGGCCTGATAGGTCTTGGCGTCGGCTTAACCGCTGACTGGCCCCTTATGTGGCCCGCTGCCTTGGCAGCGGGCCACACCTTTGTATGCGTGAAAGCTGTACCAGCGATCGGTGCTGCCGCCGCGGACGCGTCTTGTGCCTTTCTCCCTCGTACCCGCTCTCGCGCCGCCATTCGCGCGTGCTCATCTCTTGAGCCCGCGCCTTGTACGGGTTCATCCTTCATGCGTGCCCCTCTTGCCCGCCTTCTGTGCCCCAACTGTCGATCTCAGCTGACTGCAGCGAAGGGCGGATATGCCTATACGCCTGTGACCTGCATGGCTAGAGACAAGTTTGGCGTGGCATCTGTGCGGTAGGGCGCGAGATCGACAGTTGGGGTTGTGGGGGAGTGAGAGGACGGTCGAATACGCGACGACAGGGTGCTGAGTGTGGCTGAGAGCGAAAGAGTTGAATGCCATTAATCGTTTGTGGCAGATTTTTCGTAGACTGTATAAGCGTGATATGCGCCTTTTAACTAGAGTGCGTGCACGTAGGGGCAAAGTGCCTCGAATGAGACGTCAGGAGAACCGGTGTCACTGATTGACAAAATCCTCCGAGCTGGAGAAGGACGAACGCTGAAGAGACTCGAGCGTATCGCGAACCACGTAGATGCACTTGAAGAGGATTTTAAGGCACTGACCGATGAAGAACTACAGGCTAAGACCCCCGAATTCAAGAAGCGCTACGAAGACGGCGAGACGCTGGATGAACTGATGGTGGAAGCGTTCGCCACAGTTCGCGAAGCTGCCTGGCGGACGCTGCGTCAACGGCCATTCCACGTCCAGGTGATGGGCGGCGCTGCCCTGCACATGGGCAACATTGCCGAAATGAAAACCGGTGAAGGTAAAACTCTGGTTGCCACGATGCCCTCGTACTTGCGAGCCCTCACCGGCAAAGGCGTCCACGTGGTCACCGTCAATGACTACCTGGCGCACTATCAGTCAGAGCTGATGGGACGCGTCTACCGCTTCCTCGGCATCAGCGTCGGATGTATCCTCACCGGCCAGACCCCAGACGAGCGACGCAAACAGTACGCCGCCGATATCACCTACGGCACGAACAACGAGTTCGGGTTCGACTACCTGCGAGACAATATGGCTCAGCGCACTGAAGACATGGTGCAGCGCGGCCATGCCTTCGTCATCGTTGACGAGGTTGACTCGATCCTGATTGACGAGGCGCGTACGCCTCTGATTATTTCCGGGCCGGCGACCGGTGATGTCAACCGGTGGTACACCGAGTTCGCGCGCATCGCGAAGCTGCTGGAACGCGACGTGGATTACGAAGTCGACGAGAAGAAGAAAACGGTTGGCATCCTGGAACCCGGCATCGATAAAGTCGAGGACCAGCTGGGCGTGGAGAACCTGTACGAAGCCGCCAACACGCCGCTGATCGGTTTCCTGAACAACTCCATCAAGGCTAAGGAACTCTTCCACCGCGACAAGGACTACATCGTCAGTAAGGGCGAAGTCCTCATTGTCGATGAACACACCGGACGTGTGCTGCCCGGGCGCCGCTACAACGAAGGTATGCACCAGGCGATCGAAGCGAAGGAAAAGGTCCAGATCAAGGCTGAAAACCAGACGCTGGCAACCATTACGCTGCAGAACTACTTCCGCTTGTATCCTGAGGGGTCACGCTCCGGTATGACGGGTACGGCTGAAACGGAAGCCGCCGAATTCTCCAATACCTACAAGATGGGTGTCATTCCGATCCCGACGAACCGGCCGATGATCCGTAAGGATCACTCCGACCTTGTGTACCCCACGCTGAAAGGCAAACTCAACGCGATCGTTGAGGATATTGAGGAACGCCACAAGGCTGGACAGCCGATCCTGGTGGGCACGACGTCTGTGGAGAAATCCGAAGTGCTGTCCAATATGCTGCGTCAGCATCACATCTCCCACCAGGTGTTGAACGCCAAACAGCATGAGCGTGAAGCTCAAGTCGTGGCAATGGCTGGCCGCAAGGGCGCAGTCACCGTTGCCACCAACATGGCTGGCCGTGGTACCGACATTATGCTGGGCGGCAACTCGGAGTTCATTGCGCAGTCCAACCTTGCTGCCAAGGGTCTCGATCCGACTGAGAACGCTGAGGAGTACCGCGAGGCGTGGCCGAAAGCACTGGAGGAAGCCGAAGCGGCAGTTGAAGCTGAACGCGAAGAGGTGCGCGAGGCCGGTGGCCTGTACGTCCTGGGCACTGAGCGCCATGAGTCGCGACGCATTGACAACCAGTTGCGTGGTCGTTCCGGCCGTCAGGGAGATCCGGGCGAGTCTCGTTTCTACCTGTCAATGGAAGATGACCTGATGCGCCTGTTTAATTCAACGATTGCGCAGCGCATTATGGCCTCGAACGCATACCCGGAAGATATGCCACTGGAATCCAAGGCTGTGTCACGCTCCATTGCCAGTGCACAATCGCAGATCGAAGGCCGTAACGCCGAGATCCGCAAGAACGTCCTCAAATATGACGACGTGATGACTAACCAGCGCGAGTTGATTTATGACCAGCGTCGTCAGGTCCTTGAGGGTGCCGACCTGCAGGATCAGGTATCCTGGTTCATGGATCGTCTGGTTGAATCACTCATTGCTGAGCACACGCAGGAAGATTCGGCTCACGATTGGGATCTGAACGAGCTGTGGGCAGCGTTGCGCTCCTACTACCCGGTATCAGTGAGCGCCAAAGAGGTGGCCGAAGCTCACGGCGGGCAGGACTCATTGGTGCGCGATGACCTGAATTTTGAAATCAGGGGTGACATCCACACGGTTTATGAGCTGGGCGAGGAGCAGCTCAACCAGAACCCGTTGGCAATTCAGCAGCTCGGGGAAGATCCGATGCGTGACCTCGAACGCCGTGTCGTGCTGGCGACGGTCGACCGCCTGTGGCGCGAGCACCTGTATGAGATGGACTACCTCAAGGAAGGCATCGGCCTGCGTGCAATGGGACAGCGCGATCCTCTGGTCGAATACAAGGCTGAGGGCGCGCAGATGTTCCAGGCGATGATGGAGCGTATCCGCGAAGAATCGGTTCAGCAGATCTTCGGCTACCTGCACCAGTTCGAACTCGCGTGGCAGCGTCTGCGCGAACAGGGCGTGCTCTCACCTGCTGGTGAACAGGACGATGAGGCTGCTGAAGAAGACACGACCGGAGCGCTGGAAACTGCTTCAGCGCTGTGGGATTCGGAGGATGACGCCAAGGAAGGGAACTCCGACGAGGCGTCAGAGGCTGAACGTGAACAGCAGCGCCGGATTCGTCAGATGCAGCAGGAAGCCGAGCAAAAAGCTGCAGCTTCGTCTGCAGCGCTGGCGCGTGCTACATCTGTGATGGGTGATGTGGGCCAGCAAAAGCAGGCAGCACGCTTGAAGTATTCATCGAGTAACACCGCTGGCGAGGCGTCGCCTGCTGGCGGTCGGGCTGCTGGACGAGGCAGGAGCGGTAACGCGGCTTCGTCTGGCGGCGGGAACCGTGCGCAGCGTCGTGCTGCGGCCAAGCGGAGGAAAAACCGCTAAGGCATCGATACCTGGCAGGCGAGAGATCCGCTCTCTTTGCAGGCGAATTCCCTATGTCTCCTGACAGGTAGTGCGCGGACAGATTCTAAATGATGTCGAGAGCGGTGGCGAGCCATCGCCCTCGAAAATCTTCCAGCCTCAGCGCTGCTGCCCTGATCCGGCCGCACACCGCAAAGACGACGGTGGTTTCAAACGTCCCAGGTTTGATGGCGCACGTGCTCACTGACATGACGCGACATGGGGCAGGGCTGGTGCGCCGCGCGGGGAGCGCGCCGCCCGGATCGAAGTCCGTGGCATCAATCTGGTCGTAGAGCCCCGGCACGACCCACCGTCGAAGCTGCATGATGGGTCTGCGTCCCAGCAGAACCTCAATGATGCCGCGCGTCAGGTTGGCTGCCCACGTCCCTGCGTCGGGCAACGTGTCGCGCGCAATGGGGCGCGCCGGATCGGGCTTGAGGCGCTCTTCAAAATCGAGGACGAGCGGGGTGGGCATATCTCGACGCATATCCCATCTCAGGCAGCCATCTGTGCTGCGGGAGTAACGTTCGGCTGCGCGTATCGTGCTCATGAGTTCTCCTTAGGGGGAATCGTGATAACTGTTCCTGGGTGGATCAGGTCAGGATCGTCTCCGATTACCTCAGCGTTCGCATGGATCAGTCGCTCGACATGGCGGGCGATCGTGGCATCGGATGCTGAGGCGGGGAGGGATGTTTCAGCGATCGTCCACAGACAATCGCCAGGCTGGATTTCGTAGTGGGTGGCGCTGCCCGTGTTGGACGAAGCGGTGTTGTGGGTGGGGGCGGGCGAAGCATCGTGTCCTGCGGCGCCAACACCGTGTGAGTGGACGGATGAGGCTGCCTGTCCGGCAGAACTTAAACCGTTGGAGGAAACAGGTGAAGCAGGCTTCCCCGAGGAATCGGTGCTGTATGCGTGCGAGGGGGAGGCGGGCTGCTTGGATGAGTCGGTGCCCTGGGAAGCCGATGATCCAGCAGGGTGGCTGACTTGAGGCGGAGTGTTCTTCGCAGATGGTGCAGAGTGCTCGGTCTGTGTCGACGGCCCAGAGTGCGAGGGTGCCATCGCGTTGCCTTCTGGTTGAGTGTCGTGTGGCATCTGGTGAGAAGGGGAGGGAAGCTGTGCGCTTGGACCTCCTGATTGCGCTGTCGAAGTGGATTGTGCGGTCAACGCTGGCCAGGTCAGATCATCGGGAATCGTGGAGTCACCCTCGTCGATGGAAGAAAAGGGAAGAACGTGCGTGGCAGATGATGTACTGGTCAGAGAAGGGGTGGAAGGCGTGAGTGGCGCGGCAAAAACCGGCATTCCAATAGCGCTGATCGCGGTGGTCGACACGCTCAACGCCAGAGCATGACGCGCGATTACTGCGCGTGCCTGCTGCGTGCCGAAGCGACGAATAAAACGAATGAGAGCCCGCGACAGTGCATCAGTGCGCGACGAAGCTGTCGCGAGGAGTGCCAGGAAGACGCAGAGCTGGTTCCATGCCAGAAAAACCGTTGCAACACAGGCGATGATCAGAGCAATCAACAGCTCCGGTCGATACAGATCACCTGATCGCACAATGAGGACAGCGAGGTAGGCGGTCAGTGCCAGGAGAGGTACACCTGCCCAGGCAGTGACCGTCACCAGCCCACGATTGCAATCAGTTCCATCCATGACATCCGTCTCGACTACGTATCCAGACCTACTGTCTCCATTCATATCGAACTTCTTTCGTGTCAGTTGATGTTAGTTCGTAAGAATTGATTAGAGTGTGCACGAAAGAATAATTGATGTCAAGTGGTGGCAGTTCCTTTTAGTTTGTGCCACACTGTGCGCATGGATCTGGATCGCCTTCTGGCAGACTTAAGTGCGCGCTTCGATGCTGAACGGCGCGAGGAAATGGACATTCTTGTCGACGAGCTCGCAGATGTTGAGTGTGCGCGTGTAACGATGTCAGCGCGCCTGCTCGCGACGCGGGGGAGTAACTTGAACGTCTTACTGCGCGGAGGTGAGCGCATGACAGGGATCGTTCGAGACTGCGCGCGTGAGTGGATTGTGATCGACAATGGGGTACACATGGTGCTCATCCCGGCTCACGCCATTGTCGCAGCCTGGCCGCTGGGAAGTCGCGCAGCCGATGAGTCAGCGCTGGCACATGAGGTGGCGATCAGTCACGTTCTGCGCGCGCTGAGAGATGAGAATGTGTACGTCGTCATCGACCATGAAGGCGGCCAGCACGCAGGATACGTCTGTGCTGTCATGGGTGACCACTTTGATCTTGAAAGCATGTCCAGCGGGCAGGCTCTTGACACGCGTGACTTCACCACTCCAGTCGTCATGTCGCTGTCGACGGGTGGGATACGCACGCTGCGTGCGCCGAGCCAGATGGCAGATTCGCTGATGATCTGACGCGCCGTTAGCTGTGAGCCGATTCGACCTTCATGCGCTCACGAGTAGCCGCGTACTGATCCTGAATGTACTGCTCGAGAACACTGGCTTCAACCCGCCATGCCTTCTTGCCGCCAACCTGGATTGCAGGAAGTTCCCCCGACGTCACCAGTGAACGGGCGGCGGACATCGTCAGGTTCAGTGTTTCAGCGACGTCGGCCAGTGTCAGGAATCGTGAAGTCATATCCATATCATGACATTTCCTTTCAGTTCAGTAAAGCTTTATTCACTTGTTGTGGATATAGTGCGGTGTTCATCGAAAGTTGCGTGTCCACTTTGTGAGCATGTGGACGAGGCGAGAGGACTCCTCGACGAGGCCTCATGTGTGAAGATGCAGGTCAGAGCGAACTGACCGCAAAGGCAGTGTGTGGGGGCGAGCGGAAGTTTTTGTGGATAACTCCACATCGAGGAAAAAACCGGGCATGATGTGGGAGTGCCACATATGAAGAACACCGCCCGAATACCGCGCCGGCGCAGCGTCATACGTGATCCGCGATTCCTGATCGGCATCGCACTCGTCACGCTGTCTATCCTTGCGTGCACACTCCTTGTATCTCATGCCCGCGGCGGAGTGAGCATCTATCAGGCAACGCGCGACATCGCTCCGGGAGAACCGCTGGACACGTCGAATCTGCAGATCGTGGATGCACGGCCCGAAAGCAATGCGTATGTGCAGCGCGATGAGCTTCCTGACGGAGCGCTGGCGTCGCACAGCATCGGAAAAGGTGAGCTGATTGCAACGGGAGCAGTGACAACGGACGAAGACGACGATTATCGCCGCCTCGTGATCGACATAGGTGCCGGACTACCGGAGTCCACTGCTACCGGCACATCCATTGAACTGTGGTCGATCCCTTCAGCCTCCATGAGCAAAGACCATCAGTCCCACCCAACGGTCGTATCGGGCAACGCCGTTTTTATTCGCAGTGTCGAGGGCGCCGCAGGAATCGGTGCTGCATCGGTGCACAGAATTGAAGTACGTATCCCATTTTCTGACGTCTCAGCCGTGCTTGAAGCTACGGGAGGAAACGGAACGATCACGGCCGTTCCGATCGGACAATGAGTGGGCCGATCAGTGTGATCGTGTGCGCGCCGACCCAGACGGAGGGGCGCCTCGTCCAGGCGATCAACGAAAGCGAGGAGTTTACTGTGTCGCGCCGGTGCGCTGACCTGACGGAAGTGCGGGCATGCGCGCGCTCATCGGTTGCACAATGCGCCATTATTGATGCTGATGATCCTGACCTTGATGCCCGCATCGTGGAGGACCTGCACGCGCACCATATCGGTGTCATTGTTCTCGCGCCCCTGGCTGATGCGCCGTCCTTACGTGCGCTGCATGCTGATGGAATTGCTCAGCCCGATTCACCTGATGGGATCGTGGATTCGCTGCGCGCCTTGGGGATGAGTGCATCTTTTTCTCCGGAGAGCGGTGAGCTTCCCCAAACGGGGGAGGATGCGTCCGGCCGACGGGAAGCCCAGATAGCGCATCAAAAGCGCTCCTACGCATTTGCCGACGGTGATGACGAGTTATCAGACGGGCAGCGCAGCGTTGACGGGACTGCGGAATTCGGGAAGATCGTCTGTGTGTGGGGGCCGTCAGGTGCTCCCGGAAGGTCGACAATAGCATTCAACGTGGCGGCGGGTGCGTCAGCCAGTGCGCGCGTCCTCCTCGTCGATGCTGACACGTGTGCACCATCCCTGGCTCATATGGCGGGTATTGCGCAGGATGCGTCGGGTATCGCTGTGCTCTCACGGACTGCTGCGCGCACTGATGTCGGAGCCGACGAGATTCGGGGAGCTGCAGTACCACTGACCGATTCCCTCGACATTCTCACGGGAATCACGTCGCCGCAACGTTGGCGTGAGGTATCACCGGCAGCGGTGGTCAGCGCACTGTCGGCGGCCCGCTCGCTGTATGACCTCATCATCGTGGACGTGGCTGCAGCAACGCTGGATCCGGTGGCACCGGGGAATCGGCATCAGGGGTCGCGCGATGACCTGGTCGCGGCAATTGTGCGGAACGCTGATGCGGTGATGTGCGTGTTTCGTGGTGATTCTCTGGGTATCAATCGGCTTGTGGACGCGTATCAGTGGGTAGGCCAGATCGCCCCGCACGTCGAGCCGATCCTGGTGGCCAACCATGTGTCATCGTCGGGAGCAGGGCCTCGACCTGTCAACGCGATTGTCCAGGCCCTCGCTCCGGTGATTCCCGGGCGCAGTATTCAACTTGTCCCGGAGGACTCGCGCGTGAGCGCCTCCCTGCTGCACGCGCGGGCAATTGTTCATGCCGAACCTGATCAGCCGGTCGGTCAGGCGTTGGCCGCGCTGACCCAGGTGGTGTTGGCTGTGCTTCCTGAACATGCTGCGTGATGCTCACCGCGGCAAGCGCGCGGCACTGATGTGGGACACTGGAGGCATGCGATTGTATGTGCCAGCGGTTTTAGACGAGTTATCTGCCGATCAGCCGCCTGTTCGACCAGGGTATGTGGCGATTCTTGAGGATGGGCTTCGAGGCGACGACATTGAGGAGCGTGAAGACTCTGCGATGAACCAGGCTGCTCTCGCCTCACTCGAATTGATCCGCGATCGCCGCGATGCAGAGGACGAAGAAGATGGTGATGAGGCTCGCGCATGCCTTGATTCACCTGCCTTCTGTGTGCCGGCACGCCGAGTTGTCATCGCGTGTGAGGCTGAGGCTGAGGTCAGCGATGAGGCAGGCGACCTGGCTGCTGTGCATGTTGCACAGGCACGTCCCCAGACGTACCGGTGGGATGATGTGGTGGCTTTCTTCATTGATGACGCGGAGGCGGCGCCGCTGGTTGAGCGCGTGACGCAGGCCCTCACTGAGGACGATGTGACCGGGGCTCTTGACGCGCTGTGGGATGAACCGTTGCTGTGGTTTGACGCGAGTGAGCGCACCACGTGCGCTGGTGGTGGCATCGTCAGCTGCGGCCGTACCCGCGTGTGATTCTCGAGGTGCCTATGCGCGTACCCGCAGTGTTGATCCTCCCGATGCCACTGGTATGACTTCGATCTGGTCTAAGATCCGCGACGTCATGTCTGCGACGTGCGAAATCACGCCGATGGTACGCCCTGATGTGTGCAGGGACGCCAGCTGCGCCATCACCGTGTCGAGGGTGGAGGAGTCAAGTGACCCGAAGCCTTCATCGATGAACATCGTGCGCAGTTCGATGCCACCGTTTTCGGTGGTCACGACATCGGACAGGCCCAGTGCCAGAGCAAGGGAAATGTAGAATGTTTCTCCTCCCGATAACGTCTTCGGGGAGCGTACCTTGTCTGTTTCATGGTCGAGTACCGTCAGGCCGAGGCCTTGAGCTTTATTGCGCGAATAGTCCTTGTCTGAACGAATCAGCTCGTAGCGCCCGTTCGAAATTGTCATGATACGAGGGTTAGCGCAGGCCAGAACGTCATCCAGTCGTCTACCGAGCACCCAGTGGGACAGAGAAGTTTGCGGTGAGTCCGCCGAGAGCTGACCCGATGATGCCAGCTGCGAGAGGTAGTCAAGCGGCCCGAACGCGTCGCGGTTCTTCACCAGTGTGTCGAGGCGTTCCTGAACAGTTGCCACAGCTTTTTTCACATCGGCAGCAACCTGCGAGCTGGCGCCGGCACGTTGGGCTGCTTCACGCGATACTGACTGAGCGTCTTTGTAGCTGCGCGCTGCCGCGTCAACGTCGGGACTCCGGGACGTGTCAACGTCTTTCAGGCGCTCGGATTGCAGGGAATTGTGCACGTGTGCGTCATCTCGATCAAACGCTGTGATGCGAGCATCCATTTCGCTGATTGCCACGTCGGTGCGCATGTCAGCGCGCACCTGGGCGGTGCCACCATCGCCTTCTGCGTAGCCGTATCGTTCGAGGGCATCCGCCTGTTCAGCCAGCGCCTGGTCGACGGCAGCTCGCGCGTGGATGGCGTTTTCACAGGCTTGTCTCAATGTGTCAATGGCGTCGATCTGCACTGTGATGTCGTGATCTATGTCCTGCAAGGTCGCTTCGCCATCGCCGTGGGCGCGCGCCGCTGTACACCGCTTCTCATCAGTATCTAGAGCTGCCTGCGCCGTTTCAATGTCGTGAGTCAGGCGATCACTGCGGCGGAGCAGGTCACGGCATGACTCGTCGTCACGTGTGCGCTGCGTCCGAAGTTTCTCGGCGGTCTTCTGGTCGTGTTGCACCGCTTGTAGAGCAACTTTCAGAGCGTCGATTGTGCGTGCTTCGTCTGCCAGTGCGGCTGTCAGATCCTCCACGCTTCCGTCAGCTTGCTGCCCGAGGGCATCCCATGTGGAACGAATCGATGCGCATTGCGCGCTTAATTGGGTGAATGCATCCTGTTCCTGCTGATACTGCACGTGCAGCTGGTCGATGTCAGCAGGATCGACGGTGCCCGCCTCGCCTGCCTGGGCAGGGGACGGGTGCTCGGTTGAGCCGCACACCGGACACGGCTTGCCGGATTCCAGAGTCGAAGCAATACGCAGGGCTGACTGCGCGAGCAGTGCGCGCCGCGCCTGCTGAATAGTGTCATGAACTGTGTCGATGCGCGCCTGAGCTTGTTCAGCTTCGCGTATCGTGTCTTCTAACTTCTGAGCAACAGTGACGGCACGGCGCGCGGCGTCGAGCCGCTTGTCGAGAGCCTCGTGGCGCGTTTGAGCCGCGGTGAGGTCGATCGAAGCGGTCGTTGCCCGCTCATCGGACGCAGCCAGGGCTTCCAACTGTTCGGCATCGTTGCGCATGCGCTGACGCAGCAACTCCTGCTGCCGGTTAAGCTGCTCGAGCTGACTTTGTTGCCCCTGCAAGGCTTCGCGTCGCTCTGGCAAAGCGGCCTCCACGGCGGCCAGTTCAGAGATTTTGATGTGGCGAGCGTGCAGAGTGTCATGGGCGCGGGTCAGCGTGAGCACCGTGGCAGCTATCTCACTGTCATCTGCCAGGGAAGGCTCGCGCGATTCGCCGGTGTCCAGACCTGACAGGTAAGCAGGATCGACGTGGGCACTGCGGGCAGCAGCCATCGCGTCCGCCAGTGCATTGCGCGCGTCGACCTGGCGCGTTCGAGCCTCGTCCAGGCGATGGAGAACAGGAATAACGTGAGCTGCCTGGCGTGCTCGAGCCAGTTGGGTGCGCACTGCGTCAATGTCTTGACGCTCAGCGTTGAGTGTGCTCGCGCGTTTTTCCAGTTCGATGCGCTCACGCACACGCCGGGCGAGGTCAGTCGCGGCTTGCAGCTGCTTGCCTAGTTCTTCTGCAGTGTCCGCACACTCATGCGAGCGCTTCAGATCATCGTGTGCTTGATGCTCAAGAATCCTCTGACCATCCTCCAGATGCGTACGTATGGCAGCATCGTCAATGCCGATTAACTCGACCAGCATGGCGGCAGTGATCGGTGGAGAATCGTGTGCGCTGAGATCTGCCGTCGACTGGCTTTCGTCGGACCCACTTTCTTGGGCGCTGGGCGGCGGTGTCGAATCAGGGTCTGTGTCACCGAGTGCCTGCCATAACTGCGCGGGC
This sequence comes from Schaalia radingae, assembly GCF_900106055.1. Lineage (NCBI taxonomy): Bacteria > Bacillati > Actinomycetota > Actinomycetes > Actinomycetales > Actinomycetaceae > Schaalia > Schaalia radingae. The sequence continues at coordinate 1,569,802 of NZ_LT629792.1, read as the reverse complement.
AGTGAGTGAATCAGTGAACTGACCTGTTGCTGATCGTGTTCGAGGCTTCCTCGCGCCGCCTTGGCCTTCTCCTTCAGTGCCGTTTCGAAATTGACGAAAAGAGAAGTCTGGAAGATGCTGGATAGCAGTGCGTGACGATCTTCAGATGAGGCAGTGAGAAACTGGGAGAATTTTCCCTGCGGCAAAATCGCTGTTTGCAGATACTGAACGCCGTTAAGACCGATGAGGTGAGTGATCTCAATATTCGTATCTTTGACTCTGGAACAGAGCGCATCGACGGTGACGTAGGTGCCGGATTCGTCGGCTCGAACCTTTTCCAGGTGAGCACTCTGGTTGATGGCAGTCTTACGGCCTTCACGCGTGAACTGGGGAGTACGCGTCACGCGGAAGATACCCGCATCTGTTTCAAAGACCAGGGACACGCGCGAGGGTGCCTTCTCATCAACCAGCGTTGAACGCAGACGTGCATTATCTGCATCGCCTTGACGTGCAACTGTGCCGTAAAGCGCGAAGCTCACGCAGTCAAGAATCGTCGATTTTCCAGCCCCGGTCGGACCGTGCAGCAGGAAAAGCCCACCATCGTCGAAGCGCGTGAAGTCCACTGTGTGGTGAGAGATAAACGGGCCAATACCTTCCAGATCAAGGCAACGAATTTTCATTGGACGCTCCTGACCTGGATCTGCTCCCACACTGAATCAATGACGGACCGCTCTGCTTCATTCAGGGAACGGCCGATCGTCTGCTCGAAGTACTCGTCAATGACGGCACGATCTGAGCGCGCGGCCTGTCTGCTCGGACCGGTAAGGCGTTGGCTGGCGGGCACGGGTGGCGCATGCAAGATGGCGAGCGCGTAGGGAAAGACGTGACGGATGCGTGCAATCAGGTCACGCGGACGAATGTCGTCAGTTACCGTGATCGAGACGAAGTCGTCTCTCTGCTCCGCATACTGGTCAGAAATAACCTGTTCGAAGGGCCCCTCGATCACGTCGAGATTGCGCCAGATAGGGGTGGGAACGGTCTCAATGTCGGTGAGTGTGCCTGCGTCAATATGAAGAAGCGTCACCGATTGGGTGGAGGAAGCCTCAGAAAAGGAAAACGGCATAGGTGATCCGCTGTAGCGGATCGTGGCGCTGCTTCCGCTGATATTTTGCGGCCGGTGGAGGTGGCCGGCAGCCACATAGTCAATACCGTATTCGTCGAAGACACCCGCTGGCACCGAGGCGACCCCACCGACCTGGATGTCGCGTTCTGATTCAGATGGGGCTCCGCCTGTGAAGAATGCGTGCGACATGACGATTCGCACGCCGTCATCGCTGTTCAGAGTGCCACTGGACTCATCGTTGTCACGCCCGCCGTCATGTCCGCCGGTCACCTCACCGCTGCGCATACCGTGTCCATGGTGGCGAGCCTCGATATCGGCACCGATTCGGCGCAACGCAGCACTTATGACGGCCTCATGCGAACGCACCAACGGAATCGCCTGGCCATCCTCGTCAATAATGTCAGACAGGGGTTCGCGCACCAGGTCAGGCTCGAGGTAGGGAATCGCGTAGATGGTGGCATGCTCACCGTCGCTGGACGTGACGACGATGGGGCGGTCAATGTCCTCGATGGTGGAAGCAATCGTGAGTGAGTCTTGAAGAAAAGGAGCGAGGTAGCCCAGCCGAATGGCGGAATCGTGATTGCCGGGAATGATGATGACACGAGTCAGTGAACATAGGCGAACAAGGGCGTCCGACAGAGGACGGAGAACGTGGGCGGGAGGGACTGCTCGATCGAATAAATCGCCGCTGATGAGGAGCGCATCGACGTGGCGCGACTTCACCAGATCGATGAGCCACTCGAAGAAGAGGTCGCGCGCTGGGGACAGGTCGGCCCCGTGCAGGGTGCGGCCAACATGCCAGTCAGAGGTGTGCACAATCAACATGCTGTCAGTGTGCCCCATGCCATGTGCATTTGCGTACCGCCCCGGCAAACACCCTAATCAGAGGTGCTGTCAGGCCAATCCAGCTGGGTCAGAATCTCCTTGTGAATCAGTCCGTTGGAGGCACACGCATTGTCACCCCACGGGCCGTCCTCGCCGGTCAACGACGTGAAAGAACCGCCAGCTTCAGTCACAATCGCACAGCACGCCGCCATATCCCACACGTTCAGTTCCGGTTCGCATGCTGCATCGACCGCACCTTCAGCGACCAGCATGTAGCTCCAGAAATCACCGTAGGCACGGGTGCGCCAAAATGATGACTGTAGCTGGAGGAATTGCCCTCCTCGATCATGGTGGAGCCATCCGTCCAGCGAGGAATACGACAGGGACGCATCCTCGATCGAATCCACCTTCGACACGGAGATTTTCTTCGCTCGCATCAACGAGGTGCCGGTCCACGCTCCCTGGTCAGCAGCAGCCCACCAGCGCCGCTTCAACGCGGGCGCAGAGGCAAGTCCCATCACGACCCGATCATCTTCAACCAGAGCGATCAGCGTTGCCCACACCGGCACACCGCGCACAAAATTCTTCGTCCCGTCAATCGGATCGATGATCCACCGGCGGGCAGAATGGCCCGACGAGCCTCGTTCCTCACCGACTACCGCGTCGCGCGAGCGCACGTGGGACAGCTGGGAGCGGATCAAATCCTCCGCCGCACGGTCAGCATCGGTTACGGGAGTGAGGTCGGGCTTGGACTCAACCTGAAGATCCTGCGCACCGAAACGATCCATCGTCAGCGCATCCACCTGGTCTGCGAGGACGTGCGCCAGGCGGAGGTCCTCAATGTAACGGCGAGTATCAGACATGCTTCTACAGTATCGGCATTTGGCGTGTAAAGTCCTATCTCACGGCGGCGCTTCGCTGAGCGCAGCGGGACACATTCCGTTTACAGTATGGACATGTCACAACCATTCCTCATGCTGACCTCACGTAGCGAAGAAGTCGTTGCACGCGATGAGCTGATTAACCTGCCGCGCCTGGCAGGCCTGTCATCCGATGAGATCGTCCATGTGCGAATGGAAGCTGACCCCTTCCCATCAGTCAACTTCGACGAGTATTCCGGAATCATTCTGTGCGGATCACCGTTTGACGTGGCCGCTCCTGAAGACCGGAAAAGTCAGGTACAGCACGATATTGAGCGTAATCTTTTCGCACTCTTTGACCGCCTCCTCGACGAGTCCTTCCCCTTTTTCGGAATCTGCTACGGCCTGGGTCTACTTGCTGTGCATCAGGGCGGACGCGTCGGACCTGAAGCTGCCGAGGAGATCTCCGCACCGCAGATGACACTCACGTCTGCCGCCGCAGGGGATCCGCTGTGCGAGGGAGTGCCCGACACGTTCCGCGCATTCGTCGGCCACCACGAGGCCGTGACCGCCATGCCTGACAGTGCTGTGCTCATTGCGCAGGGACCGTCTATCGCGCCAGTGCAGCTGATCAGGGTAGGGGAGTCGTGCTGGGCCAGCCAGTTCCACCCCGAACTTGATCACGCAGGTATTGACGTGCGAATCCGCGAATATGCGGACCGGGGTTATTATGCGCCGACTGAACGTGCCCGCATTGAGTCGGAAACCGCGTCGGCCGATGTGTCGGGCGCGCACTTATTCCTGCAAAACTTCGCTCGCCATTTCCGCCGGGGCTGAACTGCTTCTGGCTGCCAGGCTGATCTTCGCGGTCGGCTCAGCTCCCGCAGTCGGTCTGGCCCCTCAGGGGCGGCTAGCCCGAGTGCGCCGATCGGCGCGCGTCAGTGGTGAGCTCTTGCGCTAGCCGTGGACTCGAGAAGTCGGCGCGCCGAATCGACAATCCTGCGCCGCCTGTCCGATTCGTCACTGCTGACCGGTTGCGCGTTGAAAGGTTCCTGCCCACTGATCCATGCGTCCAGCGCGCATGAAGGCTCCGACTCCAGATGCGTGCACATCGGCAAGCACCACGAACACACATCCTTCAGCTCAGGGAACACCGCCAGTACATCGGATTCGTCAACGTGGGCCAGGCCGAAGGAACGGACCCCGGGCGTGTCAATCACCCACCCGCCTGACGGCAACATGAAAGCTTCCAACGACGTGGACGTGTGCCGCCCTCGTCCAGTCACGGCATTGACGTGACCCACACTGCGATGCGCATCGGGTACCAGCGCATTGATGAGCGTGGACTTACCCACTCCCGAATGGCCGACGAGCACCGACGTCCTGCCTTCCACGTGAGCGCGCAGTTCCTCCAAACCAGTCGTGACTTGCCCACAGCCGCCTTCATCGGTTCCTGAAGCTGTCGTCACGACAAAGGGGACACCAAAGCCGTCGTAGGTACGAATAATGTCGTCAGCAGGCGCCAGGTCAGACTTCGTCAGGACGACGAGGGATTCCATACCTGCCTCATGTGCGGCAACCAGACACCGGTCAATCATCCCGATCCGAGGCGGCGGACTGGCCAGCGCCGTAACGATCACCATCAGCTGCGCGTTTGCCACGATGATCTTCTCGCGCTGTTCAGGCACATCCTCACGCGAGCGCCGCAGCACCGATGAGCGCTCCTCAACAGCGACGATGCGCCCCAGAGTATCTTTCGCACCCGACAGGTCTCCCGTCAGCCGCACTCGGTCACCGACAACGACAGAGCCGCGACCCAGCTCGCGAGCCTGCACTGCAACAATGCGTACACCGCTATCGGCGGCAACAATGAAACGCCCGCGGTTAATCGCAATAACGCGACCCAGCGGGCGGGTCGACCAGTCCGGGCGCTTCTTGGTGCGCGGCCGGGATCCTCGACCAGGACGCACTCGCACCCGCGGATCATCAGTGCCGATATCGCGTCTGTTCACTGATCCCCACTTTCGGCCGATGCGACCGTCGCCTGCCACAGCGCGACAAAATCAGGCAGTGTCTTACCTGTCGTCCCAATATCGAAGACGCGCACGCCGTCCACCACCAGTCCGATGATTGCTCCGAACGTCGCCATGCGGTGATCGTGATACGTGTGCAGGTCCGCTGCGTGGAGCGCTCGCGGGCGAATCGTCAGCGCATCAGGGTGCTCTGTTACGTCACCGCCCAGTCGCTCGATCTCGGTGCGCAGAGCGCTCACACGATCCGTTTCATGCCCTCGCAGATGACTGATTCCCGATAGATGCGACTCGGTCGATGCGACAGCTGCCAGCGCCGCCACGGTCGGCGTCAGCTCACCGATGTCACTCATATCACGGTCAACGCCGAGCAACCGGCCACGCTCGGGGCCCTTCACGCAGAGGATCCCGTCGGCATCCACGTTGACCTGCCCACCCATCTGCTGAGCGATCTGACGAAACGCGTCACCGGGTTGCGTCGTGTGCACGGGCCAGTGCGGGATTCGCACCTGCCCACCGGTGACCAGAGCAGCAGCGATGAACGGCCCGGCGTTCGACAGGTCGGGCTCGATGGCAACGCGGCTCAGGATCGGTAGCTCCGGCTCAATAATCCACGAGGGAGCCTGTGCGTCGGTTGGTGTTGTGCTGCCACAGGTCGCACTGTCAGGGCCGTTCAGGCCACCCTCGTCTGTGCCGGAGCGAACGGTCACACCCCATTCCTGGAGGGTTCGCACGCTCATCTGAATGTGCGGCAGAGACACCACCCGGCCAGTGAGTCGAATCTGAACCGGCCTGTTCATACGGGTGGCGAGCAGGGGAGCGCTCAACAGCAGCGCTGAGGCAAATTGTGACGACTCGTGTGTATCAACGTCAATCGTCATCGGTGCATGGCGGTTGGTCACGCCATCACTGCCGCAAATATCAGCGGGAATCCCGTCGAGTTCGAAAGGCAGGAAACCTGGTTCGCCATGACAGGTGATACGAGCGCCGGCACTGGTCAGAGCGCTCAGGAGTGCATCCAGAGGGCGTACGCGTGCTCCCTCGTCGCCGTCAAAAAACGCGTGCATGCCGGCCGCGGCGCACAGGGCGGGCACGAAACGCATGACGGTTCCGGCAAGGCCGCAGTCAATGTGTGCGCGCGCCTCGCCCATCGTGTGCCGAGAGGGACGCACGCGCGCCGATCCTGTGGAATCCCAATCGACAGTGCAGCCCAATTGTTGGAGCGCATCGGCCATCAGGCGTGTGTCACGCGAATCCAAAGCTCCGTCGATCACACACTCATTCGTACTCTGAGCGGCCAGAATGAATGCACGATTGGTCAGCGATTTTGAACCGGGAACTGTGACGCTGGCATCGATTCGCTGGTGAGGTTCGATGAAAGGCGCGGACCAGAGGGGAAGCAAAGCCCCCGCCGTCATGCCTGATAGACCTCCGAAGCGTCATCCCATGCCTGACTTCGTGCCGCACGCAGCTCGGAGCGGTGATCGGCCCAGTTGCGCAGCTTCCACGTGGCGGATGGGCGTCCCTCACGGTCGGTCGAGGCGATGACCAGGCCGCCGAACAAAGCGAAATCCTTGATCAGGCCGTTCCTCCACGCAGCGCGCTGATCGGGGGTTCCCTCCGTCCACACGGGGTTGTTCACCAGAGCCAGAGGGATGGAGGTCAGAGCCAATACCGCTGCAGAGGTTCGTGTGGCCTTGCCCAGAGCCAGTGACACTCCGGCGACAGCGGTCACGCCGCCCAGTGCGCGTGTGGCAAGTTTGAGCTGGCCATCGCTCAGCGTCAGGCCGGTCTTGTCAAGCAGCGGACGTGCCGGTTCAATGCGCTCCACGTGTTCGTCAGGATTCCTGATTGCGCTCACCCCGGTTGCAATGAATGGGAGTGCGAGCAATGGTCGTGCGACTAGGCGAAGAATATTCATGATCCTATGGTCTGCCCTTCTGGATGATCTGGCGACTGTGAAGAAGCGATGGAACAAATTCAGTTCCCCGCTCGTTATGAAGTATATGAGGCAACAGAGCATCCGCGGGGCTTTTCAGGCAGGTGACACGCGATATCAGGTGGGCGTGACCGGCCTGACCGGCCTGGCCGGCCATTTGGCACTAATGTGGATGCTGATGGCACACACATTCACTCACACCCACAGCGCCGAGGATACCGCTGCTGAAACGGCTGCGGATCTGGATCCGTCGACGCGCGTGGATGGCGAATCTGACGGCGGGCAGGTCACCCTCGTCAATGAGTCTGTGGCCAATGGATCTGCGCTTAAAGAGTCTGCGCCGGCGGGGAAGAAGGAACGTTTCGAGGCTGAAGCACTCCCGCTGCTTGACCAGCTCTACGGCGCGGCACTGTCGATGACGCGCCACCGGGCTGATGCTGAGGACCTAGTGCAGGAAACATTTGAGAAAGCCTACGCAAAGTTCGACCAGTACAAGCCGGGCACGAATATCAAGGCCTGGCTGTACCGGATCCTGACCAACACGTATATCACGCACTACCGCAAGGCCAAGCGCTCCCCGAAACGCTCGGGCACGGAAACGGTGGAGGACTGGCAGCTGGTCGATGCCGCGTCTCATTCGGAAGAGGGGTTGCGCTCAGCTGAAGCCGAAGCACTTGACCGCATTCCGTCCGACCAGGTACGCGACGCGATGGAGGACTTGTCAGAGGACTACCGAGTGGTCGTGTGGCTGGCGGACGTCGAGCAGCTCAGTTACAAAGAAATCGCTCAGACGCTGGACATTCCAATCGGCACGGTAATGTCGCGTCTGCATCGCGGCAGGGCGGCATTGAGGAAATCTTTGGCAGGTCTTGCGCGCGAATACGGGATAGGAGACAACGCATGAGATCACTCATTCACATCACCTGTTCCCAACTGCGTGCACACGTCGGCGAGATCGTGGATGTCGAGATGCGCACGTGGTCGGATTGTCACGACGAGGGCGACGCTGCGCGCGCGATCCCGATCGAAGCGTTGGATGAGCGGGCGGCTGAGCTGTTGGTTGCTCATGTGCAGCGCTGTCAGACCTGTCAGCGAGCCATCCAACGTGAGCGCCAGTTCCGGCAGATGCTCAAGCGGGCCTACTTGGCGCGCACGGTGCGTGCGCCTGAATCGCTGCGGATGCGGATCTGCAGCGTGTATGAACAGGAGTAATTGGCAGGGCTTGTGGACCTGAGAGCCAGGGTCGACGGGCGTGAATGCCGGGGCAGTGGAGGAGAGTACCAAGGCCGGGGACGTGAGATTGGTTTCGATTAGCCTGAGATATTTGTGACTTGGGTCAGTCTATGGAAAACTGGGCAAGTTGATTCAACAATTTGAGGAGGCCGTGATGTCGAAGCGTGGTCGTAAGCGCCGTGCACGTCGCAAGAACGCTGCCAACCATGGCAAGCGTCCCAACTGCTAGTTGGTGTGCGAGCAAGCTAATCTGACGCACGTCACTGACCGGATCTCACGATCCTGAGGCCGTGCGAGTAAAGCCCAGCATCTCATGGTGCTGGGCTTTTTTATGTGCCTGGGGCGACAGGCGGTCGCGGGCGGGGAGCGCGTTGGAATGGGGTTAATACCGGGTTAATGCCCGAAATGTGGGTTAATGCGCGAATGTCTGTATGGCGTGAGCGGTACACGCCGGTTGTGGACTTGAAGGGCTGACATTCGGCTCCGCAAGCGCAGATCTAGCTCGAGTAGGTGCACATTCCCCTAGATCTAACTTGGGCAGGTGCACATTCCCCTAGATCTTCGCGTTTTTGTGCACGAACCCCTAGATTTAAAAACCCTGTCCTCGGGCCAGTTTCCAAAAGCGCTGGTCACAGCCTATGAGGCTGTCTGTGGGCATCTTCGCTGACGCTTGATCTAGGGGTATGTGCATTTTGCGAGTCAAATTTAGGGGTATGTGCAACGAGAGACCTTAAATCTAGGGGTATGTGCATCGAGAGATCCACATTGGGGTCGCTGGTCCTAGGCCATGAGAGCCGCTGTGATATGTGGCGCAGCGATCTCCAGATGAATTACGGTTAGCCGAAAACGAGGTATCGTATATCCGTGAGATCCTGCGAGGAGTTCTCACGCCGTGCCTCTGGGAAGCTGCCTGGGCTTATTCGAGGCCAGGCGTTTGAGGGGATTCCTCGCACCGAGGGATTGATAAAGAGAAAGAGAAAATGCACGTGAAACGTGAGAGTGGAGTGCGCACGACTGGACGCGACGATGCAGCACCGCGCACAGACGGTCGCCGACATTTAGTGACCCTTGCTAACGGGCCGTCTCTGCAGGAGATCAACGGAACTGTGGCGATCCCTGATAAGAATGCGAGCTTCCTGTGCCAACTCTTCGCTTTTTCGGGCCCGGGCGCCCTGGTCGCGGTAGGTTACATGGATCCGGGCAACTGGGTAACTTCCATCGGCGGCGGTCAGCAATACGGGTATCTGCTGCTCAACGTCATTCTGGTTTCCTCGCTGATCGCGATGCTGCTGCAGTACATGGCAGCCAAACTTGGCATCGTTGCCGGCATGGACCTGGCGCAGGCTACGCGCGCCCACACCTCGCGCACACTCGGGCTCGTCCTATGGGTCGTCACCGAGCTCGCCATCATGGCGACCGACCTGGCGGAAGTCATCGGCGCAGCTATCGCCTTGCACTTATTGTTTGGACTGCCGCTCATCGTCGGTGTCCTCATCACCGTCCTCGACGTGCTGCTGCTCTTGCTGCTGATGAGCGTCGGTTTCAGGAAGATTGAGGCCATCGTCGTCACGCTGATTCTGACGATCATGGCGGTTTTCCTGTACGAGGTCATCCTTGCGCAACCCAGCATCCCCGACATGGCGAAGGGTTTCTTGCCGTCACCCCAGACGCTGAGCCGCGGCGAACTCACCATGGCACTTGGCATTGTGGGCGCAACCGTCATGCCCCACAACCTGTATCTGCATTCATCCATCGTGCAGTCTCGTTCCTACAACCGACATGACGAGGGCGACCAGGCTCGCGCCGTACGTTTCGCTACGTGGGATTCGAACATCCAGCTGGGTGCAGCGTTCGTGATCAACTGCCTCCTGCTGCTTTTGGGTGCTGCGCTCTTCTTCGGTTCCAGCGAGGACCTGTCCACATTCGGCTCGCTCTACGATGCGCTCCAGAATCCCTCGCTGGCAGGTACAGTTGCCAGCCCGGTTCTGTCCACGCTCTTCGCTGTCGCACTGCTGGCCTCGGGCCAGAACTCAACGATTACCGGCACGCTGACGGGCCAGATCGTGATGGAGGGTTTCATCAGGCTGCGCATTCCGCTGTGGGCGCGCCGCGTCATCACCCGCGTCATCACTGTGATTCCTGTGTTGGTCTGCACGATTGCATTTAATGGTTCCGAGGTCGCCCTCGAAGAACTCCTGGTGGGATCGCAGGTATTCCTGTGCATCGCATTGCCGATTTCAATGGTGCCGCTGGTGTGGCTGACATCGTCGAAGAAAATCATGGGGGAGCGCTTCGTCAACGCGAAATGGGTCGCAATCCTGGGATGGGTGTCCACCATCGTGCTGACAATCCTCAACCTGAAACTGATCCTCGAAATCGTTGGAGGGTGGCTCTGACCAGCGCGGCAACCTCGCCGCGGCCGGCAGGTTGTTACGGCATCGGGTCAGCGTCCACCCACTCAAACCAGCCTTGGTGAAGAACCAGGTACGCCATCAGCGCGTATCCGGCTTGCGCCGGCAACGTGAGCTCATGGGGGGAGCGGGCTGTCGATGCGGCCATGTCAGCGATCCACTGGTCATGTGCGACCAGGGGCTCCAGGCACGTCACGTAGGTGATACCCCGGCGGTCACACACTTCCGCACATGCTCGGTCAAGGGCCGCCAGCTGCTGCTGCTGGGCTCCGGCCAGAGGCGGCGGGCCGACCACAAGCGTGGAGATGCCGCGCTCGCGCGCACGGTCCACAATATTGGCCAGATTCAGGCGTGACCGCGGTGTGGATAACCCACTGGGCACGTCGGCCGCACCAACGGCTACCACCATGTGCAATGTGTCGGATGAGGAAATCCGCGCGTTGACTTCACTTTCCCACCTGGCAGCGAGACCTGCGGTTGTTTCTCCAGGAACGGCGAGGGGCATGACGGCGGGGGCTGAGGCAAAACGGGTGCGTGCAATGACGCGTCCAACCCACCCCAAGGCTCGGGGGTCACCGATTCCGGCGACCAAGTCATCACCGATCACGCAGATGCGCTTCACTGGTTTCCTCCTTCATGCACCTTCCACTAGATTAGCCGCTCGCAGCGCCCATCACATGTAACGCAAGCTGGCAGGTCAGATTCTGGCGCGACAGGTGTTCAAAGGCATGTGGGAACGACGAAGAAGCTCCGCAGATCGAGGTTCACACACCAGCTGTGCACGGGCCTGTGAGGAGTGAGGAAGAAGTTCCGCAGATTCAGGCCCGCGCGCTAAATGCCCAGAGTCCTGCTTAGATGACGGGGCGGATGGTACAGAAGCGGAGCTCACATGCCAAGTGCCCCTCGAGCGCGAGAGGCGCAAATCGAGGAGCACGAGGCGTCTATGAAGCGAGCAGGTCAGTCCTTGCCAAAGAGTGTGGCGAGCAGTTCAGCGAGCTGGCGCTTGTGGGTGGAGGCCCGGCCTGCCGCAGGGGAAGCGGACGCAGGACGCGACACCACGATGGGCTGCACGCCCAGTTCGGTGAACACGTTAAGCGCCATGAACGGCCACGCGCCCTGGTTGCGGGGCTCATCCTGCGCCCACATAACCTCAGCACCTGGGTAGCGATCCAGCTGCTCACGAATCTCATCGATCGGCTTGGGGTAGTACTGCTCGACGCGCACGATCGCAGTCGACCATGCTTCCTTCGCCTCACGTTCCTTGACCAGGTCGTAGTAGAGACGGCCTGAACACAACACCACGCGATTGACATCGGTGACGCGCTGGTCGACCTCGCCAATGACGGGCAGGAAGTGACCGGACGTGAAATCGTCGATCGACGAGCTGGCTGCGGGCAGACGCAGCAGCTGCTTGGGCGTGAACGCAATGAGGGGTTTACGAGGGCGCCTGTAGGCCTGCGTGCGCAGCATGTGGAAATGCTGTGCCGGTGTCGACGGCTGACAGATCCACATGTTGTTTTCAGCGGCCAAAGTCAGATAACGCTCAATGCGCGCTGACGAGTGGTCGGGGCCCTGCCCTTCATAGCCGTGGGGGAGCAGAAGGACAACCGAGGAGCGTTGTCCCCACTTCTGCTCAGATGAGCTGACGAACTCATCGATCACTGACTGGGCGCCATTGGCGAAGTCACCGAACTGTGCTTCCCACACGACCAGCGCATCAGGACGCTGAACCGAGTAGCCGTATTCAAATCCCATGACGACGTACTCAGACAGGGGCGAATCGTAGATTTCGAAGATCGCCTGATCGTCGGTGAGGAAGTTGAGCGGAGTGAACTCGCGGCCATTGTTGTGGTCATGTAGAACCGCGTGACGCTGGACGAACGTTGCACGACGGGCGTCCTGTCCGGAAAAACGCACCGGAGTTCCTTCCATGACCAGCGAGCCCAAAGCGATCAGCTCACCAAAGCCCCAGTCGATCGGGCGTGTGCCCGTCGCCATTTCCTGACGCCGTTCACACAGCTTCAGCATCTTGGGATGGGGAACGAAGCCATCAGGGAAGGTGTTGAATGCTTCACCGATGCGTTCGATGGCGCCTGCCGGAACGGGGGATTCCCAACCGATCATCATGCCCTGGCCAGGCAGCTGGGATTCAGGAACCTGCCAGCCTTCCTCACGGGTCTGCGTGAGGATCTTGTTCAACTCGTCTTCGTATTCCTTGATGGATGCTTCGACCTCTTCTTCGGTCAGCTGCTCGCGTCCGATCAGGTTACGCATGTAGACGGTGCGGGTTGATGGGATCTGACGGATCAGTTCATACATGACGGGTTGCGTCATCGACGGATCGTCGCCCTCGTTGTGGCCGCGTCGGCGGTAGCACACCAGATCCACGATCACGTCCTTATGGAAGCGCTCGCGATAGGCCATTGCCAGATGTCCCATGCGCACCACTGACTCGGGATCATCGCCGTTGACGTGCAGGATCGGCACCTGCAGGCCTTTGGCCAGGTCCGTCGGGTAACGGGTTGAACGTCCCGATGTCGGGCCGGTTGTGAAACCGATCTGGTTGTTGACGATCAGGTGGATCGTGCCGCCGGTTCGATATCCCTTGAGCTGAGACAGGTTCAGTGTTTCCTGCACGACTCCTTGGCCAATGAAGGCGGCATCGCCGTGGATCAGAATCGGCACAACCGAGAAATCATCGTCATGGAGCTGATCCTGCTTGGCGCGCACGATGCCTTCGAGGACGCCGTCAGCGGCCTCCAGGTGCGACGGGTTTGCAGCCAGATACACCTTGGTGGCCACACCGTCTTCACGGCTGAACACGCCTTCAGTGCCCAGGTGGTACTTCACGTCGCCGGAGCCTTCGTCCTGCGGGTTTTCGTTGCCTTCAAACTCAGAGAAGATCTGCCCGTAGGACTTGCCGGCAATGTTGGCCAGTACGTTCAACCTGCCGCGGTGAGCCATTCCGATAGCCACCTCAGGTAAACCGGCCTGTGCTGCATCCGACAGGATCGCATCAAGCAGTGGAATCAGCGATTCGCCGCCCTCCAGTGAGAACCGCTTCTGCCCGACGTACTTGGTCTGGAGGAACTCCTCGAATGCCTCCGCGTGATTGAGAGTAGACAAAATGTGGCGCTGTTCCTCAGTCGAGGGCACGGAGTAGGGCTTCTCGATGCGCTCTTGGACCCATTTGCGCTGCTCAGGATCCTGAATGTGCATGTATTCAATGCCGATGGTGCGTGTATATGTATCGCGCAAACGATCGAGGATTTCCCTCAGCGTCATGTAGGATTCCCCGCCAAAACCGCCTGTGGGGAACTGACGATCCAGATCCCACACCGACAGGCCGTAGCTGGTGATATCCAGGTCAGGATGGCGCCGCACACGATAAGCCAGCGGGTCAGTGTCAGCAGCAAGGTGCCCGCGCGAGCGGTATGCGTGAATCAATTCCGCAATACGTGCAGGCTTGCCTTTTTCGCGCTCAATGTCGTATTCGCGATCAGGCTCCCAGTGATAAGGCGGGTGGGGGACATGATAGGTATCGAAGACGCGATCCCAGAATCCGTCCTTGCCGGACAGCTTGTTGTCCATCAACCGCAAGAACTCGCCGGATGCCGCACCCTGAATAATGCGATGGTCATAGGTGGAGGACAGGAACATCGTCTTGCCGATGCCGAGCTGAGCCAGACGGCGAGGGGACACGCCCGCGAATTCGGCGGGGTAGTTCGTCGCGCCGACACCGACGATGAGTCCTTGACCTGTCATCAGGCGCGGAACAGATGTCGTCGTGCCGATCGTGCCGGGATTCGTCAGGGTCACGGTGCCGCCCTGGAAATCATCCGGGGTCAGTTCACCATCGCGAGCACGACGCACCGTGTCGTTATAGGCGGCAACGAACTCGAGAAATGTCAGTGTGTCCGCTTCCTGCAGGACCGGCACCATCAGCGAGCGCTTCCCGTTGGGTTGCGCCACGTCGATCGCCAGCCCGAAACCGACGTGCGCGAGACGCTCAATTTGCGGCCGGCCCTTCTTGTCGGTGGAGTAGCGCACGTTCATTGACGGCATCTCGCACATGGCTTCCACCAACGCGTATCCGATCAGGTGAGTGAACGAGACCTTGCCGCCGGTCGTGCGAGCCAAGTGGCGGTTGAGCAGTGAACGGTTTTCGATCAGCAGTTTTGCCGGTACCTGGCGGGCAGATGTGGCGGTCGGAATCGTCAGCGACTGGTCCATGTTTTTCGCCGTTGCCCGTGCAATGCCCTTCAACAGATCGGTACGATCTTCGGTCCGCGCATCCTCATTGAGCTCAGTGGCCGCGCGCACCGCCGTCATGCGCGTGTAGGGCGAGGTGGCTTCACTGGTCTGCGCCAGTGGTGCGGGAGGAAGGTCGGATCGTGTGACCAGCATCGTGTTGGCTGGACGCTCTTCCTCCGACTCGTCGGCAACGTCACTTGCCGAAGTCTGGTCGGCTTCGTCGCCGTCCGGTTCGCTGGCTTGTATGTCCTCTTCAGCTGTGACGCGCACATCGGCTTCGTCAGCCTTTTCGAGGGCGTCGACAGCCTCGAAGTACTCGCGCCAGGCGTCGTCAACTGAACTGGGATCCTCGTCGTACTGGACCCTCATGTGGTCAATCCACCACTGCTGATCCTTTTCGGACTCATGAGTTGATTCGTGTTGATCGGAGGCGTCCACCGTGGTCACTCCTATCGTGGAAACGTGAGGTTTGCTCGCCTCCAGCATAGAGGGTTTTGTGAGGAAGTCTCTCGATATTGAGATAATTTATCGAGTTTTTGTCAAACTGTGCGTGTGCTGGCCAAATACCCACCCAATACTTGTCTATTCCTTTACATATTGCTACGACGGTGGCCGCGCCGCATGTCCACCACTGTTCATGCCCGAACATTTGCCTGTACACTATTGGTCATCATGGACAGTGACAGTTGCCCCTTGACATTCACTTTAATGATGCCTAGCGGTGTGCCCAGTCAGTCGCACACACATGAGGTTGCCTCGTGGTTTTAGACATCATTTTCTTGCTGCTCGGAGTTGTGCTGACATTCGGCACCTTCATCTTTGTGTCCTCGGAGTTTTCTTTGGTTGCACTTGACCAGGCATCCGTCGAACGGCGAGCATCAGCAGGCGATAAGCGCGCAGCACAAGTCCTGAAAGCCACACGCACGTTGTCCACCCAGCTATCTGGTTCCCAGGTCGGAATCACGCTGACAACTATTTTGCTGGGCTATACAACTCAGTCGGTTCTGACCCGACTGATCAACGACGGCCTGATATCCGTGGGATTGGCCAGCGCCATTGCTGGAACAATCGGCGTACTCGTCTCAGCCGTGCTCATCAATGCATTTTCGATGCTCTTCGGTGAGCTGCTGCCCAAGAACCTTGCTCTGGCGCATCCGCTGAAAACCGCCGGTATGGTGGTGCCATTCCAGATGGCGTTCACGTGGATCTGCAAACCGATCATCTTCCTGCTCAACGGCACAGCGAACGCGATTTTGCGGCTAATAGGCATTGAACCCCAGGAAGAGATCTCCTCTGCCCGGTCGGCGTCCGAACTGGCCGCCCTCGTGCGTCACAGTGCAGAAGAAGGAACACTGGACACCTCCACCGCATCTTTGTTCACGAACTCTATTCGAGTCGGTCAGCTCTCCGCCGTGGACGTGATGTCCGATCGAGGACTGCTGTGCACGCTTGGATCCGACGCGGTAGCTGCTGACGTCGTGGCACTGTCTAAGGAAACTGGTCACTCGCGTTTCCCCGTCATTGGTGATGACAGTGATGACGTGCTCGGTTTTGTCTCATTGCGCCGCGCGGTTGCTGTGCCGTGGGAGAAACGCTCTGACGTGTCCGTCCTGTCGTCCTCTCTGCTCAACCCCGCCCCGAAAGTGCCCGAGACGATGTCTCTTGCTCCGCTGCTGCTTCACCTGCGTGAAGAGGGCCTGCAGATGGCTGTTGTGGTGGACGAGTATGGCGGAGTTGCCGGCATCGTCACCCTGGAAGACGTCGTGGAAGAAATCGTCGGAGAGGTATCCGACGAGCATGATCATCGTCGCCTCGGTATACGCACCCAAGTTGACGGCACATACCTGGTGCCCGGCAGGCTGCGGCCCGACGAGCTGGCCGAACGGCTCGGAATTATCGTCCCCGACGAGGGCGGCTACGAAACCCTGGCTGGGCTGATCATTGACAATATAGGTCGCGTCCCCGAAACAGGCGACACAGTGGTGGTCGATCGTGTGCGCCTGACTGTCACGCAGATGCAGGGCCGGCGCGTCACGCAAATTGAAGTGGAGCCTCCCCAGACCGATGACCAGGAGCAGGAGGATGAGCTGATATGAGCCCCGCACTTGGCATCTTTCTGACCATATTGCTGTTGGCCATCAACGCGTTCTTCGTGGCGGGTGAGTTCGCCACCACCTCGACCAGGCGATCACAGATTGAGCCTCTGCGTGACAAAGGCGTGCGCGGCGCCAAGCAGGCGATGTACGCGCTCAAACATGTCTCCCTCATGCTGGCGATTTGCCAGCTGGGTATTACGGTGGCCTCCACGTCACTGGGATTCGTTGCTGAACCGGCGATCGCGCACCTCATTCACGACCCGCTGGTGGCAATCGGAATGCCGTCAGCAAGCGCTCACGTTGTCGCGTTTGTTGTGGCCCTCCTGATCGTCCTGTTCGCACATGTGGTGTTCGGGGAAATGGTGCCGAAGAACATCTCGATCGCCATGCCGCACACCGCGCTGCTGATATTGGCTCCGCCGCTCGTCGCGATGGGACACGTACTGCACGGTGTTATTCATGCAATGGACAACGCAGCGAACTGGTTCCTGAAGATCCGCGGAATCGAGCCACAGTCGGAAATTTCCGCGACCTTCACCGTCGAAGAAGTCGCTTCGATCGTCAAGCTGTCGGAGCGCGAAGGAACAATCTCGGACGACCTGGGACTGCTCAGCGGAGCACTCGAGTTTTCTGAAGAAACCGCGAAGTCGGACATGGTCGCCCTCGACGATCTGATCACGGTTCCTCGCGACGCGACACCCCACGATGTCGAGCGCCTCGTGGCGCAAACGGGATTCTCACGCTTCCCGGTGACTGGAGACGGCGACGAAATCATCGGCTACATTCACCTCAAGGACATCCTCTATGCCGATACTGAAAAGGAGCGTCTGGAGCCGATCACCGCATGGAGGATCCGGAAGATGGATCGCGTCCATGAAAATGACGAAGTGGAAGACGCCCTGCGACGCATGCAGAAGTCGGGGACACACTGTGCACTGGTGATGGGGGAATCGGGGGCAGTCATCGGTGTATTGTTCTTGGAGGACATACTCGAAGACCTGGTCGGTGAAGTCAGGGATTCCCTGCAGCGCGGACAGATCGGGTGACACTGTGCGGCAGAGATCTCGGCGGGGGAGTGCAACGTGCGTGATGGTGCCTACTGGCGACCTGATGTGATGAATGACCCGTGCGTCTCACGCGGATTAGGCTTCCCATCTGGCAGTGCATCAGCTAGCCTCGGTCACAGGCCGTTATAGTTTTGTGATCAGAGCTGTCGCGGGTTATATTGATGTCAGTGCTATGCGGCGCAATCAACAAGACGATGCGTCGAGGGCGATATCTGTGGAATTCAGGAAGGAACGGGCATGGGATCTGCGGAATTGACACCGCAAATCGATGCGCCACACACGGTACCTGAACAGGGTCACACTATCGCCTCCCCGTTTCCTCGTCGCAGCACGATCCACCAGCACACACGCCCTGAGTCCATCGACGCGCTCAGCGTGATCTCACCTTTCCCATCTCGCCGCTCGCTGCATGCGGACGCGTCGCCCTCGTCAATCGACGACGAAGCGGCTGACACCTCGCGAAATGAGGCTCTGGTCGGACTGGCCGCGCTTCCCAAACGGGCTGATCGCCACGCTCGTCCAACACGTTCACGACGCGTGCGACGCACCACGACAGCCTATACGAGGCAGAATAATGCGCCGTCGAGCCGCCTACGCACCCGCAAACCGCTGGCTCTCAGCGTCCTGGCTGTCGCCACTATTGGAATTGCGATCCCGCTGAGTGCATTCCTCAGCCCGCAGGATGTGTCCAACCAGCCGGTCGCAGCCACCTACAGCGGGCCTGCTCAGACCAGCTGGGCGACGATTGGAAGCACGACCACGCATGCTGGGACGCTCGAGGCGTACGCCGGTGCCGCATCTCGTTCACGAGCACGCCAGCCACTGGACGTCGACCCGTGTGTGCAAGCAGAAGGTGCCGCTGACGGAAACCGTGCGGTGCGTGAATCTGCCAATGTCATGTGGCCATTGAAGCAGGGCAGCTACGAAGTGACCTCACCGTTCTCCATGCGCGTCTCACCCATCTCAGGCCAGCTCCTCATGCATGAAGGCGTTGATATGGCGTCCACGCTGGGAGAGCCAATCCACGCGATTGCTGACGGCACGGTTGTCGAATTCAGCCAGGACTCCCGCTCAGGATCCTACGTGCGTATTGAGCACCGCCTCCCTGACGGAACCGTGTACTACTCGGCTTATGCCCATCAGAGTTCCAGTGACGTGCTGGTGAAGGAAGGCGACACCGTGACGGCCGGTCAGGTGATCGGTGCGGTGGGCAATGAAGGATGGTCCACAGGGCCGCACCTGCACTTTGAAATCCGTACGGCAGATGACACGCCGGTCGATCCGATGCAGTGGATGCCGGAGCATCAGGCACATTTCCTGGATCAGGTATGTCAGTAAATTCCCAGCGGGCAGATGAGCGAGGACCACTCATCATCGCTCACCGAGGCGGAGCTGACGAGAGGCCCGAAAATACGATGCGCGCCTTCCGCGGAGCCATTGACGCGGGCGTGATCCACCAGGAAACCGATGTGCACCTGACACTGGACGGTGTCGTTGTCGTCCACCACGACCCCTCCATACAGGTCACACACGGTGAACCGGTCACTATTGCGCAACGTACGTTCGACCAGATCCGCAGCCTTGATACGGCCAACGGTGAGCCGGTTGAACGACTCGAAGACGTGCTGAGCGAACTGCCGCTGGCGCGATGGAACATTGATGCAAAGGTTGATGAGGTTGTCGATCCGCTGATCCATGTCATTGATCAGGCAGAGGCGTGGGATCGAGTTGTCCTTGCCTCGTTCAGTGAGCCGCGTCTGCGCCGCGTTCGCCACGCCCGCCCCTTCGCTTCCACGTCGCTGGGAATGTCAGGGATCGCGAGGCTCATGGGCGCAGCTTCGACCGCCTCAAGTGCGCGCACATGGAACGTTCCTGGACCTGACCAGGGAGTGCTTGCCGCACAAGTGCCACTGGCATTTAGAGGGATTCGCGTGGTCACGCCGCGTTTCATTGCCACGGCACACCGACATGGCCTGGCTGTCCACGTGTGGACACTGAACGCTGCCGCGGATATTGAACACGTCAGGCGAATGGGAGTCGACGGCATTATTACCGACCGGCCCACGATGGCCCTGGAACTCGCGCGCCTCTGATATTTGGTTACTGCACACAGAAGTAGCGATGCGACGTCCGGCGGTGCGAAAATCAACCTATGGAGATTCTGACTGCCACCGGCCTGTCAAGTGCTGCCGGCCTGAACGCGTACATTCCCTTGCTCATCATGGGCGCACTGGACAAATTCACGTCGTGGGTGAATCTGCCACCCGCGTGGAACTGGCTGTCATCATGGTGGTCGCTGGGAATCCTCGCAGTCCTTCTGGTCGTCGAAGTCGTCGCTGACAAGATCCCGGCCCTCGATTCGGTCAACGACATCGTGCACACATTCATTCGGCCGGCATCCGGTGGCATTGTCTTCGCCTCTGGTGTGGGTGCACAAACGGTTGCCACCAACGACCCGGACTCGTTTTTTGCCGACACGTCCAACTGGCTGCCCATCGTCATCGGACTGGTGATCGCGCTGGTCGTCCACCTGACGAAAGCATCCGCGCGTCCAATCGCCAATGTGACAACCGCAGGCCTGGCCACTCCGTTCATCTCCGCAGGCGAGGACACGGCGTCCCTGGGGATCTCACTGCTCGCCGTGGTCGCCCCCATCATTGCTCTGATCCTGGTCGTCATTGTCATCGCATTCATGGCGTGGGCGATCGTGACGGTGCGCCGCTCCCTACAGCGCGTCCCACGATCAGGTCGTCACGAACGAGAGATCATCAGCGACGCGGACACCCTCGACAATTTCAACGATGCACGAGGGCGGCCTACGCGCGACTAAATGCCGGGTGATCCTTTCCACTGGCTGTGCGCGTGAGCAGGGGAGCGCCACTGCAGGCGGAAGTGCTAAACTCGACAGGCGTTGGCCCCGATAGCTCAGCGGATAGAGCGTCTGCCTCCGGAGCAGAAGGTCGCAGGTTCGAGTCCTGTTCGGGGCGCGGGACTGGTTTAGCAAAGTGGCGTTATATCAACGAAAAGTGGTTTTGCGTAATTCCGGCTACCCTCTCTCGTTCCCTGAACGTTCCCCGAAAAAAGCTCGTACTAAATAGCGCTCGGGCGCTCGCGGCCTCTATTTCGTCGTGTCGGAACCGCCCCGGCACCTGACCCCCGCGCCGCGCTTTCTCCCTACCGCTCTGTCTTAGCAAGCGTGGAGTGTGGCAACTCAGGGGTGAATGGGGTTTAAGACCTGTGAGAGTGATTAATAGGCGGGGTGTGTGAGACTTCTAGTAGTAACACTTGTGTTACTAACTGTCCCGTGTCGGTTCTCCCGCGTCCCGGTTTTTACCGGATCCGGTAATAGCGATGTTGTGCGCTCACTCGTGAAGCGCCTCTAGTTCTGTTCTGCTCGCGTTATTGGCACATTTGCCAATAGCGGGCTTCCCACCTCTCCTTGCTTGCTTTTAACGGATCCGTTATTACCACAAGTGGTAATAGCGATGCTCCAGCGCGGTGCGCTTACCTGTAAGGCGTGGGCAGATTTCCCTGAATCGGGAAATTTAAATAGTTTAAATTCGCTTGCTATTGGCGGATCTGCCAATATCTTCGTTCGCCCCACTAGCTAAGCTCCACATGCGCTATTCAGGGTTTCCTGATTACATGCCGGTAGGTGGTGGCTATGTGTTGCCTGTGGTGTAGGCGATGGGGTTTCAGATTCGACTGATCTGTCGAATGTTGCCTGACGCGGGCGGGTGGTCATGCCGATTTAAAAGACGAAAGTCTTTTACTAGACACGCATGGTGGAGACGGTAAAAGGGATTTCCCTTTTTTCTCGGTTTGCCTCACGTCGATCTCTTTTGCTGGTCGCCCTGGGAAGCGTCGGTACTAGCTACGGTATTGGCTTGCCTGTCCCACGCATGGGAGCTTTAAATGAGGATTCTCATTTATCTAGCGGCCTTTACGCATGGGGTGGCGCTTCATCACCCCGTCGCCCCTTCTGCTCTTGGGGCACGATTTTTTGGGTTCCCAAAATAGCGAATACAACAGGCTTGCCACTTCCCGTGTTCGGTGGGGAACAATCAGAATCCTGATTGTTTATAGATCTATAAATATCGCGGTGAGCGCGCTCGCGGGTCGGTCTTCTAGTCCTGTGCAACATTCGGGGGATTCCCCTAATTTGCAACATTCTGAGGATCCTCAAGATTCGATATTAACGAATTTGTTATTAACTGTGCGTGGTGCGTGACACCTTGGGGGTGGGGTGCGATTGGTGGGGGGGATTGTTGTGCCTGTGGGTGTAGGGCTGTGGAAAATTGTGGGTGGCAGTTCAAGGCGCGCGTGTTGTGGCTGCACGATGTGGGGGGTTCCACGATCTCGTTGGCGTGCCTGTGAGTGGTTCTCACGCGCTTTCAGGGTGCGCGCGTGGGTGGGTTCAGCGTTGCCGGTTTCGTTGGGTGTTCGGGCTTGTTGTGGGTTCGGGGCTGCGTGTGGAAAATGTGCGTATTCCAGACGCACAATTGCTAATGGGACTTACACGGTTTCCAGATGCCCTCTGGTCACGGGGTGTTTCGCGTGGTGTGGTTAACCCCGTGGGTTAGTTCTAGGTTGGGTTTAGGTTCCGTTTTCGTAACCGGCTGGGTTACTTCTAGGTTTTGGCTAGGTTTTGATTCCGTAACCTGCTGGGTTTCGTCTAGGTTTCGTCAGGCTGGTAGTGGTGCGCTAAACATTGTCGAGGGCAAGACTGCCGTCTATCACGCGGGCTGCGAGGTCAGGCTTGAAGTCAAGAACAACGCCCGCCTGGGCGAGCGAAACTTCAAATCCCCTAGAACAATCAGAATTCTGATTGTTTATGCCGTATGCCCAGCGTCCGTTCTTTCTCCTGCCGTCTGCTTCCAGCACGAGGGCGGTTGCCGTAGCGTGCTGCCCGCTCAACGCGCCCGCGTAATGTAGCATGGGGGTTGTGGTTAATCGTGTAACTACTGATCAAGTAGTAAGCATCCTTGAAGCGGGCGACCCTGACAATGAAGTATGGGCGGCTTTCAGTAGAGCAGTCACCCTGTTTGCCTATAAAGCGCGCTTGTCGTACGACGAATGTGTGGCCTGCGCGTGGATATGGGCACATGAACACCCTCAACAACTGGTAACCGCGTGGAACCGCGGGGGAGTAGGCGGGCTGATCCTGCGAGTACGTGGACGCTTAACCGAAGTGTTCAAGGACTACAAGCACCACAAACACGAGGAATGTAACTTGCTGGTGACGGGCTTTCAACCTGAACAGTTGGACGCGTAAGCATGAGCGGTGAGTACAGTGCGCCTGTGGTGCGTGAGCTGGTGCGCGCGTCGTTTAGTGATGCTCACGCGTGGGGGTGGAGTATTGACGGCACGTATCGTGAAGTGGGGATGCCGCGCGCCCAGTTCGACCCTTACAGGCAGTCAACGTTGTGGGCGTGTGTGGCTGACGGTAGGCGCGCGTTTGACGCGCTTCCAGCACAGTTGCGCCGCCGCGTATATCTCAGCGTGGTTATGGGCTTGCCACAGGTGGAAGTGGCGCGCCGTGAGGGTGTCACTCAGGGCGCTGTGTGGCAGTCGCTAACGCGCGCTGACGCGCTCATGCTTGACTTCCTGAACGGTGACGCGGGTGAGTATTGACAGTGCCTGTCACGCGCGCCATATACTATACGTACCTAGCAGAGCTAGGAACACATCAGGAAAGGTGTCCATTTATTTTTCCTTTCAATGGACACTTACACCGGCTTTTGCCGGTGCCTTACCCCTAGCGTTGTCGCGCTGGGGGTATGGTTTTGCCCGCGCGGCTTGTGTGAGAACGGTTCTCAGTTTTCTTGATTGCTGCTCACCCATGCCGCGTTGATGCGGGGACGCGGTGCGCTCGCGGGCGTGACGCGCGTGGCTCCCACAGTCGATTGCCATGAGAGCCACACGCCGCAATGTTGGACTGGTGCGTTGACTGGTTAGGCGCACCCCTCCACATCACTGTCAAACAGGGATCCTTGCTTGCCGTCGCCCGTGTACCCTGATTTAACCGGAACAAGCGGAACATCCGGAACATCGTTGATATTCTGCGGCTGTTTTGTTCCACTTGTGTTCCGGATGTTCCGGATAGGTGTTTTGGGTGTGGCGTCATTTTTCGTTGGTATGACGCCAATGTTCCGGTGTTCCGCTTGTTCCGCTTCTTGGAGACTGCGGGCGGGTAGGTACCGTTCCCACGCGTCAGTGAACGCGTCACGCGGATAGCCACGCGATGTTGCCTCGCCTAACCGCTTCTTCTGTGGGGTGATGCCGTAGCCCTTGAGCATACGGGCAAGGCGACGCGTGTCCATCGGGCGGCCTTTGAGGTCGCCCCACGGTGATTCTTCCATCATGTTCAGCTCGTTAACTAACTCGCCACTGTTTACCCACTGCCGCCCCTTGCTTTCGAAGATGGTGTGAATGTCGACGAGTAGCTGGGCACCTAGCGTTGCGGGAGTGGCTTCGGTGCTTGTCATGGTGATTGCCGCGGTACGCGCGGCTTGCGGCCACGCGCCCCCAGCAAGATCAGCCACGGCGATGAGCGGTTCCCACACGTCAGCGTTACGGTCTCGGATCTGGTTAGGCAACATGGGGATGCCCACGTTATCCCGTTGTTGGCTTGCCCACTGCTCGAACCAATCATGCAGTGCGACGGCTTTGGGTTCGCACGTGCGGATCCTCCACTGCTCCACCTGTTCCGAACTCTTACGCTTCCGCATCCTGACAATGACAGAACGCGTGGCAATCGTGTCAGGTAGGTACCCCAAGCCCGCGAGCGCTACGGCACAGTACGTGTCGAATTCTTCGATGCCCGCCCCGTGGTCGAGGCATCTCCCGATGCGTGCGCCTTTACGGTGTCCAGCGTTGAGGAATGAGCGTAGGTCTTCGTTGCCGTTTGCTTTGGGGCCGAAGATTGCGTCTATCTCGTCGAACAGGACGGTTGGGGGCGTGTCTTCCTTGGTGACGCGCCTGAACAGGTAGGCGGGTGAGACGTTGGAAAATGATAGTCCGTCGCACACGAGTGGTGCTGTCACTTCCAGTGCTCGTGTCTTGCCTGACTCAGGTTCGGGAGAGAGGAAAGCGAGCCGGGGGGTTGCTTCCCACTCGTCCATGAACCATGTGTGCGCTATCCATAGGACGTGCGCAACGCGTGATTCACTGGTGGGGTAGGCGACGAAGCGGCCTAGGAATTTGTAGACGGCATCGAATAGTTCGCTGCCTTCTTCTTTTTCGCTCACTTGTCCACCCCGCGTTCTTTGAGGGTTCGGCGTTGGCGCTCTGCCCGCGCGTGGTCGCCCCGCATGTCGCACAAGGTGGCGTAATCGGGGTAGCGGATCGCGTCTTCTAGATAGGGTAGGCATAGTGCCATGATTGCCGTGAAGTAGTCTTCGCACGCCTTCCAACCGCGTTCGAACCACTCTTGGATCCAGTGGTGTTTGTGGTCTTCTACGGCGCGCTTGTAGCCGTCTACATAGCCTTTGTGGTGACCGATTGAGATACCGTCGGTCATTCCTTGCACGTAGATTTCCTGCTCACGCGGGGTGAAGCGTCTCCAGTCGAACCCGGGGGTTGCTACACTAGAACCCAAGGGTTGCGTGCTCTTATCTTTTGCCCCAGTTTCCCCACTGGGGCACTTTCTTTTGTGCTCGTTCATGCCGCGTCACCGTCCCTGTACGGGTTGGGTGTAGGCACGCCTTCGGTTAATAGGCGCTCCATCTCGTCTGCTGGGATCAAGATACGCGAGCCGAACTCAACGGTTTTGATCCGCCCTTGCTTGATCCACGTGTAGATCGTGTTGGGCGCAATGCCGGTGAAGGCCGTCAAGTCGCTAACCTTCATGTAAGCGCGGTATTGCCTGTGCTCGTCTCTACACGCTTGCCGGGTTACCGGGTTGTTCATTGGTGCGCTCACTTGGCACCTCCAATGATGGGGGTGGCGAACTGGTGGATATCATCGCGGGTGATGCGCACGATACGACCATGTGCCCCATAGCGGTAGGCGTTCAGCTCACCGCTGGTAATCCATTTGCGGACGGTGCCCACTGACACGTTGAGAAGTTCCGCTGCCTGTTGAATCGTGAGAAGTTCGGGACTAGCTGGGTGCGCGTTGTCCCTTAAGTTTTCAGCCATGATCTTTCGCTCCATGATCATTCACTGGGGTTCATGGCATAAAAAACGGCACGCCAAGTGAACCCCTACTTTTGTCAGGGTCAACTAGCGTGCCAACACCTTCAGGTCACCGACCTGTCACAATCCACTATGCGCCTCTAACAGGTCACCGACCTGTCGCCTGACCCAAGTCCCTAATAAGTCACCGACTTATCGACCCATCTGGTCTGCCTTGGCATCGAGACTGTCGCCTAGTGCTGAACTATATTGCTCACATCTAGGGTGGGAGAACCACCATCACGCGAGTTATCCAAACTCCGTTAGACAGCAGAATAGCACATCTGTTCGCATTGGAGCACAACGCGTGTCTAGAAAGGCGGTGTGTCTTCCAAGCCATCCAATTCCGCTAGCTCACGTTCAAGGGCTTTCTCGTCCCCGAACAGGTGAGCGAATGGGTTGGCATTGGCTTTCCTACCCTCAAGGGCTTTCCTCTCCACTGCCCACCGCTCTTTTAACAGGTCTACGTCGCTTTTGTCAGGCGCTGTTACTGGGGGTGCCTTCTTGACGTAGTGGATCATGATCTGGTTCGGCCACTGTTTCCACCTAAGATAAGAATCAAGAGCAAGTTGCACTTGCGTGTAGCGAAGTTCAATTGTGCTTCCACAGACGGGACACGTGACTACGCCAAAGTCCACCACCTCCGGCGGCTTTTTCGAAAAGCCGTATAAATTGTATGGGTCATCTACGGGTTCTGCCGTTGACCACCCCTGCCCCACGTACCGGTAGATTATCGCTACACGCACGGTTCCCCTGTCAGACAGCTCTCGCCCGTCAACAGTCTTGTGACAGCACCGAACCTGTATGGCGTGCAACAAGTCAGGCATGTCAGAACCTGAGAAGGTTATTTTGCCGCTCACTCTTTTTCTCTCCTGTCTGCGAGCGCTTAGCCCACGATGTCGGTTCTCGTTTCCGCTTTGCTCGCTGGTGGGTTCAATACCCAATCAGCCATGAAGGTGGCCACAAGGCGCTGGCGCTCCAAGCTTGCGTGAGAATAGCGGCGCTGCATATTCGGATCATTCCTGACCTCGTGCCCCATCATCGCGTCGACATCCATCATGATGGCACCACTGGTTAGCTGGGCTTGCGTCTCGAACGTGTGGCGCAAACAGTAGGGTGCCATCCGGTCATAGTCATGCCGTTTCTGTGTGGCCTTCACGGTCTTTTGGAAACTGGTCAGTGAGACAGCCCGCCCTTTTTCTTTAGGTGACTGGAACACGTAAGCATCCACCCCGGTCATATGGCTACTAATGTGCTGCTTCAACATCGCGGTGATGCGCGGGTCAATCGGAATGGTGCGAAGACTGGAGCGCGTCTTAGCGTTGTCCTCGCCTCGCTGCGCCTCGCCTTCCATCTTCACTGTGTGCTCGATGCGCACAAGATTGTTCTTGAAGTCAATCGCCTTGGGCTTCAAGCCTCTGACTTCTCCCGGCCTCATGCCGGTAACAACCATGAGAACTAAGGCGGGTCTGCTCTCGTCGGACGCTTCGGCTATCACGTTCTGTACTTCCTCACGCGATAAAGCACGGTTGGAGTGAGCGGGCGGCTCGTTGACCTGTGGGCGTATAAGATCCTTCGAGTGTCTGCTGACCTTCGGCACCACGTCGATCACGTCGGAATCTTCCGCCGCTCTCATAATCTGCTTAAACAAGCGCCATACTTCCTTGCGCTGCCCGTAGCCCAATGGTGCGACAACCTCGGTCACCCACTGGTCAATCATGTACTTGTCGATCTGCTTGATCGGAACGTCTTCCCAGTAGGGCAGAATATATTTCTTGATTCTTGGTTCTCGTGTGCGCGCTGATGAGGGTGCCCATCGGACGGACTTCCTGAACATCGGGTAGTAGTCGCCAAACGTCATATTGTCGTACCGGGCTTTGCGTTCTGCTTCGGCGCGCTCACGCTCCACCTGTTCAGGGCTTTTCCACGTTCCCCGGTCAATAGATTGCTTCTCAGTCGATAGCCATACTTGCGCGTCTTCCTTGCGTGAGAACGTGGCTGGGGCGGCTATACGCTTCCCATTCTTGCGTGGGTCTGGATAGTCCGCCCTGTAATTCCCGGACGGTAGGCGCTTGATTTTACCGAAGGGGCGCTGCTGTTGGTGCGTGTTGCGTGGCATGGTGGTGGCTCCTTTGAGTGCGTTTCGTTCCCCGAGCGTTCCCCGAACGTTCCCCGAAACACCTAAAAACAAGCATAATACAGGCACTAGACGCACTCAAGGCAGACGGGACTTTTCGGCTCTATATCAACACAAAACGCGCGTTTACTGAATTACGCAAAAACGTGGTTCGAGTCCTGTTCGGGGCGCTCACAGGTAGGCGCTCAATGAGAGATTGAACGCGGGGTGCGCCACAGTGCGGTAACGAGTGGAAGCACCGTGCCGATGCCGTCTAATCTTGAACCATGACGCCTGAAGAACTTTCTGCACTGATCACGCGCATTGTGCGCGATGCCGCCCACGCCGGCACCATCACCCTGGATGAGGCTGACATCCCTGAAACAGTGACCGTGGAACG
The DNA here is from genome assembly GCF_900106055.1 of Schaalia radingae. NCBI lineage: Bacteria > Bacillati > Actinomycetota > Actinomycetes > Actinomycetales > Actinomycetaceae > Schaalia > Schaalia radingae. Next base: position 1,541,292 of record NZ_LT629792.1, on the reverse strand, counting down.
CCCTCGGCAACGCGAACACGGAGACTGGGCATCCAACGTTGCGATGCAACTGGCCAAGAAAGCACACACCGCGCCGCGTGCCCTGGCCACCGTCGTGGCAGACGCACTGCGTGAGAACGAGGGGATCGACAGCGTTGAGATCGCAGGTCCGGGATTCATTAACATCCGACTGGCCGCAGCCAGTGCCGGCGAGCTTGCGCGCACCATCGTGGAAGCAGGCGAAGCATATGGGCACAACGACTCACTTGCCGGCACGCATATCAACCTCGAATACGTCTCGGCCAACCCGACCGGCCCGATTCATCTGGGTGGCGCACGCTGGGCGGCCGTGGGCGACTCGCTGGCCCGTTTGATCAGCGTGAGCGGCGCAGAGGTCACGCGCGAATACTATTTCAACGATCACGGCTCCCAGATTGACCGTTTCGCCCGCTCACTGGTGGCGCGCGCTCGCGGTCAGGAAGCGCCCGAGGACGGGTATGGCGGCCAGTACATTCAGGACATCGCAGACCAGGTGCGTCACGATGCGGCGGCAGCAGGGGAGCCAGATCCCGCCACACTGCCGGATGAAGAGGCTGTCGAGGCATTTCGCGCTCGCGGCGTTGACCTGATGTTCGCGCAGATCAAGGATCGCCTGCGCGCCTTCCGCGCCGAATTTGACGTGTTCTTCCACGAAGACTCCCTGCACACCTCCGGAGCCGTCACACGTGCCATCGAAATCCTGCGCGAACGCGGCGAAGTGTTTGACGAGGATGGCGCCGTCTGGCTGCGCACCACCGATTACGGTGATGACAAAGACCGCGTCCTCATCAAGTCGGACGGCCAGGCTGCCTACTTCGCAGGCGACGTGGCCTACTACCTGGATAAGCGCTCCCGCGGAGCAGACGCAGCAATCTACCTGCTCGGCGCTGACCACCACGGCTACATCGGCCGCATGATGGCCATGTGCGAAGCATTTGGTGACAAGCCAGGTGTCAACATGCAGATCCTGATCGGCCAGATGGTCAACCTGGTCAAGGACGGACAACCGGTGCGCATGTCGAAACGAGCCGGCACGATCGTCACCCTTGATGACCTGGTGGATGCTGTGGGCGTTGACGCCGCGCGCTACTCACTGGTGCGCGTATCGATGGATTCAAACGTGGACATCGACCTGGACCTGCTGTCCTCGCACACAAACGAAAACCCTGTCTACTACGTGCAGTACGCACACGCCAGAACCTGCAACGTGGCGCGTAATGCAGCTGAACACGGTGTCAGCCGAGACGCCGGATTCGACCCGTCCGCGTTGGACCATCCTGCCGACAGTGAACTGCTCGGAGTGCTCGCCACATTCCCGGCACTTGTTGCGCAGGCCGCTTCAATGCGTGAACCTCATCGTGTGGCCCGTTACCTCGAACAACTTGCTGCGACGTACCACGCATGGTACGGGCAGTGCCGCGTCACCCCTCGCGCTGACGAGGACGTGACCGAGTCCCACGTGGCCCGCCTGTGGCTCAACGATGCGGTGACGCGGGTTCTGCGTAACGGACTGGCACTGCTGGGAGTGAGCGCCCCCGAGCGCATGTAGTGCACGCAGCTTGTCCAGCGCCAGGAATCGAGAAAGAGGACCACGATGTCAGCACATGATGCACAGGACGACCCGACTCTGATCCCCAGCGTGTCAGCAAAAGCAACCGTTGGTACCCTCGTCTGTCCCGAGCCTTCCGAGCGTGCGGACATGTGGCCGTGGTCAGCTCGCCGCACAGATGATGGTGTCATCGAAATCGGTGGGTGCGCGCTGACGGAGATGGCCGAAGAGTTCGGCACGCCGCTTTTTGTTCTGGATGATCGCGACCTTCAGGCTCGCGCGCGTATGTGGGCGTCCACCATGACCGAGGAATTCTGGGACGGATACGGCATGAACGGTGGCGACGCATTCTATGCCGCCAAGGCTTTCATGTGCTCCCACGTGGCCCGCACCGCCACTGAACGTGGCATGGGCATCGACACCTCCACCTTCGGGGAGTTGACCAGTGCGCTGCGCAGCGGCGTGGACCCCGAGCGCATCGGCCTGCATGGGAACAATAAGTCGGACGAGGAAATCCGTGTGGCGCTCACTGCTGGTAACGGCCGAGGCATTGCCCGCATCTTCGTGGACTCACCTGGTGAAGTGGAGCAGATTCAACGCATTGCGGCCGAGAGCGGCGTGACAGCGCGTGTCATGGTTCGAGTGAAGACCGGCATCCATGCAGGTGGCAACGAGATGATTCAAACCAGCCACGAAGACCAGAAATTTGGTCTATCGGTGGCAGGAGACGATGCGATGAGCGTCGTCCGTGCGATTCTTGATGCTCCGAACCTGACGCTGGTGGGTCTGCATAACCATATCGGCTCGCAGATCGCTCAGGCTGAGCCTTTTGCCCACGCCGCACGGATAGTCATGGCTTTCCGCCACAGGATTCATGAGGAACTGGGTGTCCTCGTCGATGACATCGATCTGGGTGGGGGACTGGGCATCGCCTATACGTCAACCGACCCGATTCCACCCACACCTGCGCAGGTGGCGCGTGAATTGGCTACAACCGTTCGAGCAGAAGCTGAGCGCTATCACGAACCAGTCCCGCGAGTGAGCGTGGAGCCAGGACGCTCCGTGATCGGCACGACAACGGTCACCGTGTACACGGTGGGTGCGGTGAAGGACGTGCAGGTCAGTGACGATCTGGTGCGCCGCTACGTGGCTGTCGACGGGGGAATGTCGGACAATATTCGACCCGCACTGTACGACGCGGAATATTCCGTCACGCTGGCGAATCGGCGGCTTAGTGCTCCGCTGGTGCGCTGCCGAGTGGTTGGAAAGCATTGCGAGTCCGGTGACATCGTCGTGAAGGACGTCGACCTGCCCGCTGACCTGCATCGCGGTGACCTGCTGGTGGTGCTGGCGACGGGAGCCTATGGCTGGTCGATGGCGTCGAATTACAACATGGTGCCGCGGCCAGGCGTTGTGGCCGTGCGCGACGGGAATGCTGAGGTTATCGTGCGTTCCCAAAGCGTGGAAGATCTACTGGCCTGCGACGTGGGCCTCGCCTGACCTGCGTGAAGCTGGGTGAAGCTTCAGGATCACTGGCAGCTGTGCGCCCTATTACGTCAATGCCACTTGCACGAGCGGCGCAGTGCGTTATGGTCGATGCATGGCTGATTCGACCTCTCACGTGAATGACATTGTGTTGAAACAGGGAATGACCATCCCGCAAGTTGGTTTTGGTACCTACCAAATTCCGCCTGAGGAAACTGCAGAACGGGTCGAACAGGCGATTGAGGCGGGATATCGGCACATCGACACTGCCGCTGGATATCACAATGAAGCCGGCGTTGGTAAGGCGATTCGACGTTCAGGTCTGGAGCGTTCCGATATTTTCGTGACGACGAAGTTGCAAAATAGCGATCACGGTGCTGACCGAGCCATTGAGGCGCTGGATAATTCCCGACGTGCGCTTGGTCTCGATGTCATCGACCTGTATCTGATTCACTGGCCGGTTCCCTCGAAAGATCTTTTTGTCGAAACGTGGCGTTCCATGATCCGCATGCTCAACACGGGAGCCGTGCGCGCGCTGGGCGTCTCCAACTTTCTGCCTCATCACCTCGACCGTCTACGCGACGAGACGGGCGTGACACCGGTGATCTTACAAACCGAAGTTCATCCGTCTTTCTCGCAGCCTGACGTATTGTCTGATGCTCGTAACCGGGGGATGGTCATCGAAGCGTACTCACCGTTGGGCCAGGCGCGCGACCTCGAGGACCCGGTGATCCTCGACATCGCTGAGCGTGCCGGTGTCACCGCGGCGCAGGCTGTTCTGGCGTGGCATATGCAACGTGGTCGCGTGGTCATTCCCAAGACCACGTCGCCTGAGCGCATGGAGGAAAACCTGGCTGCAGCTGGTGTGAGCCTGCCGGAAACTGACTTGGAGGCGATCGATGCCCTCCACAGTGAAAGCGGCCGCATCGGGGCGCATCCGGACGAATTTGAGTAAAGAGCGTTTAAACTGGCAGAACTGCGTGTTGCGTAGGGGCTGTTGTGTGTCGCGGCAGTTCAGGCGTAGTTTAGACCAGAAGATATTGACACCTGTAGTGTGTGATCACGTAGTGGACAAACTAATCAGAATGTGAAACCTTGCGCCTTTCTTGAATGCATCTGACTTAACCTGCGGTTTATCTGAAGTTAAATTCTCAGATTTCTTTCAACATGGTAAAAGTGAGGTCAAGAATGCGTGTGCAGCGTAATGTAACGCGGGCTGCCCGGCTGACAGCAGTGACGGTTGCTCTTGGCGTGGCCAGCGCTGGCGTCGTCACGGGAGTGGGGAGTGCCCAGCCTGGAACACCAGCTGACGACGGTGCAGAAGTGGAAGTTGCTCAATCTGGAGATGCCCCTCAGTCACCTGATGGCGCCCAGTCAGGACAGCCAGTAGCGGCGAACCAGCCGGCCGCAACAGACAGGGCGGCAGACGAGGGAACCCCCCAGGCGAACGATGCGAGCGATCCTGAGCCAGGTGTTCCCTACGTCCAGAATTTTGCGATTAACCTCAAGCGCGGCGTCAGTTCAGATCAGTTTAACTCTGCCGTGACGGCCGTGCGTGACACGGGTGCCGTGATCCTGCAGCAGTACCCGCAGATCGATTCATTCTTTGCTCAGACAGCTGACAGAAACTTTGCGGAGCACGTGCGCACGACACTGGCCGACAAGAAGGTGCCGCTGACGAACGTCGGACCCACCCGCTACGCCAAGGTTAAAGGTGACGAGATTGTCGTGGAAGCGGCTCAAGACTCAGCCCCGTCAGGGCAGCCAGGCACATCGACGAGGATGACGGGTCGCAGCCAGCTTGAAAAGAACAGTGAACTGGACCAGGAGTACACACCCGATCCTCAATCCGAAAAAGCGTGGGGTCTGAAGGCTGTCCGTGCCGACCAGGCAGCGACCGTCGATGTCATGCTTGAGCCGGTCACCGTCGGTGTCATCGACTCCGGTATCGATGGAACTCACGAAGACCTCAAGGACCAGATCGATCACAGCAAATCCGTTGGATGCTCTCACAATGGTATTCCTGACACCTCGTTTGAGGCATGGCAGCCCTCCCCGACATCTGGATCTGATCACGGGACACACGTCGCCGGAACGATTGCTGCAGCGCACAATGGGATCGGCGTTGACGGTGTAGCACCGCATGCGAAACTTGCCGCGATTAAGGCAGGAAACGCTGATGGTCTGTTCTACCCCGAATACGTTACCTGCAGCTTCATCTGGGCTGCAGAACACGACATCGCGGTGACCAATAATTCATACTTCACCGATCCGTGGGAACACTGGCTTCCCACTGAAGAAAACCAGGCTGCAGGCCTGGAGGCCGTGACTCGCGCGGTTGCTTACTCCCACGACCACGACGTGCTCAACATCTCGGCTGCCGGCAATGACGATCGCGACATTGACAACGCGACGACAGACAGTGGCAGCCCGAATGATGTGGCTGGAGCTGCAATTGAGAACCGCTCGTCAGTGGGAGGCGTGGACCTTCCCAGCGATCTTTCCGGAGTGGTCGTGGTCTCTTCGGTGGCAAAGCCAGAGGGTTCAGATCCGCTTGACGGACCCTTCATTCGCTCATACTTCTCGAACTACGGCGCGAATGCTATCGATGTCGCCGCACCTGGATCGAGAATCTTTTCAACGATTCCACTTGGTTTCGACTGGAGGGATGAGACTGCACTGTACGCATCGAAGAGCGGTACATCTATGGCGTCGCCACATGCCGCAGGCGTTGCAGCACTTTTGCGGTCCGTTAACCCGACGCTGAGTGCTGACCAGGCAGCAAACCTTCTGCGTGAACAGGCAGGTGGCCGCTACAAGGTCTTGGCCGACCCGAACAACGCAGAGGCGCCAGACGGCAAGGAATACCGCGGCACCGGTCTGGTGGACGCACTGGCTGCTGTCACAGTGAATCAGCCTCAGCCGACGGTTGCGGGAGTGGAGTACTGGGACTCTGAGAGCCAGTCGTGGAAGGCCATTGCGGATGCGAAAGTTGCTCCCCAGGGTGAGTACGTCAGGATTCGTGCAGCAGTCTCCGGGCCCTACACGAAAGCTGCTTTGCGAGTCAACGGTCGGTCCGTGGCCACCCTTGACGGGACTGGCGCCTTCGACTCGCAAGTTGCCTTTCTGGAAGCTGAGTTGAAAGTCGCTCAGGCATTCACTGCGGACAGGAAGCTGAATGTTGCAGTCGACGCGTGGGGACGTAATAACGATGCGCGTGCTGATGACGATGTGACGGTGGCTGTTCAGGGAACTCTGGACACGACCCGCAAGCACGACGAGCAAAATAAGCAGCCAGCTGCATACAGTGCAAAGCCCAGCGTTGCCCGTACCGGCGCATCGGTGCCCGCGATGGCACTGGCCGGTCTTGCGCTTGCTGGGGCTGGAGCGTTGACAGCTTCGCGACGCATGACGCGTTCCTGATTTAGTGAGGATGGCACCGGGTGCAACCGCATCCGATGTCGCACTCAAACGTGGCGCCTGCACCGTGTGGTGTGGGCGCCACGTTGTCTGTCCAGGCCACCACAGGCAGCGCCGGCGGGAATCCTTCGCTCTTTGAGCAGCCCCGGCGAACCCTCGGCGTTCAACAACCGCCGTTCAACAATCTCAGCGGGATCGCCCTCGTCCCTTTGCGCGCGAGCTGGGAGTAGCCGACAGGGGGTCTTCAGGCCAGGCATGCTTCGTGTACCGGCCGCGAAGCTCGGAGCGAACCTGTTGGTAGGGACCAGCCCAAAACGACGCAAGATCGGAAGTGATCGCCACCGGACGACCGGCCGGATCGGTTAGGTGAATAATCAGCGGAACTCGGCCGTCGACGAATCTGGGCGTAGACGTCCACCCGAATGCTTCCTGGACTCGCAGCGTGAGCGTCGGCCCGTTCTCAGTCCACTCAATGCGCCGACGTGCTCCCGTTGGAATCTCAATATCGGGCGGAGTCAGTTCATCCAGTCGCGCAGCCTGAGGCCAGGGCAACAGTGAACGCAACAGTCGCATCGTATCGATGCTGGTCAGTGGTTTTCCCGAAGCCAAGGCAGGTAAATCCTCAGCTCCCCACTGCGGAAAACTCGAGGCCAATGCTGCATCCGACACATCCGGCCACGGATCTGTGACAGTCTCGTGGAGCGCTGCCATGCGGGCACGCAACTGCACGGCGGTCGGTGTCCACGTCAGCGCTGACATTCCGTGCTCATTCAAGACCTGCGCCATGAGATCTTGAACAGTCTGCGGCGGCAGCGTCCTGAGTGACCGTGACGCGAGTCGAATAGCACCCAGCATGGTGGCCTGTTCGCCGCGAAATCGCTGTGCTGCCGGATCATACCAGGCGCGCGTGTCCTCATGGACAAGGGCGCCCGCACACCCCAGCGCATCATCCTCGCTGAGGGGGAGCGCCGCCCGGATCAGCGCGGTTGAACTGCCTGACGGCCGTGTCATGTCGCTCACCGCCAGCCACTGCTGTCCGGCGAGGGGACTGGTGGCGGGCAGGGACGCTCCCAGACCGGACACCGACTGGTAGGACAAGGGAGAATCGCGGCGCCTACGCATGATCCACTGCGGGTGAGCGGTGGCCGCGACGAGGGCAAGCTGGTCATCACGGCTGAGCTGGTCTGCAGGTGCGTGGCGCGACATGTCGGCAGCGTATCGACCCATGAGGCGTGTCAGTCGCGCCGACTGGTCGCGTATATGCGACCACTCGGCGTGCGAGGAGTGGCGCAGACGGCGCACGCTGGCAGCAAGATCGGCGTTGTCACAGCGAATCTGCTCATCAATGATCGCAACACACTCACACGCGGCCTCCACCCCGATGACCGGCGCGCAGGCTGCCAGTGCGTGAGCAAGCGAGGGTGCGACCGGCAGTCGCGCAATCATCTCGCCATGAGGTGTGGGCGCGCCCTCAGTGTCGAGCGCCCCGATAGCGACCAGCGCCTCGCGAGCAGCCTGGACATTGCCCGAGGGTGGCTGATCCATCAACGGCAAGTCAGCAAAGTCGCGCACGCCCCACACCGCGCACTGCAACAGTGCATCAGTCAGATCAGACTCCACGATTTCCGGGGCCGGGGTCTGCCGGCGGCGCGCCCACTCATTTTCCGCGCAGCACCGCACCGCCCAGCCAGGGCCGAGCCTGGCTGCACGCCCTGAACGCTGGACCATCTCAGCTCGTGACGCTGGCACTGTGACCAGGGTGGTGACACCGCGTGCCGGGTCGATGGACGGGTGGCGAGCCAGCGCAGAATCAACAACGACGCGCACTCCGGGAACAGTCAGTGACGATTCAGCGATCGACGTGGACACGATGACGCGTCGCCGTCGCTCGCAGCCCTCAGGCACAGGTGTCAGGATACGGTCCTGCTCGGCCGCTGACAGAGCAGACAACAGAGGCACTATCTCCACGTCGCCCCGCAGACGCGCACGCAACTCATTAATCAGCATGCGGATCTCGCGTGCACCTGGCACAAAGACCAGGACATCTGCGCTGGTGCGCTGCACAGTCTCATCGACAACGCGACCCATGTGAGCCAGGAATTCTCGACTTACTCCCACTCGGCCACTGCCACCGACAGGTGCGAGAGCAGAAACGCTCGGTGCGGCAGGCGCCCACGACTGCTCCAGTGGAAACAGCACGCCCGGCGCCTCAATCGTCATGACATCTGCGCCCTCGCACTCGCAGGCGTGGGTGCGGACGAAAGTCAGTGTCGGCGCCATATCCAGCGTTGCCGAGGTGAGGAAGATCGTCAGATCCTCACGCAGTGTCTGCCGTACATCGAGCAGGAACGCCAGGGCCAGATCAGAGTCGAGCGCACGCTCATGGAACTCGTCCAGAATTACGGCACTCACTCCCGGCAAATCCGGATGAGCCTGGAGGCGGCGCACCAACACGCCAGGGGTGACCATCTCGATACGCGTGTGCGGGCCGACGGCGCGCTCGCCGCGCACCGTAAACCCGACCGTTTCCCCCACACGCTCACCCAGCAGGGAGGCAATTCGTCGGGCGGAAGCGCGCGCAGCCATACGTCGCGGCTGCGTGCAGACCACCGTGCCGCTGACGCGCGCTGCGACAGCGGGCGCAATGAGCGTCGTCTTACCGGACCCGGCGGTGGCTGACACGACGGCAAACGTCCCCGGGTGCGCGGCGCGCGTCACCTGATCGAGGACTGACACGATAGGCAGGTCCGGTGGATGTGTGATCAGATCAAACAGCGATCGCCGGGGCTCGCTGGCACTCGACCCCGGATCCGTCACAGTGTCAGTGTGCTCACTCGACGAAGTCAGCACTGATCATGAACGTCATCGAGTAGTCCTCGCCCGGTTCCAGTACGATCAGGTCGATCCCGGAATTGAACGCATCAGGCGGGCAAGTCATCGGCTCAACAGCGGTGGCGATACGTCCCTGCTGATCACCGGAGTACACCTGAACCCACGGCGCGTCAGAGGTGACCGACACGGATGAGCCACCCTCGTCACACAGGCTGACTTGCCACGTGCCGTCGGGCAATTCGGTGAACGCGTGATCGACCGACTGGCTGCCGATGAGCCGCCCGGAGCGGAAATCCAGATCCAGATCTTCCACATCCTTCAGGTCGACGGGTGCCAAACGCTTATCGACATCGAAAACCTTGCCGGCCGGAACCGTCAGCGTCATCGCGTCGATCGACTGCTGACCGATCGTGATGTAGGGGTGGTGTGAGCAACCATAGGGGGCAGGTTCGCTGCCCACATTCTTCGCGTAGATCGTGATGCTCAGGCCGCGCTCCGCGCTCAGTGCGTACGTCACCGACAGGTCGAGGGCGAAGGGGTAGCCGTATTGCGGCGGCAGGAATGTGCTCATGGTCGCTGAATCAGAATCGGAGTGTACGACGGTCCAGTCGGTCCAGGACACCAGCCCGTGCAGAGCTGCCCCGGTTTCGATTTCGTTTCGCGGCACGTCCATGCGCTCACCGTTCCACGTGTACGTCGCCTCGGTGATGCGGTTGGGCCACGGTGCCAGCGTTTTGCCGAAGTAGCCCTTCGTCAAAACGTTCGGGTTGAACGGAAGCGTGACATCGCGGCCGTTGAACGTCAGGGAAGCAAGAGCCGCTCCCACCGACACCACGTGAGCGGTGTATGCGCCTGCGCGCAGAGTAATATCGTGTCCGGAAAGTGTGCGTGTCATCGTTCCCACCCATCTGTGCTGGCAATCGTCATAGATTTCTTCCAGTGTAGTGGCTCGAGGCCGCTGCGCTGACACCCCGAGCGCGGGTGACGGAACCCACGCCAAGGGTGGCGCGAGGCACTGCTACATCACCGCTGCAATATCGAAGCGGCGCAGCTGCTCGCGCACCTTATCCACGTGCTCCACACTCGGGGGCTTGACGTCCTCCAGCGTGTACGTCATCCCCAGGTTCTTCCACTTGTCAATCGCCATCTGGTGGAACGGAAGGACTTCCAGACGGGACACGTTCGGCCACTTTTCGACGATCTGTCCCACTCGGTCGATGTTGTCCGGATCGTCGGTCAAACCCGGCACCAGGACGAAACGTACCCATACTTCGGTGCCGTGCTGAGCCAGGCGATCCCCGAAACTGATGGTGGGTTGCAGGTCGCGGCCAGTGACCTTTCGGTAGGTATCAGGATCACCGGACTTCACGTCGAGCAGCACCAGGTTCGTGTCCTCGATCATTTCATCAGTTGCCATCGCACCCAGGAAGCCGGAAGTGTCCAGCGCCGTGTGAATACCCATTTCACGGGCGCCGCGCAGGATGCGTGCAGTAAAAGCAGGCTGCATCAGTGCTTCGCCGCCCGACAGCGTGATTCCGCCGCCGGTGGTACGGAAGATTCTGCGATAGCGCTTAATGCGGCGCAACAGTTCATCGGACTCGATGGGCTGGCCGTCGCGCATATTCAGAGTGTCAGGGTTGTGGCAGTACAGGCAGCGCAGCGGGCACCCGTTGAGAAAAATCGTCATGCGGGTACCAGGTCCGTCCACCGCGGTCACGAGTTCCCACGAGTGAATCGACCCGAGTGTTCCTTCGCGCATACGGCGCAGACGATCTGTTCGCTCAAGGTCGGTCAGCTCCTGCAGGCCGGCTGTGCCCGCCCCGGCCATCCGATTAGCTGGCGGCTGAAAATCCTGGTCGCCGAGCAGCTCAATAGCCACTGGCTGTGACTGTGTCGTCATGTATGCACCTCCTGCCATAAAAAGCGCTTGGCTGCCTGCCATCGTTGAATCGATCGGCAGGCAACCAAGCGGCACGTTTCAGTTTTCTGATCGTCGCATTGCGGTGTCATCGCGCAGTGCCGAGGACGCCCTCGTACCTGCGGGGATCAGGCTGAGTGGTGGAACGTACGGGACAGAACATCCAGCTGCTGCTCGCGGGTGAGCTTCACGAAGTTCACTGCGTAGCCGGACACACGCACCGTCAGGTTCGGGTATTTTTCAGGATGGTCGATCGCATCTTCCAGGGTGGAACGGTCCAGCACATTAATGTTGGCGTGGTACAGCCCCTTGATGCCGCCGTTCTCCTCACGCTTGTCCTTCATGTCGGCCAGGCGCTCATCAAACGTCTTCGTTGCCATGATCTCTCCTTCTCAGGTTGTTTCTAGTATCTCAAAAGAACTGTTCGTCGTCTCAATCAGTCTTCAGGAATGAAGCCGGAATCGAGGATGCCGACCAGGTTCGTGACCTGCTCGCCCTTGTCCCGACCCAGACCTGATGGCGTGATCGTGTTGGTCAACGAAATGCCGTCAAGGGCATCGTTGTAGTCCAGTTTACCGACCGACAACATGGATGCGACCATGCCGTGCGTGTCCACACCGTTCTGCGGGTTGGCGCCCGGCGCGAAAGGTGTGCCGGCCTTGTGTCCGCAGGGGAACGCGCCGGTTGCGCGGCCGTAAACCACGTTCGAGGTAATGGTCAGCACCGACTGAGTCGGGATGGCATCACGGTACAGGGGGATCTGACGGATCTTGTCCATGATGGTGTGAACAACGGTGGCGGCGATTTCGTCTGCACGATCATCGTCGTTGCCGTAGGTCGGGAAGTCACCTTCGACCTCGTAGTCCACAACCAGGCCGGTCTCATCACGCACGGGGACGACCTTGGCGTACTTGATGGCAGCCAGGGAGTCGGCCACGATGGACAGGCCGGCGATACCGCAGCCCATGGTGCGCACGATATCCGAATCATGCAGTGCCATTTCCATCGCTTCGTAGGCGTAACGGTCGTGGCAGTAGTGGATGATGTTGAGGGCCTCAACGTAGGTGCCCACAACCCAGTCCAGCATGTCCTCGTACTTGGCCCAGACCTCATCGAAGTCCAGCGGGCCGTCACCCTTGATGGGCTCGTACTCGTCAACGATCTGCTTGCCGGTCATCTCATCGCGACCACCGTTGATGGCGTACAGCAGAGCCTTGGCGGCGTTGACGCGCGCGCCGAAGAACTGCATCTGCTTGCCCACGCGCATCGGAGACACACAGCATGCGATCGCTGCATCGTCGCCCCAGTGAGCGCGGATCTGCTCATCGGATTCGTACTGGATGGAGGACGTCTCAATCGAGATCGAGGCGCAGAATTCCTTGTAACCTGCGGGCAGGTTCTCATCCCAGAAGATCGTGATGTTTGGCTCGGGAGCCGGTCCCAGGTTGCGCAGTGTCTGCAGCAGACGGAAAGACGTCTTGGTGACCAGTGTGCGACCGTCCTCTGAGAAACCGGCATCTGACCAGGTTGCCCAGTAGGGATCGCCGGAGAAGATCTGATCGTACGCCTCGGTACGCAGGAAACGCACGATACGCAGCTTGACAACCAGGGCGTCGATGATTTCCTGAGCGTCCTGCTCGGTGATCACGCCTGCCTTGAGGTCGCGCTCGAAGTAGATATCGAAGAATGCGGACAGGCGGCCGATCGACATTGCAGCGCCGTCCTGAGACTTCACGGACCCGAGGTAAGCGAAGTAGGTCCACTGCACAGCTTCCTGCGCGTTCTTCGCGGGGCCGGAGATGTCGAAGCCATAGCTGGCAGCCATGCTCTTCAGTTTCTTCAGAGCCTTGATCTGCTCGGCGTGTTCTTCACGGTAGCGGGCCCAGTGCTCGGAGAACGGCTGATCAGCGTAGCGGTCCTTGTCAACCTGCTTGGCTTCGATCAACGCGTCGACACCGTACAGAGCGACGCGGCGATAGTCACCGATGATACGGCCACGGCCGTAGGCGTCCGGCAGGCCGGTGATGATGTGGGAAGAACGGGCTGCGCGAATACGAGGTGTGTAAATATCGAACACGGCATCGTTGTGGGTCTTGCGGTACTGAGTGAAGATCTTCTTCACGTCAGGGTTGACCTCTTTACCGGCTTCCTTGATGGCAGTTTCCACCATGCGCCATCCGCCGAACGGCATCATCGCGCGCTTGAGGGGTGAGTCGGTCTGCAAGCCGACGATCACATTGTCGTCGTCGCTGATGTATCCGGGGCCGAACGCGTCAACGTCTGCCGGTGTATCCGTGTCAACGTCGAGTACGCGCTTCCTGCGCTCCTCGGACAGGTAATTCTTCTCCAGTGTGTCCCACAGGCGCAGTGTCTTGTCTGTAGGGCCAGAAAGGAAGGAGGCGTCGCCCTCGTATGGCGTGTAGTTGCGCTGAATGAAATCACGAACGTCGATGTGCTCGGTCCATGCACCGCGCTCGAACCCATCCCACGGGTCTTCGCTGACGGATGTTGGAGCGGTCATCTGGGTGGTCATAATCCCTCTTCTCCGGTTCCGGTCCCTTCGATCTGAAGGGTTTCGGTGGCGTGGTTCGCGGCCAGCCAATGTATGTCTGTTTGACATCTGACCTTATTGTCTCTCGAAAGCGCTGGGCCTTCTAGGAGGATCCTGAATCAGGACCTATGGACTACGTCTCACTGCGCGTGGTTATGCTGACGACATTCTGAGCAATGGGACAAAAGTCCCATGACGAATGTCGCATTATGCAGTAAGCGACGAGGGAGTCCTGTCCGCGCCGGATCAGAAGCGTGGAATGTTGCGCATATTTGACGTTGCCATTGACACTGCTTCGCCGGCACCGCGGTTCAACACGATCTTCGACATGGCCGTGGCAAAGCCGAACAGCTGCTCGCCGGTAATTTCAGGTGGAAGGCTCAGCGCGTTTGGATCGGTGATGACTTCGACGAGGGAGGGACCGCGATGGCTGAGCGCCCTCGTCAAGGCATTGCGCACATCCTGAGGATCGTCCACGCGTTCAGCCTGGAATCCCATTGCGGACGCGACATCTGCATAGTGCATGTCGTGCACGTCGGTGCCGAAGTCAGGCATTCCGTCCACGAGCATCTCCAGCTTGACCATGCCCAGCGTTGAGTTATTGAACACGATGACCGTGATGGGCAGGTCATGCATGCGGGCTGTGACCAGCTCGCCGAGCAGCATTGACAGGCCGCCGTCGCCTGAAATGGAGATCACCTGGCGGTCCGGGAATGCTTCCTGAGCGCCGATGGCCTGAGGCAGAGCATTCGCCATTGATCCGTGCAGGAAGGAGCCGATCAGTCGGCGCGACCCCAGCGGATCGATGTAGCGGGCTGTCCACACGTTGCACATGCCGGTGTCGGCGGTGAAGATCGCGTCGCGTGCGGCAATCTCGTTCAGGACGTGTGCGACGTATTCGGGGTGAATCGGCTTGATGTGCTCGACCTTGCGCGTATAGGAGCCGACGGGTGCCTTCATGATCTTGGCGTGCTTCTTGAGCTGCTTCTTCAGGAATGCTGATGAGCGGCGTCCCTTGAGCTGCGGCATGAGGCTGTCAATCAATGCCTTGACATCGGCGCAGATCGGCAGGGACACGTCGGTGCGTCGTCCGAGTTTTTCGGGGCTGTTGTCGACCTGTACGGTCAGCGTGTCAGGCAGGAACTGGTTATACGGGAAGTCTGTTCCAAGCAGCAGCAGGACATCCGCATCGTTCATGCCTTCTGCAGCTGCGCCGTATCCCAGCAGGCCGGTCATGCCGACATCGAAGGGGTTGTCGTACTGAATGAAGTCTTTCCCGCGCAGGGTATGCCCGATTGGTGCCTGCAGTGCGTCTGCCAGTGCAATGACCTCATCATGTGCGCCCGCCACACCGATACCCGCGAAAATCGCGACCTTCTTGGCTTTGTTGAGCATGGTGGCAAGCTGAGCAACATCATCGGGGTTGGGGTGCAGAATCGGACGGCGAGCCGGAACGAACTGGGGTGTGGGAGCCTGCGCCTTCTGGTCAGACACGTCACCGGGAATCGTCACCACTGCGACACCCTGAGTGCCAATCGCGTGACGGATCGCAGCGTTCATGACGCGCGGAGCCTGTTGAGCGGTGGAAACCATTTCGCAGTACGACGAGCACTCCACAAAAAGCCGGTCGGGGTGGGTCTCCTGGAAGTAAGACTGTCCGATCTGCACGCTGGGAATGTGTGAGGCGATAGCCAGGACAGGCGCGCCGGAACGCTGCGCATCAAAGAGGCCGTTGATCAGGTGCAGGTTTCCCGGGCCGCATGAACCCGCACACACTGCCAGTTTTCCGGACACCTGAGCATCAGCGGCAGCGGCGAACGCGGCCGACTCCTCGTGGCGCACGTGCACCCAGTCGATACCGCCCCTGGCGGATCCTCCGGTTTTGCGCACCGCATCAACAATTGGGTTGAGCGAATCGCCCACGATTCCATAGATCCGATGTACTCCAGCTTCCACCAATTGGCTGACGAGTTGTTCTGCGACGTTCATTGCGTCTTTTTCCTTAACCGTCGAGGATCGATCTGCGAATCACCACATACATGCGGCGCATCTTTTACTGTACGCAATCTTGCTGCCATATACCTCGTGATGACGCTCACGAGGGAGCCCTCGCTCGCAGTGACGGTCACCATTGACGAGGGGCGAGCATCAACGACGCGGATCCATGTGCCGCACACTGGACACTGTCGCATCGGGCCTGTGGCCTTGGTTAGGATCACTATCGAAACGTCTGATCAATGAAGGGGTGCACGATGTCGGAACAGCCGCGCACAGTGCGAGTCGCCATCCTGGGAGCGGGAACCGTCGGCTCGCAGGTCATTCGACTGATCCACGAACGAAGCGCTGACTTGAGCGAACGATGCGGAGCGCAGCTGGAAATCTCAGCTGTCGTCGTGCGAAATGTGCACGCCCCGCGTGATGTTGACATCGATCCGGAACTGCTGACAACGGATGCGGCAGAAGCGATCGACCATGCAGACATCGTCATCGAACTGATCGGCGGCATTGAACCGGCACGTGAATACGTGCTGCGGGCCCTGAATGGTGGGGCAACGGTCGTGACCGGCAACAAGGCACTGCTTGCCGCCCACGGTCCGGAACTGTACGAGGCTGCGGCCCAGGCGGATACGGATCTGTACTTCGAAGCGGCAGTGGCTGGAGCCGTCCCAGTTGTCTACGGTCTGCGTGAATCGCTGGCAGGTGACAAGATCAGCCGTATTGTCGGCATCGTCAATGGCACGACGAACTTCATCCTTGATTCCATGCTCAACGCACACGCCAGCTACGAACAAGCCCTTGCCGACGCGCAGAAACGAGGCTACGCGGAAGCTGACCCCACTGCTGATGTCGAAGGGTATGACGCTGCCGCTAAGTGCGCACTGCTGGCCTCTCTGGCGTTCCATTCACGCGTATCCATGAACGATGTCAGCGTCGAAGGCATCTCGCAGATCACCGCTGACGACATGATGGAAGCGGCGCGCACCAATCACGTGATCAAACTGCTCGCCGTGGGTGAGCGTTGCCTCGACGATCTGGGCAATGAAGTGATCAACGCGCGCGTTCATCCGGCCCTCGTGCCGACAGGACACCCACTGGCCACTGTCGACGGCGTGTACAACGCCGTCATCATCGAAGGCGAATCTGCCGGACGGCTCATGTTCTACGGGCAAGGCGCAGGCGGTGCGCCAACTGCCTCAGCGGTATTGTCCGACCTGGTCGCCGGGGCGTCCCACCGTGTGCACGGTGGCCATGCTCCGCGCGAATCCACCTACGCGCATCTGCCGATCATTGAACAGGGCATGACACGCACCCGCTATCAGCTTCGTCTGCGTGTTCATGACGATCTGGGTGTTTTAGCTGACGTGGCCTCCGTATTCGCCCGTCACGGCGTATCCATCCACTCGGTCGACCAGCGTGACGGTGAACCGGGTGCGCAAACCACCATCGTGATCGCCACGCACTGTGCCCGTGAGGCTGACGTGCTGGCAGTAGCTGAAGCACTCCGTCAATCTGACGCCGTCATCGACGTGGCGTCGCTCCTACGTATGGAAGGTGAATAACACATGGCTCATCAATGGCGCGGATTGCTGCGTGAATACGCTGAGCGGCTCCCACTGGAAGAATCCGACCCGGTTGTCACACTGCTGGAAGGTGGCACGCCACTCGTAGAAGCTCCTGCCATTTCGAAGCGCGTCGGAGCGCGCGTCTGGCTGAAAGTGGAAGGCGCCAACCCGACTGGCTCGTTCAAGGACCGCGGCATGACAATGGCCGTGTCCAAAATCGCCGCCACCGACACCCAGATGATCGCCTGCGCCTCCACCGGCAACACGTCAGCCTCGGCTGCAGCCTATGCTGTGGCTGCCGGACTGCAATGCGTCGTGATCCTGCCCGCCGGAAAAATCGCTGCAGGAAAGCTGGCCCAGGCCATCATGCATGGTGCCCGCCTGGTTCAGGTCGACGGAAACTTCGACGACGCGCTGCGCCTCGTGCGCAAGCTGACGGAAACCTACCCTGTCGCACTGGTCAACTCGGTCAACCCCTACCGCCTACAGGGGCAAAAGACCGCCGCATTCGAAATCGTTGACGCGCTGGGCGATGCGCCCGACATTCACATACTGCCCGTGGGAAACGCCGGGAACATTTCCGCCTACTGGATGGGTTACAACGAATACGCTGGCCAGAAAGCTGTCACCACGATGGAAGAGTCCTACCGGAACCTTCCAGCCGTTGCCACACACGTACCGCAGATGTGGGGCGTGCAGGCAGCCGGAGCGGCACCATTTGTTGCCGGACATCCCATCGACAACCCGGAAACAATTGCGACCGCCATCCGGATCGGATTCCCTGCGTCGTGGGATTTCGCCTCACGTGCGCGCGACGATTCCAAGGGACTCATCACCGCTGTTCCCGACGAGGAAATCATGCGTGCCCAGCAGATCATTGCCGGCGAAGCCGGAGTATTCGTCGAGCCGGCATCTGCCGCATCCGTGGCCGGGCTGCTCCGCGCAGCTGAAGACGGACGCGTTCCGCGCGACGCACGAATCGTGTGCACGGTGACGGGCAATGGCCTGAAGGATACGAAGACGGCGCTCGCGGCCCTGCCTGACGGGGGTATGCAGGCTGAAGTCGTTGCACCCGACACGCACGAAGTTGCTGAACTGCTGGGGTTGAAGTAGCCGACGTTACCGAGGTGCACGCAGGCGCATCGCTGTGCCGTTAGTGGGCGATTCGGCGCCGTGTGCGGTCTAGACTAAGTTTCATCGCCTCATGAACGGCGGCGAGCGCCGCCCTCGTTCACCGTCAATCAATGTGTGGGAGACCATCGTGCAACTGCGTGCGGATTTTGCTCGTGTCAGCGTGCCGGCCACCAGCGCCAATTTGGGGCCGGGTTTTGACTGTCTCGGGATCGCACTGGATCTGCGCGACATCGTGTCCGTTCACGCCACTGCCGGCCCGACCAGCATTGTTGTCGAGGGCGAAGGGGCAGGCACTGTCAGCGAGGGCGACGACAACCTGATCGTGCGTGCGATGCGAGTGGGCTTGGATCATGTGGGCGCGCCGCAGGTAGGCGTGAGAATGCACTGCCATAACGTCATTCCGCACAGCAGGGGACTAGGCTCATCGGCCAGTGCCGTCGTGGCGGGACTGGCCCTGGCGCGCGAGCTGATCCGCGACGCTGAGGCGCTGGATGATCACACGATCCTGCAGCTCGCCACGCACATGGAAGGGCATCCGGACAATGTGGCCCCCGCAATCGAAGGCGGCATGACAGTGGCGTGGATGGGTGATGATGACGCTCAGGCCCTGCGATTTGAGCCCCCCGCGTCGATGACGCCCACCGTGTTTATTCCTGATTTCCCACTCGCCACGTCGAAGGCGCGTCAGGTCCTGCCCGACGTCGTGCCCTATCGCGATGCTGTTGCCAACATTTCACGTGCAGCTGTGCTGGTTGCCGTCATGTCCGACAATGCGCGCACTGTCGGCTCGGACGATGCGGATATCAGCCGCTGGCTTTTCGACGCAACTGAGGACCATCTGCACCAGGAATACCGGCGCGCCGTGATGGAGCCGTCACTGGCACTGGTTGACTGGCTGCGTGAAGCCGGCGTGGCGGCAGTGGTCTCCGGCGCAGGTCCCACTGTCATGGCGTTGAACCACGTGGATGATGACATGCGTGCGAGCGCGCAGCGGTCGGGTTGGACTGTGCGATCTCTGGCTGTCAGCGGGGATGGAATCCGAACAGATCGCCCGCAGCGTCCCAATGTGTGATTTTCCGCTCAACAATCCTCGCATTGCCACGCGAAAGATGACATAGTGGGGGGAGAAGTGGTTAAACTTTTCAGCGGTGACTGTGTTGTACAGTCATAGCCGCTGTGTCGGCCATCCTGGTACTCGTCACAAGACTTGTTCGACGTGTACACCTCCGTTTGTGTATCTTTCAACGGATTTCATCTGCCCGCATAGGGCGATCAAGTGAGGAACAATTAGTGAGCAACGATCACACTGATGGCGCATCGAATCACGCGCCATTGTCAGCCATGAAGCTGACGGAGCTGAAGGCACTTGCAGCGCAGATGGGGCTCCGCGGAGTCTCGACCATGCGCAAGGCCGATCTGGTCTCCACCATCGAAGCCGCCCGCCGCGGCAACAATTCGTCTCAAGCACGCTCAGAGCACAAACGCCCTGCCGCTGACGCCTCTGAACGCCACCAATCTGAATCGACAGGCGAACAGGCCTCGACACCGACACGGTCACGAGGACGTCGCCGCGTCGCCACTGCCGGTGCTGTCGAGCCGCGTCAATTCTCACTCGACTTTCCTGGGGCGGACTTCCAGAGCAAGCCGCTGGCTCCCAAGGGTGACGGCCACGACGAGGGTGACTCATCTGACGAGCGCCGCGAACGCAAGCCACTGGCCCGCAAGGGCAATGGTCACGGACGTTCACGCTCCAACCAGTATGACCGCAGCAACGAGGCGCGTGAGAATCGCGCGGCCGCCCTCGATGTGCGTGCTGAACTCGCCGGTGTTCACAGTGATGATGACTCGGCCGACGCCGAGCAGTCCGGTAGCGAGTCAGCTCACCGCAAACTCAATGAGATTGAACTGCCTGAAGGCGACAACGCGAACAACTCCCGTGGGCGCGGTCGCAGAGAACGCAATGCGCGCCGCCGCGGACGAGACCGTGACGAGCGCCGAGACCGCTCAGATCGTTCGGAGCGAAATTCGCGCAACAACCGCCGTCGCGACAATGAGCCGGAAATTCGTGAAGACGATGTGCTGGCACCTATCGCAGGCATCCTGGACGTTCAGGAAAACCACGCCTTTGTTCGTACCTCGGGATACCTGCCCGGCCCGAACGATGTGTACGTCACTTTGGGCAATGTGCGCCGATGGAACCTGCGCGCAGGCGATGCCGTCTCCGGTGCGGTGCGTCAGCCTCGCGAAGGCGAGCGCCAGCGCCAGAAGTACAACGCACTGGTCAAGGTGGACACCGTTAACGGAATGTCTGTCGAGGAAGCCGGCGAGCGCCGCGAATTCGGCAAACTGACACCGCTGTACCCCAATGAGCAGCTGCGCCTGGAAACCACCCCGAAGGCCGTGACGCCTCGCGTCATCGACCTGGTGGCACCGATCGGCAAGGGACAGCGAGGATTGATCGTCTCCCCTCCGAAGGCCGGTAAGACGATGATTATCCAGCAGATCGCCAAGGCAATCGAGGTCAATAACCCTGAGGTTCACCTCATGGTCGTCCTGGTTGACGAGCGTCCTGAAGAAGTCACCGACATGCGCTCCATTGTCAAGGGTGAAGTCATCGCCTCCACCTTCGACCGCCCCGCTTCCGACCACACCACGGTTGCCGAACTTGCCATTGAGCGAGCCAAGCGCCTGGTCGAGCTGGGACAGGACGTTGTCGTGCTGCTCGATTCACTCACGCGCCTGTCACGCGCCTACAACCTGGCGGCACCGGCGTCAGGTCGTATCCTCTCCGGTGGTGTGGACGCTTCCGCGCTGTACCCGCCCAAGAAGTTCTTCGGCGCAGCCCGCAACCTCAAGGAAGGCGGCTCACTGACCATCGTGGCCTCTGCCCTGGTGGAGACCGGGTCCAAGATGGACGAAGTCATCTTTGAAGAGTTCAAGGGCACCGGCAACATGGAACTGCGCCTGTCGCGCGCGCTGGCAGATCGTCGAATCTTCCCGGCCATCGATGTCAACGCCTCGGGCACTCGTCGCGAGGAAGTCCTGTTCAAGCCTGAAGAGCTGCGCATCATGTGGAAGCTGCGCCGCGTCCTCGGATCCCTTGAGCAACAGCAGGCACTGGAAGTGGTTCTGGACAAACTCAAGGAAACCCAGTCCAATGCTGAGTTCCTCATGCTGATCCAGAAGACCACGCCGAACGCTGACTAGATTACCCACCGGCGGTGCAGGTGGGTAATCTCACCTGCACCGCCGGTACATCATCTGGATCTATCGGCCGGAAAGTGGCACAATTGCAACTCGGTTCCGGTTCACCGCGTAATGCGCGATGTCGATGATTGCGCATGCGGACCCGGCGTCCTCGAATCCCGTAAGGAGAAAACCATGAAAAAGGGTATCCACCCCGAATACGTTCCCACCACGGTGACGTGCACATGCGGCAACTCGTTTGAAACACGCTCGACGATTACGTCGGGTCAGATGCGCGTGGACGTGTGCTCCCAGTGCCACCCGTTCTACACGGGTAAGCAGAAGATTATGGATACTGGTGGCCGCGTGGCTCGCTTCGAAGCCCGTTACGGCAAACGCAGCAAATAGCGTTTGACTTCAGCGCCGGTGACCCGTCAGGGCACCGGCGTCTTTGTATCGCACATCTTTTCGCCACAATCGGAGGAGCTCGCATGGCATCGGCATCACACGCAGATGAATTCCCGACGCTGCAGGCACTGCTCGAAGAGCACCATAGTGTCGAGCAGCAAATGGCAGATCCTGCACTGCACAACGATCAGGCAAAGGCTCGTAAAGTGGGGCGGCGCTACGCCGAACTGAACCGTGTTGCCGAGGCTTACCAGCGCTACTGCGCAGCCACTGATGATATGGAAGCAGCTCGTGAACTCGCTGAGGAGGATCCGTCATTTGCGGATGAGGTGACAAGCCTGGAGGAACAGACCCGCCA